>NZ_VNIM01000041.1 GCF_007785815.1 Alterirhizorhabdus solaris | reverse complement strand
TTTTTTTTTTAACAAGAAGAAGGCCACATGCGTGCGCGGGAGTTTTCTGGGGGCCTGGGATATTTGTAAAAGGGAGGGGGGGGGCCAACCGTCGGGGCGGGCCCGCCCCTCGCGCCCCGCGCCCGCCTCCGGTCAGGCCGCGCCCTTGGCCGGCGTGTTGACGCCCATGCTCTGCAGATAACGCTTCACGTTGCGGGCTGCCTGCCGCAGCCGCTGCTCGTTCTCCACCATGGCGATACGGACGAAACCCTCGCCGTCCTCGCCATAGCCGACCCCCGGCGCCACAGCGACGCCGGCATGGGTGAGCAGCTGCTTGGAGAACTCCAGGCTGCCCAGATGCGCCAGCGCCGGCGGCAGCGGCGCCCAGGCGAACATCGAGGCGCGGGGCGAGGGGATTTCCCACCCGGCGCGGGCGAAGCTTTCCACCATCACGTCGCGACGCCGCTTGTAGAGCTGGCGGTTCTTCTCGACGATATCCTGCGGACCGTTGATCGCCGCCACCGCCGCCGCCTGGATCGGCGTGAAGGCGCCGTAATCCAGATAGCTCTTCACCCGCGTCAGCGCCTCGATCAGCGTGCGGTTGCCCACCGCGAAGCCGATCCGCCAGCCGGCCATGCTGTACGTCTTGGAGATGCTGGTGAACTCCACCGCCACGTCCTTGGCCCCCGGCACCTGCAGGATCGAGGGGGTCGGCTTGTCGTCGTAGTACAGCTCGGAATAAGCGAGATCGGACAGCACCCAGATCTTGTGCTCCTTGGCCCACGCCACGAGCCGCTCGTAGAACGCCAGATCGACCACCTCGGCGGTGGGGTTGGACGGGTAGCCGACCACCAGCACCGAAGGCTTCGGCACGGTGAACTTCATCGCGCGATCGAGCGATTCCCAATAATGCTCGTCCGGCGTCACCGGCACGGAGCGGATCGTGGCCCCCGCAATAATGAAACCGAAGGTGTGGATCGGGTACGACGGGTTGGGCGCCAGCACCACGTCGCCCGGCGCGGTGATCGCCTGCGCCAGATTGGCCAGTCCCTCCTTCGAGCCGAGCGTGACCACGACCTCGTGGTCGGGATCGACATCGACGCCGAAGCGGGTGCCATAGTAATTGGCCTGTGCCCGGCGTAGTCCGGGAATGCCCTTCGACGCGGAATAGCCGTGTGCGCTCGGTTTCTGCGCGACCTCGCAAAGCTTGTCGATGACATGCTGGGGCGGCGGCAGGTCCGGGTTGCCCATGCCGAGGTCGATGATGTCCTCTCCACGCGCTCGCGCCGATGCCCGCAGCGCGTTGACTTCCGCGATGACATAGGGGGGCAGGCGCTTGATGCGGTAGAAATCCTCGGACATGACGTTCCTCAGTCGTTTCACTTGGCGGCGTGGCGAGTATCGCCCATGATCGCGGCCAGCCGCTGCTATAGTCCGGGGCCGGATGATTGTCAGCGGCCAAGCACCGGAGGGGACAGAGGATGACACAGACACCCGGCACGACCGACGGCGCCGGTCAGGCAGCCGCGGGCGGCACGGCGGCGGCACCCTCGCTCGAGGATTTCCAGCACTGGACCGGGATGATCGGCCGCGCGCAGCAATTGATGCTCGAAACGCTGAGCGAGGTGACGATGAAGGCGGAGGCGGGCAGGGCGCCCGGCGCCGACCTGCCCGGTCTGTTCGACGCGACGGGCATGGCGCGGATGCAGGCGAACTTCTGGCAGGATGGCGTCGCCTTGTGGCAACGCTTCGCCAAGCCCGGCGCGCAGGAGCATCCGCTGGTGACGGCGGCCGACAAGGATCGCCGCTTCTCCGCCGCGCAGTGGCGCGACTCGCCGGTGTTCGACATGATCCGGCAAAGCTACCTCCTCGTCTCCGATCACATGCTGGGCAGCGTCGATGTACTCGCGGGGGTGGACGATCGTCAGCGCGAACAGCTTCGCTTCGCCACGCGGGCCTTCACCGAGGCGATGAGCCCGTCGAATTTCTTCGCCACCAACCCTCAGGTGCTCGAAAAGACGATCGAGACGCGCGGCGCCAACCTGCTCAAGGGGCTGGAGCACATGCTTGCCGACCTGAAGAAGGGGCAGCTGACGCAGACCGATTCGAGCGACTTCGAGGTCGGCCGCAACGTGGCCGCCACGCCCGGCAAGGTGATCCACGAAACCGCGCTGTACCAGCTGATCCAGTACACGCCGACCACGGGGAAGGTGCTGGCCACCCCGCTCGTGATCTTCCCGCCGTGGATCAACCGCTTCTACATCCTCGACCTCAACCCGCAGAAGAGCTTCATTCGCTGGGCGGTGGAACAGGGGCTGACGGTGTTCATCGTCTCGTGGAAATCGGCCGATGCGAGCATGATCGAGACGACGATGGAGGACTATGTCCTGCGCGGCCAGCTGGATGCGATCGACACGGTGCGCGACCTGCTGGCCGTCGAATCGGTCCACACGATCGGCTATTGCGTGGCGGGCACCAACCTCGCCGCGTTGCTCGCCTATCTGGCGGCGCGCGGGGAGGCGGACCGGGTGGCCAGCGCCACCTTCTTCACGGCGCAGGTCGATTTCAGCCGCGCCGGTGAACTGTCGGTGTTCATCGACGACGAGCAGATGAAGATGATCGATCACGTCGCCGGCGACAGCGGCTACCTCGACGGCCGCTACATGGCGATGACCTTCAACCTGCTGCGCGGGCGTGACCTGATCTGGAACTACGTCGTCAACAACTATCTGCTCGGGCAGGATTATCCGCCGTTCGACATGCTTCACTGGAACAGTGACACGACGAACCTGCCGCTGAAATGGCACAAGGCGTATCTCAAGGATCTCTACCGCGACAACAAGCTGGTCAAGCCGGGCGCGATCTCGATCAACGGCACGCCGATCGATCTCACCCTGGTCGAGACCCCCTCCTACATCCAGGCCGGCCGCGAGGATCATATCGCGCCTGCGGAAAGCGTGTGGAAGATGACCGAGCATTTCAGGGGCCCGAACCGCTTCGTGCTCGCCGGGTCCGGCCATATCGCCGGGGTGGTGAACCCGCCGTCGAGCAAGAAGTATCAATATTGGCGGAACGACTCGAAGGTGGATTCACTTGAAGAGTTTGTCGCCGGTGCGGTCGAGCACAAGGGAAGCTGGTGGCCGGACTGGATCGAGTGGATCGACGGACTGTCCCCGACGAAGGTCGATGTTGCCGAAGCGCGAATCCCCGGCGGCGGTAATCGTGCGATCATTGAGGATGCGCCCGGCCGTTACGTAAGGTCACGATGAACCGTGCCTTAGGCGGGACATACTGAGCACGGCCCCGATGTTGCGACGCACAACAGACTTGCCACGATCGGTCGGCTCGATTATTGTGCAACGCAACATCGGATGAGGGCTGACATGAACGAGCCGAAAGATGGCAAGGGCGGAAGCAAAACCGCCAAGCCCGCGAACAAGCCGGCGATCGTACCGGCTGCCAAGTCTGTACCCGCGGCGCCGCTGATGAAGATGCGGCCCGCCGCCAAGCCGCCTGAAAAGGCGCGGCCGTTGCCGACGCCACCGTCGGTCACCGCGATCGAGATCAAATCCGCCGACACATCCGTGCCGGTCGAGCCGTCGGCGCTGCCCGCCGTCGAACCCACGCCCGCCCCGGCTCCCGCCGTGGCAGACGTGCCCGTGGTGCCCGAACGGGTTGCCGCGCCACAGCCGGAGCCGGTCGCAGTCGCCTCCGCAAAGTCCGATACCGTTGCTCCGTCAAAACCCGTTCCGGTCGCGGCGCCCGTGCCGACCCCGGCTTTCACAAGAGGAATATTCAACATGGCTACCTCGTTCGACGCCGCCACCAATCCCGCCGCCGCCGCCGAGAAGGTCCAGGCCGCATTCGGTGGCATGAACGATCGTGCGAAGAGCGCGATGGAGAAGGGCGCGAAGTTCAGCGAAGAGATGACCGAGCTGACCAAGGGCAACGTCGAGGCGATCGTCGCGTCGAGCAAGATCGTCGCCAAGGGCGCCGAGAGCCTCGTTCAGGAAGCGACCGAGTTCAGCAAGAAGAACTTCGAGAGCACGACTGCGCTGTTCAAGAGCCTCGCCGGCGTGAAGAGCCCGACCGAGCTGTTCCAGCTTCAGAGCGAGTTCGCCAAGTCCTCGTTCGACGCCGCCGTCGCCGAAGCCTCCAAGCTGAGCGAAGCCTTCGTCAAGCTGGCCGGCGAAGTCGCGCAGCCGCTCTCCAACCGTTATGCGGTTGCCGCCGAGAAGCTCAAGGTTCCCGCGCTCTGATTATCTGACGGGCGCCCCGATGGGTGCCCGTCAAGCCAGACGACCGGCGGCCGCCTCCGAAAGGGGGCGGCCGTTTGCGTCGGACCTTGCCGTTGGCCGCCCGGATGCCATATTCTCCCCGAACCTCCAGGAGACGAGCAGCACGATGGCCGCGGCCTATCCCGAGATTGCGATGGCGGGGCGCAAGGACGCCGACGATGGTCAGAACGGCCTCGGCGTCGCCACCCGCACGCGTACCAAGACCAAGAAGCCGCAGCCCTACAAGGTGCTGATGCTCAATGACGACTACACCCCGATGGAGTTCGTCGTCCTGTGCCTCCAGCGGTTCTTCCGCATGAGCATCGAGGATGCCACGCGGGTGATGCTGCATGTCCACCAGAAAGGCGTCGGCGTGTGCGGCGTGTTCAGCTACGAGGTGGCCGAAACCAAGGTGGGGCAGGTGACCGATTTCGCCCGGCAGAACCAGCATCCGCTGCAATGCACGCTGGAGAAGGCCTGAGGCCGGACCCGGCGTGGGTTGCGCGCTGGCGTGGAGCCGATAGAAGCGGCTGCCAATGGACAAGATCATCATCAGGGGCGGCAAGCGCCTCTCCGGCCGCCTCCCCATCTCCGGCGCGAAGAACGCGGCACTCACGCTGCTGCCCTGCGCCCTGCTCACGGACGGGGCGCTGACGCTCGGCAATCTGCCGCGCCTCGCCGATGTCGACAGCTTCGGCCACCTGCTCAATGAGCTTGGCGTCTCCACGACGGTGAAGCGCGCGCCCGGCGAGGATTTCGCCCGCGAGATGACGCTGGATGCGGAGCGGATCGCCTCCACCGTCGCGCCCTATGATATCGTCCGCAAGATGCGCGCCTCCATCCTCGTCCTCGGCCCGCTCGTGGCGCGGGCCGGTGAGGCGACGGTGTCGCTGCCCGGCGGCTGCGCGATCGGCAATCGCCCGATCGATCTTCACCTGAAGGCACTGGAGGCGCTCGGTGCGCGGATCGAGGTCGCCGCCGGCTATGTCCGCGCGATCGCCCCGGATGGTGGCCTAAAGGGCGGGCGGATCGTTTTTCCGGTGGTTTCCGTCGGCGCGACCGAGAATGCGCTGATGGCGGCGGTGCTGGCCCGGGGCGAGACGATCATCGACAATGCCGCGCGCGAGCCGGAGATCGCCGACCTGGCCCAGTGCCTCGTCGCGATGGGCGCGGCGATCGACGGTATCGGCACGGAGCGGCTCGTCGTGCACGGCCGCGACCGGCTGCACGGCGCCACCTATGCGGTGATGCCCGACCGGATCGAGGCCGGCAGCTATGCCTGCGCCGCCGCGATCACCGGCGGCGAGATCGAACTGGCCGGGGCGCGGGCCGACGACATGACCGCGATCCTCGCCGGTCTGACGGAAGCGGGCGTCTCGGTGACCGTCAGCGAGACCGGCATCCGCATCGCGGCGGACAGGCGGCTGCGCCCGCTCACGCTCGCCACCGCACCGTTCCCGGCCTTTCCCACCGACATGCAGGCACAGTTCATGGCGATGGTCGCGCTGGCGGATGGTGCCAGCGTGTTCACCGAGACGATCTTCGAGAATCGCTACATGCACGTGCCCGAGCTGATCCGCATGGGCGCCGACGTGCAGGTGCGTGGCCGCACGGCTGTGGTGCGCGGCGTCGGTGAGCTCGTCGGCGCCGAAGTGATGGCGACCGATCTGCGCGCCTCGATGAGTCTCGTCCTCGCCGGGCTGGCCGCGCAGGGGGAGACTCAGGTCCACCGCGTCTATCACCTCGATCGCGGCTATGAGCGGCTTGAGGAAAAGCTCTCGGGCGTCGGCGCCGATATCGAGCGCGCGTCGGATTGAAACGCGCCAGGGAAGCGCGTCAGGCCAGCTTCCGCTCGATCGCCGTCCACAGCTTCGCCACCGCCAGCGCCGCCGGGGATCGCGGCGCATAGACGCCAAGGGGGGCGCGGCGTTCGGCCATCTCTTCCACCGCGCTCGCCATCGGGATCGCCGGGCAGCCCGGATCCGCCTCCATCGCCGTGCGATGGGCGGAGCGGCGGCGATCGACGAGGTTGAACACCGGGAAGATCGGCGGTCCGCCCTTGTGATGCCGGTCGAGGTGATCGCGCACCTCGGCATAGGCGCGGCGCGAGAGCAGCGACGGGATCATCGGCAGCAGGATCAGGTCCGCGCCCCGGATCACCTGTTCGCTCGCGGTGCCCAGGCCCGGCGGGCAATCGAGGATCACATGATCGTAATGCCGCGCCAGATCGCCGGCCAGCTTCATCAGCCGCTTCTTGCGGTCGATCCCGTCGAACACGCTGTCCAGCGCCCGCAGCGAGGCATCGGCCGGCAGCACGTCCAGCAACGGGATGGCGCTCGGCACGATCACGTCGGCGGGCGCCACGTCGCGTTCCAGCACGGCGCGCGCCTCGTCCCGCGCGCGTCGGCCATCGGCGAGGATGAAGCTGGAGGCGGCCTGCGCGTCGAGATCCCACAGCAACGTCCGCCGCCTGGAGAGTGCGGCCGAGGCCCAGGCCAGGTTCACCGCCAGCGTGGTTTTCCCCACGCCGCCTTTCATGCTGTAGATCGCGATCACCGCCATGCGGATGCCCTCATCGCCAGAAACGCTTGCCGTCGACGATCGCGTCATAGGCGGCCTCGGCATCGGCGAGCAGCTTCTTCGTTTCCTTGCGCTTGCCCTCGCGCAGCAGCGTCTCGCCATCGGCGATGCCGAGCCGGGCGAGCAGTTCGCGCCCGCTGGCCAGATCGTTCAGTTCGCCCAGCGCCGTCTGCAACTCCTCGATCGCGCCGAGGAAGCCGTCGCGACGCCGCGCGGCCTTCTTGCCGGGGAACAGGCTGGCGAAGAACTCGCCGGCATAACGCAGCTTCTTGCCGGTGATGCGGACGGCGTGACGCTGCTCCTCGGTCTGCTTGCCGAGCTGGCGGCCGCGTCGTTTCAGCCGCCGGCGCAGACCGTCGAGCACATCGTGCGCGTAGATCCGCGCGGGCGTCTCGCGCAGAGCCGCGCGATCCTCGTCGTCGCGCCATTCGCCCACGGTGATCCATTCGAGCAGGTCGAGGATCAGCGTGCGCATCCGGGTGGACTCGAGCGCGTCCCGCACCTCGGCCAGCGCCCGCACGCGCGCCTCGTCGAGCAGCGTCACGGTCGGGGCATGGTCGATCTGCGGGATCAGCACGTCGATGTTGCGCACCTCGCCGAGCAGCGAGGAGATCCAGCGCAGCTCGTCGCGCAGCCGGTCCCGCTCCGGGCCGGCGAGCATGTCGCCGAAGATGGTCAGGGCGGATCGCAGGCGCCGCAGCGCCACCCGCGCCTGATGCAGCGGCTCGGCCCGGCCGGTATCGAGCAGGCGGTCCTCGTTCAGCCGGAAATGGCGCAAGCACGCGCCGGCGATCGCCTCGAACGCGGTGGCGGCGTCCATGTCGTCACCCAGCCGCACCGGCTCCGCCTTGTCCGATTTACCGCGCCGGTCCGCCAGCAGGCCGTAACCGCGTTCGGATTTGCTGCGCACGCCCAGCCGCAGCGGCGCCAGCTTCGCCAGCCGGCGGGCGAGGGCGAACAGCGCGCGGCGATCGCCGTCGAGCAGTTCCAGCTCGATCTCGCTGATCGCCTCCTCGCGCCCGCCCGCCACCACCCGGCCGCTGTCGGCGACCAGCTCGATGCGGCTGCCGTCGGTTGCGTGGACGATCTTGGTGCGCTCGATCTCGGTCGCGAACACCGGCGCGACCGGCATCGGCCAGCGGCCCTCGGCGGGGGCGAGCGGGATCGTGCCGCTGCCCAGTTCCGGTTCGTCGCCGGTCACGTCGCGCTCGGCTTCCTCGCGGGCGAACAGGCTGGCGGCGGTGGCGCTTTCCGCCTTCACGGTCTGCACCCGCCGGTCGCCGATGCGGCGCACCCGCAGCGACAGTCCGGCCTCGTGCAGCGCCAGCGCGTCGGTGTCGAAATAGGTCGAGACCTGCCTCGTCTTCGTCGCGCCGTCGCCGAAGGCGGTCGCGTCCGCCAGCAGCGTCGCGATCGCCTCCGGCGTGGCGGACAGCTTCAGTTCGGTCTCGATTTCGGCGGACATTGTGCGGCTCCCGATCTGTCTCGCCGCATCAACGCCGGTGCCCGGCAGGCGGTCCCGTCAGCCGGGCGACTAGCATGGATCAATAGCGTGGCGGCGCCGGCCTGTCACCGCCGCATGCGCGTCGGGTCAGGCCCCGTCCACCGCCGCCCGGCCGAGCGCGGGGTCGTCGGTGAAGAAACCGTCGAGGCCGGTCGCCAGATAGCGGCGGATCTCGGCGATCGAGCCGGCCGGGTTGCGCGCGTTCTCGCCCGCCCCGTCGTGGAAGTCGGCGGCCAGGAAGCGGTTCTCGGGGCGGAACGTCCACACCCGCACCAGCAGCCCGGCGGCATGGGCGTCGGCGACAAGATGGGTGGGGGCCGCCAGCCGCCCGTCCGGCCCGAGCGGGATCACGCCGCGCGTCGCTGGGGCGACGACATCGGCATAGGTCGCGATCCCGCGCAGCCCGGCAGGCGTGGTCATCGCACCGTAGCTGGCGGCGCCGCCATCCGCCGGGCGCATCGCGGGATCGCCGATCAGTTGCATCAGCCGCACGTTGCCCGGCCGTCCGATCCGGCGGCGCAACGCGCGTAACGGGGCGACCTCGAACGACTGCACCTCCACCGGCGCGCGTCGGGTGTAGTCGTGCGCGGCGAGCATCGCGACGAAACGGTCCTCCAGCGGCAGGCCGATCCCGGCGAAATAGGTCGAGTGCTTCAGTTCCGGCACCAGCCCGATCGTCCGCCCGCGCGCCGCCGCCTCGGCCGCGACGAAGTCGACGATCTCGTCGAAGCTGACGATCTGGAACTGCCCGTCGTAGCGCGCACTCTCCGGCCGTACCGCGCCCAGCCGCTCCACCGCGCGCAGCGTCTTCAGTTCGGCGAGCGTGAAGTCCTCGGTGAACCAGCCGGTCAACGCCTCGCCGTCGATCGTCTTGCGCGTGCGGCGGGCGGCGAAGTCGGGCCTTCGGGCGACATCGGTGGTTCCGGTGATGTCGTTCTCGTGACGGGCGACGAGAACGCCGTCCTTCGTCGCCACCAGATCCGGCTCGATATAGTCGGCGCCGTCGGCGATCGCCTTGGCATAGGCGGCCAGCGTATGTTCCGGACGCAACGCCGATGCGCCGCGATGCGCGAACACAAGCGGCTTCGGCCTCGGCTCCACCCCCGCCGCGCGGACAAGCGCGGGGGCGAGCAAGGCCGCCCCCGCGCCGACGAGCGCCTGCCTGCGCGTCGTCATCAGAACACCAGGCTCACGGTGCCGAACACCTGTCGCGGCGCCAGCGGGAAGGCGTTGAACGTACCCGAGGCGGCGCCGATGCTGAGCGTCGAGGTGCCCTTCTTGTCGGTCAGGTTCGTCACGTTCACGCTTACCGTCGCGTCCTTGACGAAGCCGTTCTCGCCTAGCGGCACCCGCGCCGCCAGCCGCGCCGACACCGTATAATAGCCGCGCACCGACAGATCGTTGGTGAAGGTGGCGAAGCGGCGACCAAGATAGTCGCCGATCAGCTGCGCGTCGAAGATGCCGACGTTGGCGGTCGCCACCGTCTTGTTCAACCACTTGGGCGATCCCGGCACGTTCTTGCCGGCGGTCCGCACGATCGTGACCCCCGAGGTATAGTCGTCGCGGAAGGTGGAATTATTGTACGACAGCGCGTTGTACAGAGAGAAGTGCGGGCCGAACCGCAGCGTGCCGGCGATGTCCACGCCGTCCGTCCGCACGCTGCCCACGTTCTGCAAGATCGCCGCCCCGCTGACGATCGCGTTGATCGCCGGGTTGGGGCTGATGCCCAGCAGGCGGTTGCTGAAATCGACGTGGTAATAGCTCACCTGCCCCTGAAAGCCGGTGATCGGCCCGAACGAGAAGGTCCGGCTGGTCCGCAGGCCCGCTTCGTAGGTCCAGCTCGTCTCCGGCTTCACCTGATCGCGGAACAGCTCGAACGCGGCCTGGCTGCCGAGTGCGAAGGGAGAAAGGCCGGCGGCCGCGCTCGTCTGGAACTGGCGGATGTTCTTCTGCGCGTTGACGAAGATCTGCTCGTCGCCGGTCACGTCCCACAGCGCGCCGATCTGCGGCAGGAAGAAGCGTTTGGTGGTGATCCGCCCTTCCGGCAGCGCGGTCGATCCGGTGAACGATCCGGGGATCGGCTGCACCGGCACGCGCTGCGTCGCGCTCTGGATCGTGGCCTTCACCCCGCCCAGCACGGTGAGCGAGGGCACCACGCGCCAGCTGTCCTGAATGTGCGCCTGATATTCGTTCACCCGCACCTGGCTGCCATATTGGGTGATGAGCGGCTCTGCCTCGTCGCGCGGGCGGGTGTAGGGGCTGGAGGGCGCGTTCACGTCCAGCGCGTACCAGCGGCGGTAGGCGGACGAGCTCTGCCGTTCGTACCAGCCGCCCAGCTCCACCTTGTGATCGCCAAGCTCCACCTGCAGGCGCGAGATCAGCCCGCCGCGATCGATGCGATATTCGGTGGTGCGGGTGGCGAAGCCCGATCCGCCGAACCGCGTCGTCAGCCGGGCGAGGTTGGCCGCGCTGGTGGGCGAGCCGGTGGCGGGGAAGTAGAAGGAGAACAATTGCGGCAGGCCCGCCACGTCGATCGGCCCGGCCACCACGCCCACGCCGTCGTTGTGATGATAATAGGTCTGGTTGCTCCAGCGAACCTTGTCGCTCACGGCCCAGTCGTATTTCGCATAGGCCAGATAGTCGGTCCGCTGCGCATCGCTGTAATAATTGCGATAGTTCGATCCGGCGGCCTTGTAGGCGCCCGATGCCAGATGATCCCGCGCGGCGGCGAAATCGGGATAGAAGAACGGGCGGGTATAGGGCGCCGTCGCGCGGTTCGCCACGGTGATGACGGTGGCGTCCTCGTTCGGCTCGGTCTTGTCCGAATAGGCGCCGTACAGCGTCAGCGTGCCGGTGGCGTCCTCGTGCACGAACTTGGCGTTGGCCTGATAGCCGCCCTGCTTGCCGCGGAAATCCCACGCCCGCGCCTTCTGCCGCACGCCCGACACATAGAGCGAGTTGCCATTGCCGAAGGTGCCGCTGTCGATCCGGCCGAAGGTGCGCAGCGCGTCGTGGCTGCCCACCGTCTGCTGCACGTTCACCCGCATGTCGGCGGTGGGGTCGCTGGAAAAGGTGTCGATCGTGCCGCCGAGATTGCTGGTGGAGGCGGTGCCAAGATCGCCCGCGCCGGAAGCCAGCGTGACCCGGCCGACGTTTTCTGAGATTATCGCCCGCTGCGGCGACAGGCCGTTGTAGTTCCCGTAGGTCTGGTCGCCCAGCGGCACGCCGTCCAGCGTGTAGCCCAGCTGCTGCGCGTTGAAGCCGTGGACGAACAGCGAGATGTTCTGCTCGTTGTTGCCCCACGGATCGGCGGTGAGGAAGGTGACGCCCGGCAGCGTCTGGATCGCCTTGAGCGGGCTGACGCCGGGCAGCACTTTCTGGATGTCCAGCGCCGTCACCTGCGTGACCGAGCGGGTGGTGCGCCCGGTCACCACGATCGTGTCGCTGCCCGCCGCGTCGCCCGTGCCGACATCGGCCGCGGTGTCGATCGCCGGCGCGGTGTCGGCCGCCCGGGCCGGGCCGGTCGCCACGAGCGCGGCCAGCGCGACGCCGGCGAGCAGGAAGGCCGGTCGAGCCGTGGTGAAGATCATGTGTGTGCGCCCCCGTGTCGGCCGGATCGGCCGTTGCGGGTGGCGCTAGACAGGGTGGGAGACGGCCCGGTTACACCACCACGTCACTTTTGTGTCGTGACATTTCCGCCGCGGGGCGGGGTGCGGACAGCCGATCTTCGTGGCCCTAAAGCCTTTCTGCGCCGGCCCTGACGGAAGTGGGAATATCGCGGTTTCCGGGCATTTGCGCACTGCATCAAGATTTCCTCATAGCCGGGGCAAGCTAAACTCTATTGAAACAGTAGAGTTAAGCTGGTCGAACGCCGGCATGACCAGAGCCCGATCCACCCTCCTGTCGCCGCTGCGTTCGCGCTGGCTGTCCCCCGTCCTGTTCCTCCTCGCCTGGGAACTGGCCTCGCGCACCGGCCTGATCCCGGCGCATACGCTGGCGGCGCCCTCCACCGTGCTCGTCACGATGCTGCAGATGATCCGGTCGGGCGAACTGCCGGCCAACCTGCTCGTCTCTTTCTGGCGGGTGGCGCTGGGCCTCGGCATCGGCGTGTCGCTCGGCGTCGTTCTCGGTATCCTCGCCCGGCTGTCGCGCCGCGGCGACGCGCTGATCGATCCGCTGATGCAGATCAAGCGGACCATCCCGGTGGTCGCGCTGGCGCCGCTGTTCATCGTGTGGTTCGGCATCGGCGAGACGCCCAAGGTGGCGCTGATCGCCTTCGCCACGCTGTTCCCGGTCTATCTCAATCTCTACAACGGCATCCGGGGTGTGGATCGACGGCTGGTGGATGCCGCGCGCAGCTTCGGCCTCGACCAGCGCCAGCTGATCGTCCACGTCATCCTCCCCGGTGCGCTGCCCTCGCTGCTGGTGGGGCTGCGCTATGCGCTCACCATCTCGATCGTGATGCTGGTGATCGCCGAGCAGATCAACGCCAGCGCCGGCCTCGGCTTCCTCGTCAACAACGCGCGCGATTTCATGCGGACCGACATCATCGTCGTCTGCCTGATGGTCTACGCGCTGCTCGGCCTCGCCGCCGACACCCTGATCCGCACCGTCGAAGACCGCGCGCTCGCGTGGCGCCCCAAGCTGGTGGAGGCCTGATCCCATGTCCGTCGCTTATTTCCCCGGTATCGCCCAGCCTGCCCCCGTCGTCCGGCTGCGCGGATTCAGCCGTCGCTTCGGCCCCAACCTGATCCTCGACGACCTGGATCTGGATATCGCCGCCGGCGAATTCGTCGCGCTGCTCGGCCATTCGGGCAGCGGCAAGACGACGCTGCTGCGCACGCTGGCCGGGCTGGACCGGGCCGACGGGCAGGCGGTGACGATCCCCAGCGCGCGCGCCGTGGTGTTTCAGGATGCCCGCCTGCTGCCGTGGAAACGGGTGTGGAAGAACGTCGCGCTCGGCCTGCCCGGCCGCACCGCGCGCGCCCGTGCCGAGGCGGCGCTGGCCGAGGTCGGCCTGTCGCACCGGCTCGATGCGTGGCCGCTCACGCTCTCGGGCGGGGAGGCGCAGCGCACCGCGCTGGCCCGCGCGCTGGTGCGCGAGCCGCAGCTGATGTTGCTGGACGAGCCGTTCGCGGCGCTCGACGCGCTCACCCGGCTCAGGATGCACGAACTGGTGCTCAACCTGTGGCGCGCCCATCGCCCGTCGGTGCTGATCGTGACGCACGACGTGGACGAGGCGATCGCGCTGGCCGATCGCGTCGTCGTGCTCGACAAGGGCCGCATCCTGTTCGAGGAGCGGATCGTTGCCGAACGCGGCAGCCGTACCGCCAGCGTGCGCGATCTGCGCCGCCGCCTGCTCGGCGCGCTGGGCGTGGCGACACAGTCGGGCAGCTATGCGGATACCGTCGCCGGCGGCCAGCCGCTGGCGGAGGCGGCGGAATGAACGCGCAGTCCGCCATCCGCCCCGCCGCCGTGGACATCGCCCGCTTCGAGGATTTCGTCGATGCCGTGGGGGGCATCCTCGCCAGCCCGCGTGACGAGGGCGAGATCCTCGAAAGGGCAGGGCACCTGCTCGCCCGCCTCGTGCGCGAGGACGACTGGTTGCCGCCCGCCTATGCCGTACCGGACCCCGACCGCTACCGCCAATATCTGCTGCATCGCGATCCGGCCGGGCGGTTCTCCGTCGTCAGCTTCGTATGGGGGCCTGGGCAATCGACGCCGGTCCACGATCATCGCGTGTGGGGGCTGGTCGGCGTGTTGCGCGGCGCCGAACTGGTCGAGAGTTTCGTACGTGACGAGGAAGGCGCGATCCGCCCGCAGGGGCCGATGCGCGTGCTCGATACCGGCGAGGTGGAGGCCTTCTCCCCCGCGGTCGGCGACATCCACCGCGTCGCCAACGCCTATGATGCGCGGGTTTCGGTCAGCATCCACGTCTATGGCGCGGATATCGGCACGGTGAACCGCGCGACCTACGATCGCAGCGGGCGGGAAAAACCGTTCGTCTCTGGCTATGCCGATCTGCCGGCGCTGATCGCATGAACGTCGGCACGACCACCCCGCAGGCCGTCCGCGCCGCGCTGATCGCGCGGGACGAGATCGCGCTGATCGACGTGCGCGACGAGGCGGCCTTCGCTACCGGCCACCCGCTGTTCGCCAGCCAGCTGCCGCCCGACCGCATCGACATCGAGGCCGCCGCCCGGCTGCCGCGCAAGGATGTGGCCGTCGTGCTGTATGACGACGGCGAGGGGCTGGCCGCCCCCGCCGCCGATCGCTTCCGCGGGCTCGGCTATACGCGCGTCACCCTGCTGGCGGGTGGCCTCGCCGGCTGGCGGGTAGCCGGGTACGAGCTGTTCGAGGACGTGAACAGCTACGCCAAGGCATTCGGCGAACTGGTCGAGCACAACCGCCACACCCCCTCGCTGTCCGCGCCCGAAGTGCAGGCGCTGATCGACGCCAAGGCCGACATCGCCATCCTCGATGCCCGCCGGTTCGACGAGCACGCCACGATGAGCATCCCCGGCGGCATCAGCGTGCCGGGGGCCGAACTGGTACTGCGCGCGCCGGCGATCGCGCCCGATCCGGCGACCACGATCATCGTCAACTGCGCCGGCCGCACCCGCAGCATCATCGGCACGCAGTCGCTCATCAACGCGGGGTTGCCCAACCGGGTGGTGGCGCTGCGCAACGGCACGATCGGGTGGACGCTGGCCGGGCAGACGCTGGCCCACGGCAGCGACCGCCGCTTCCCCGACGTCCCCGGCACCGCCGCCGACGAGGCGTGCGCCCGCGCCCGCGCCGTCGCCTATCGCGCCGGGGTGCGCCACATCGACGCGGCCGAACTGGCGCATCTCGCCGCCGACGAAGCCCGCACGCTCTACCGCTTCGACGTGCGCACGCCCGAGGAATATGCCGCCGGCCACCTCGCCGGCTTCCGGTCTGCGCCGGGCGGGCAACTGGTGCAGGAGGCGGATCACTTCGTCCCGGTGCGCGGCGCGCGGATCGTACTGGCCGATGCCGCCCCCGGCGGGCAGGCCGGCGCGCGCGCGGCGATGACCGCCTCGTGGCTGGCGCAACTGGGGTGGGAGGTGCTCGTCCTCGCCGCCCCCTCCGGCGCGACCGAGACGGGCGATCCCCACGCCGTCCCGCCCCGCTCGCGCGAGGGTCGCTACCGCCGTCCCTATGAGGGCACGGACAATCCCGCCGCCGCCATGCAGGCCTATCTCGACTGGGAATACGGCCTCGTCGCCCAGCTCGAACGCGACGGCACCCACGGCTTCTTCGTCATCTGATCCGCCCTCCGGGAGACACACCATGACCGTCAAGTTCATCGGCTACATCGGCTTCAACAACGAGAGCGAGATCCACTCGCTGCGCACGCTCCGCCCGCTTGATCGCGACTATGTGGAGGCGGCGGCCAAGGCGCAGGAGGAGGGCGGGTTCGATCGCGTGCTGGTGCCGTTCGGTTCCAACTCGCCCGAAAGCCAGATCGTCGCCGCCCATGCCGCCGCGCTCACCACGAAGCTGGGCTTCCTGATCGCGCACCGCCCCGGCTTCACCCAGCCGACCGTGGCCGCGCGCCAGCTTGCCACGCTGGACCAGCTTTCGGGCGGGCGCGTGGCCGTCCACATCATCACCGGCGGCGCCGACGAGGAGATGGCCAAGGACGGCGACGACAGTAACAAGGCGCAACGCTACGCCCGCACCGACGAATATCTGAAGGTGCTGCGGCAGGAATGGACGGCGGAAAAGCCGTTCGACCACGACGGTGACTTCTACCGCATCCGCCAGGGCTTCGCGGCGGTGAAGCCGCAGAACCTGCCGGTATTCTTCGGCGGCTCCTCGCCCGAGGCGATCGACGTGGCGGGCCGCCATGCCGATGTGTACGCGCTGTGGGGCGAGACGCAGGCGCAGGTGCGCGAGGCGGTCGCCACCATCCGCGCGTCCGCTGCGCGCTATGGCCGCCGGCCGGGCTTCTCGCTGTCGCTGCGCCCGATCATCGCCGATACCGAGGAAGCCGCGTGGAAGCGCGCCGACGAGATCGTCGAGATCGTGCGCGACCTGCGCGAGCAGGCGGGCGCGCAGACCAGGGATCACACGCCCCCGCACGCCGGCGCGCAGCGGCTGTTGCAGACCGCCGCCGCCGGCTACCGCGCCGATACGCGGTTGTGGACCGGCCTTGCCGCCGTGGCCGGCGCGCAGGGCAATTCCACCGGGCTGGTCGGCACGCCCGAGCAGGTGGCCGACGCCTTCCTCGACTATTACGATCTGGGCATCGACCATTTCCTGATCCGCGGCTTCGATCCGCTCGGCGATGCGGTCACTTATGGGCGCGAGCTGCTGCCGCTGGTGCGCGAGCGCGTCGCCCGCCGCGACGCCGAACGCGACGACGAACGGGCCGTCGCATGAGGCGGCTGTTGCTCGCGCTGGGGGCGTTGCTGGCGCTGGCCGCGTGCGGCCCGCATGCCGACGGCGACGCGGTGCTCCGCGTGGGCAGCCAGCGCGGCGGCACCAAGGCGGTGATGATCGCCAGCGGCGCGCTGGAGGGCGCGCCGTACACCGTGGAATGGTCCGAGTTTCCCGCCGCCCAGCATCTGCTGGAGGCGATCGGCGGCGGCGCGGTGGACGTCGGCCTCGTCGGCGATGCACCGTTCATGTTCGCCTACCAGAGCGGCAGCCGGATCAGGGCGGTGGGCGCGCAGTTCGTGCGGGAACGACCGCGCGAGGCGCTGGCGCTGGTCGTGCCCGCCGCCTCGCCCGCCCGGTCGCTGGCCGACATGAAGGGCCGGACGATCGCCACGACACGCGGCTCGATCGGGCATTATCTGGTGATCCGCGCGCTCGTCGCCGCCGGGCTGCCGGCGGATTACGTGAAGTTCGCCTTCCTGCCGCCCGGCGACGCGAAGGCGGCGTTCAGTTCCGGCTCGCTCGACGGCTGGGCGATCTGGACGCCTTACCTCCCGGCCGCGCTCAGGGAGGGCGCGCACGTCATCGTCGACGGGCATGATCTGGTGAGCGGCTACGGTTTCGAGGTGGCGAACGATACGGCGATCGCGGACAAGCGCGCGCTGCTCGCCGACTTCCTCAAGCGCGAGGCGAAGGGCCTGGCGTGGGCGCGGGCCAACCCCGATGCCTATGCCGCCGTGCTGGCGAAGGAAACCGGCCTGCCCGCCGACATCGCCCGCGACTACGCAGTGAAGAACCGCCGCGTCGCGGTGCCGATCGACGACGCGGTGATCGCGGATCAGCGGCGCGTGCTGGACGATTTCCGCAATGCCGGGGCGGTGGAGGGAAAGCGCGACCTCGCCGCCGCCTTCGACCGCACACTGACCGCCGACCGGGTGGCGGCGAACTGATCGTCGACCGCTCAGGACGAGCAGAGAGAAACAACGACACGACCTCACATGCAGGGCCGCCGGGGCAACGACCCGGGGAGCGGTGGCCCGCGCTCGACTGACAAAGGGACTCGAAATGAAGACGTTGCTCCTCGCTGGCGCCGCCCTCGGCGCGCTGGCTACCCCGCTCCACGCCGCCTTGGCCGAGGCCCCGCTGGCCGACGCGGCCTCGGCGGATGCCGAAACGATCGTCGTCACCGGCGCGCGCGGCGGCACCGGCCGCACCGTGGCGGACAGTCCGGTGCCGATCGACGTCATCAGCCCGCAGGAGCTGAAGGCCACCGGCCGCACCGGGCTGAAGGAGGTGCTCGGCAACATCGTGCCCTCGCTCACCATGCCCGCGCTCGGCGGCGGCGGCACCTCGGCCAGCGTGCGGCCGATCTCGATCCGGGGGCTGTCGGGCGACTATCTGCTCGTGCTGGTCAACGGCAAGCGTCGCCACACCACCTCGCTCATCAACAATCTGTCGCGCGTGTCCGGCGGCTCCACCCCGGTGGATATCGACCTGATCCCCACCAACGCGGTCGGCCGCATCGAGGTGCTGCGCGACGGCGCTGCCGCGCAATATGGCTCGGATGCGATCTCCGGCGTCATCAACATCATCCTCGACGATGCGCCCGAAGGCGGCGAGCTGAGCACCACCGCCGGGCAGCTGTACGAAAAGGGCGGCGAGCTGCTCCAGCAGCAGATCGGCTACGGCACGCGGCTGGGCGACGGCGGCTTCGTGCGGTTCGCGCTGGAGGCTAAATATCACGATCGGGCGCGCAGTTCGGGCGAGCCGGTGCCCGGCATCTTCCTGCCGGTGAACGGCGCGCCCGATCCGCGCGAGGGGGCGGTCGATCACCTGATCGCCGGCGGCTATGGTCGCTCCAACCGCGACACGATCGTCAACGGCTCGCTCAACGCCGCGTTGCCGGTGGGCGAGGGGGTGCAACTCTACAGCTTCTCCACGCTCAGCTACCGCAACATCCGCGATGCGCGGGGATCGGTTTTTCCGGCGCAGACCGGCTTCGGCGGGGCGGTGAACACGCAGGGGCTCACGTCGCTGCCGCAGATCTATCCGGCCGGCTTCCAGGCCTATCGCCGGATCAGCGAATGGGATTTCCAGTCCGCGCTGGGGCTGAAGGGCGATCTAGGCGACTGGAGGTTCGACCTGTCGTCCGGCTACGGGCAGGATCATGTCCGGCTGGGGGCGGACAATACGCTCAACCCCTCGCTCGGGCCGACCAGCAAGACGCGCTTCTTCATGGGCAAGCAGATCCAGGACCTGTGGGTCAACAACCTCGATCTCGATCGCAAATACGATATCGGCCTGGCCGAGCCGCTCGCCGTCGCGGTCGGGCTGGAGCATCGGTGGGAGCGGTTCCGCAACATCGCGGGCGAGCCGGACAGCTATCGCGACGGCGGCTACGTGATCCCGCGCGATGGCACGCCGTTCGGCCTCGCCTACGGCGGGCGTTCGCCCTCGCCGGGGCTGGTGTCGTTCACCGGCACGTCGCCGGCCGATGCCTCCTCGATCACGCGCAACAATTTCGCGGCCTATGTCGATCTTTCCACCAGCATCACCGCGCCGTGGTTCGTCGGCGTGGCGGGCCGGGTGGAGCATTATGACGACAGCGCGGGCGATACCGTCAGCGGCAAGTTCTCCACCCGCTACGAGATCGCGCCCGGCCTTGCGCTGCGCGGCGGCGTCAACACCGGCTTCCGCGCGCCCTCGCTGGCGCAGACCGCCTTTTCCACCACGCAGAACACCGTCACGCTGATCGGCGCCACGCGCACCTCCACCACGTCCAAGTTCCTGCCGGTCGACAGCCAGGCGGCGCTGGCGCTGGGGGCGAAGCCGCTGACGCCGGAGAAGTCGCTCAACTACACCGCCGGCGTCACTTTCGAGCGCGGTGGCGTTCGGCTGACGGTGGACGCCTACCAGATCCGGGTGGACGACCGCATCGTGAAGACCGAGTTCCTCGGCACCAGCGCCAACGGCGGCGGCGCGGTCGCCACGATCCTGCGCGCCAACGGCGTGACCGGGGTGGACAGCGCGCAGTTCTTCACCAACGCGATCGACACGCGCACGCGCGGGGTGGATGCGGTGGCCGAATATGTGTGGCGCACCGGCAGCCTCGGCACCTTCCGCCTGAATGCGGCCTACAGCTACAACAAGACGACGATCCTCAAGGTCATCGCCAACCCGGCGCAGCTCGCCTCGCTCAACGTCACGCTGTTCGGCCGGCAGGCGCAGCGCGATCTCGTCGCCGCCACGCCCCGCACCAAGGTGGTGCTGACGAACGACTGGAGCCTCGACCGCCTGCATGTGCTGGCCCGCGCCACGCGCTACGGCAGCTACGTGGAATCGAGCAACGTCGCCGCCAGCGACCGCCGCTTCGGCGCGAAGTGGATCGCCGATCTCGACGTGGGCTATGATCTGAGCGAGCGGGTGACGCTGTCGGTCGGCGCGAACAACCTGTTCGACAGCTACCCGGCGAAGAACGGCCTGATCGCCGCCGACGGCTCCGGCGGTTACGGCAACTTCGCGCCGTTCGGGCTGAGCGGCGGCTTCTACTACGCGCGTGCCTCGTTGCGGATCTGACGGGGGCAAAGCTGTACGGCGGCTGACGAACGCGTTCAGCCGCCATTGGCATCGGCGCGCCTAGCCCCATCGGATGCCCTATTCCGGGCGTCGGGAGAAAAGACATGAAGCTGTCAGGACTAGCCGTTGCCGCCGGCCTGCTGCTCGCCAGTTTCGGCACGGCGACCGTGGCGCAGGCACAGGCACCCACCGTCGCCGGCTGGCACGAAGCCCGTTACGAGCGTGGCCCGGATCACCGCCGCCTTGAACGACACGACCGGCACGACCGGCGCTGGAACCGCGATCGCCGCGGCTGGCGGAACGGTCGCGCCTATGGCCGCGGCCATGCCTATCGTCAGCCGCATTGCCGGTCCGAATGGCGCCATGGCCGTCGCGTGCGGGTGTGCCGCTGATCCGACAGCCTGCGGCGTGATGGTTTGGTCGCGTCAGCTGTCAGCTTCGTCTTGCCGCGATTGGCTGGATCGTCGGCAGGGCTAGGCTGCGGCGGGAAGCGGAGCCGGGTATCGCGACCCGCCCGACTCCGCTTCTCCTCAAGGCTTTGTCCCGCCGCGACACGCGATCTTCGCCAACGCCAACAAAACATGTCTCCCCAATCTCTGCCATGTTGCTAGAGAAACCGTCGAGGACGGCGGGGGGCCGTCTCATCGGGTGCCGTTCGGCGCCCATGGGGGCGATGATGGCAGCAGTTCGGATTACGGTATCGCACGCAGTGATGGCGATGGTGCTCGGCGGTGCGGCGACGGCGGCGCGGGCCGAGGCGCAGGCGCCCGTGCAGGTCGCGGCGGCCGATACGACCGCCGCCGGCGAGATCGGCGAGATCACCGTCACCGCGCGCCGGCGGGAGGAGAGCCTGCTCACCACCCCGGTATCCGCCACGGTGCTGTCCGGCGACAACCTAGTGCAGCAGAGCATCCGCAACTTCCAGGATCTGCGCGGTGCCGTCTCCAACCTCGAACTCGTGCCCCTGCTGTCGGGCGGCACCAGCTTCACCATCCGCGGCATCGGCCAGACCTTCAACCAGGTGAACTCCGACACCAAGGCCGGCTTCTACGTCGATGAGATGTACGTCAGCCGGCAGGAGGGCAACGACCTCTATTTCTACGACATCGCCTCCTTGCAGGTGCTGAAGGGGCCGCAGGGGACGCTGTTCGGCAAGAACACCACGGCGGGTGCGATCCTGCTCACCACGCAGCGGCCGACCGATGATTTCGGCGGCTACGCGCAGGTGCGGGGCGGCAGCTACGACCGGATCGATACCGAAGGCGCGCTGAACGTGCCCCTGTCCGACGGCATCGCCGCGCGCGCCAGCTTCCGCACGCAGAGCGTGAAGGGCTATATCAAGCATCTGCTGGACGACGATCGCAGCGGCAACATCAACAACCAGTCCGGCCGGCTGCAGTTTCGCGTCGATCGCGGGCCGCTGACGATCGATGTGCTCGGCGAATACAACCGCTCCAGCACCGATGGCGGCGCGACCATCCCGGTCGGGTGCTTGCCCACCGCCGGCTATATCCGCAACTATGATGCGCTGCACGCCACGCCCTACTGCACCGCCTTCCCGGTGCTGGGGAAGGATTACACCGTCTATGGCGGCGCCACCCTGCTCGCGCCGACCAGCGCCGCCGTCACCGACCGCGCGCGCGGCGGCGACGCCGGGCTGGGGCGCTATGCCGGGAAGCGGCCGTTCAACGATACCGACGCCACCACGCTCAACGGCCGGATCAGCTATGATCTGAGCGACGACATCGCGCTCCACTCGGTCACCGCCTATCGCCGCTCGCACGCGAAATTCTATACGCCGGTCAGCTATGCGCCGAACGACATCTATGCCGAATATGACGATACCCGCAGCACCCAGTTCACGCAGGAGCTGACGATCGGCGGCACCGTGCTGGACGATCGCCTGACTTTCCTCGCCGGGCTGTTCTACTTCAACCAGAAGACCGATTTCCTGCAGGATACCGGCCCGGACTGGATCGATCCGCTCGGCTACGTCTACGATTCCTCGCTGAAGTACCGCAGCTATGCCGCCTTCGCGCAGGCCTCGTACAAGGTCACGCCGAAGCTGGAGCTGACGCTCGGCGGGCGCTACACCTATGACAAGAAGCAGGGCGAGAGCTACGTCTTCTTCGCCGGCCGCACCAACACGTTCCTCTCCAACGGCGTGCCCACCCAGTGCGGCTATTTCACCGGGGACTTCCTCGGCGGTATCGCCAATTGCGGCGGCGCGCCGTTCACCGCCACCGGGCGCGACCATTGGGACGGCTTCGATCCCAAGGCACAGCTTTCCTATCGCTGGTCCGATCAGGTGTTCACCTACGTCTCGGCGGCGCACGGCTACAACTCGGGCGGGTTCAACCAGCAGCTCGGGTCGCAGCCGGCAGACAGGCGCTTCCCTTCGTCCTACGATCCGGAGAAGCTGTGGTCCTATGAGGGCGGCATCAAGCTGGACCTGTTCGACCGGCGCGCCGTCATCAACCTGTCCGGTTTCTACCAGAAGTATACCGATATCCAGGCGACGGTGAACGTGCTGATCGGCAACATCTCCACCCGCCAGGTGCAGAGCGCCGCTTCCGCGCACGAGGCCGGGTTCGAGGGCGAGTTCGTGCTGCGCCCGGTGACCGACCTCACGCTGCGCGGCAACGTGTCGTACCTGACCCAGGGCTACGACAATATCCGCCCCAACGCGGTGACGCTGACGAAGGACACGCCGGTCAACTCCGCGCCGAAATACACCTACAGCGCGGCCGCCTCCTACGATTTCCATGTCGGTGCGGACGGCCGGCTGACGCCGACGGTGGACGTGCGCGGCGTGGGCAAAAAGCCCGCCTGCCAGTCCGGCGCGGATTACGTGTGCCGGCTGCCGGCCTACGCGCTCGTCGGCTTCCGGCTCGATTACCAGCCGCAGGTGGACGGGGCGTGGCGGATCGGGGTGTATGGCACCAACGTGTTCGACAAGGTGACGCAGCTTGCCCGTACCGGCTACTTCGGCGGCTTCGGCATCGATCGCTTCACCCCCGGCCGCCCACAGGAGTTCGGCGCCGAGGCATCGTACCGCTTCTGAGTCCGGGCCACCCGGCCGGCGCGTGCCGGCCCGGGCAGCGCGGCTCAGGCGGCGTTGTCGATGCCCAGTTCGCCCAGCTTGCGGTAGAGTGTGGAGCGACCGATGCCGAGCCGGCGCGCCACCTCCGTCATGCGCCCGCGATAGTGGCCGATGGCGAGGCGGATGACGTCCGCCTCGATCGCCTCCAGCGAGCGCATGTGGCCGTTCGGCTCGAACAGGGTGATGCCCGCCCCGGTGGCCATCGTCTCGCGGCCCCGTTCGGCGGTGCCGGGGGACTGGCGGGCGATGTGGGGGAAATCGACGGCGGTCAGCGCGTCGCCCTCGCACAGGATGGCGGCGCGGAACAGCGCGGTCTGCAACTGGCGCACGTTGCCGGGCCAGCCATAGGCCATCAGCACGTGCAGCGCCTCGTCGGTGATGCCGAGACTGCGCATCCCCGGCTGCTGCGCGATCCGCGCGAGCAGGTGGCGGGCCAGCGCCGGCACGTCCGCCAGCCGCCGCCGCAGCGGGGGGATGGCGACCTGCACCACCGCGATGCGATAATACAGGTCCTCGCGGAAGCGCCCGGCGGTCACCTCCTCCAGCAGGCCGTGGTTGGTCGCCACGATCACGCGCACGTCCACCTGCCGGGTCGCGCGGCTGCCGAGCGCCTGATACTCGCCGGATTCGAGCAGCCGCAGCAGCTTTACCTGCGCATCGGCCGGCAGCGCGCCCACCTCGTCCAGCAGCAGGGTGCCGCCGTCGGCATCCTGTACCTTGCCCACGTAGCGATCGAACGCGCCGGTGAATGCGCCCTTCTCGTGCCCGAACAGTTCGGATTCGATCAGATTGGCGGCGATGGCGGCGCAATCGACCACCACCAGCGGCTTGCGCGCGCGGGGGCTGGCGGCATGGATCGCGCGGGCGATCACCTCCTTGCCGACGCCGCTCTCGCCCTCGATCAGCAACGGCACGCGGGCACGCGCGGCCTTGGCGGCGATCGCCAGCGCGGAGCGGAAATCGGGGGTGGAGCCGACGATCTCGTCGAAGGCGAGGCTGCGGCTGATCTTCTCGGTGAGCGGGCGCAGTTCGCCGCTGCTGGCCCGCCGGTCCGTCGCCGCATCCAGCGCGGCGACCAGCCGGTCCCCCGCGATCGGCTTGACCAGATAGTCGGTCGCCCCCGCGCGCATCGCTTCCACCACGCCGGATACCGCGGAAGAAGCGGCCAGCAGCAGGATCGGCAGCACCGGCGCGGCATCGCGCAGGGCGGAGACGATCTCGGGCTTCGCGCCGCCGGGCGCGGTCGAATCGAGCAGCATCGCATCGATCCGCCCGCCCTTGCGCGCAAGCAGGGAGAGCGCCGCCTCGACGTCGCCGGCCGTCACCGTGCGCCAGCCGGCCCGTGTGGCGATCGCGCCGACGAGCCTGACCTGCGCCGGCTCGGCATCGATCAGCAGCAAGGTCCGTGTTACGTCGCGTGCCATCATTCCCCCGAATGTACCCTTTCGGCACAGCTTCTCTAGCCCCCGCCGGTAAAAGCACGATTAAATCACATAGGACAAATGCGGCCATCGCTACTTGAGGCATTGCCGGGGTGAGGCTAGAGGACTCGATAATTGCGTTAAGAGGGGATCGGACATGGCCGGAAACAAGATGGAGCTGAAGGCTCACGAGGGCACCTACTCGGGCTTCATCACGCTCCTGAAGGTCGGTACGGCGGTTTCGGTCGTCGTCGCTGCCATCGTCGTCCTCCTGATCGCGAACTGACCGGCCGTGAAGATCGCAGTCCTCAAGGAGATGACGCCGGGCGAGCGTCGCGTTTCTGCCACGCCGGAGACGGTCAAGAAATTCATCGGCCTCGGCGCCACGATGGCCGTGGAGGCGGGCGCCGGCGAGACCGCGTCGATCGCCGATCAGGCCTATCGCGATGCCGGCGCCACGGTAGGCGATCGCGCCGCCACGCTGGCGGGCGCGGACATCATCTTCGGCGTGCAGGGGCCGGACCCCGATTCGCTGTCCGGTGCCAAGCCGGGGGCATGGCTGGCGGCGGGGCTCAATCCCTTCGGTGATCGCGCCCGCGTGGATGGCTATGCCGCTGCCGGGATCGAGGCGCTGGCGATGGAGTTCATGCCGCGCATCACCCGCGCGCAGTCGATGGACATCCTGTCGTCGCAGTCGAACTTGTCGGGCTACAAGGCGGTGCTGGACGCGGCCGGAGAGTATGGCCGCGCCTTTCCGATGATGATGACGGCGGCGGGCACGGTGTCGGCCGCGCGCGTGTTCGTGATGGGCGTCGGCGTCGCCGGCCTCCAGGCGATCGCCACGGCGCGCCGGCTGGGCGCGCAGGTGTCCGCCACCGACGTCCGCTCCGCCACCAAGGAGCAGATCCAGTCGCTCGGCGCCAAGCCGATCTTCGTGGAGAATGTGAAGGGCATCGAGGGCGAGGGTTCGGGCGGCTACGCCACCGAGATGTCGGAGGATTACCAGAAGGCGCAGGCCGAGCTGGTGTCGTCGCACATCGCCAAGCAGGATATCGTCATCACCACGGCGCTGATCCCGGGCCGGCCCGCGCCGCGCCTGATCTCGGATGCGCAGATCGCCTCGATGCGGCCGGGCTCGGTGATCGTCGATCTGGCGGTCGAGAGCGGCGGCAACGTGGAGGGCGCGGTCGCCGGCGAGGTGGTCGAGCGCCATGGCGTCAAGATCGTCGGCCATCGCAACGTCGCCTCGCGGCTGGCGGCGGATGCCTCGGCGCTGTTCTCGCGCAACCTGTTCAACTTCCTGTCCGCCTTCTGGGACAAGGAAAAGGGCGGTCCCGTGCTCGACGCCGAAATCGGCGACGCTGTGCGGCTGACGCAGGGTGGCAAGGTCGTCAACGCGCGGCTGCTGGGATGATCCGCGCGACGCGCGACAACGAACATAATCACTAGGGGCGGGCACATGGACTTCATATCGATCCTGTCGATCTTCGTATTGGCCTGCTTCATCGGCTTCTACGTCGTCTGGTCGGTCACGCCGGCACTCCACACGCCGCTGATGGCGGTGACGAACGCGATCTCGTCGGTCATCATCGTCGGCGCGCTGATCGCCTCGGCGGCACCGGGTTCGGCCACGTCGAAATATCTCGGGCTGATCGCCGTCGTGTTCGCCAGCGTGAACATCTTCGGCGGTTTCGCCGTCACCGAGCGGATGCTCGCCATGTACAAGAAGAAGGAGCGCAAGGGTTGAGCCGCATGGCTCACCTTGACGCCCGTCGGCCGGGGGGACTGAACCGATGAATTACGAACACGCCACCGACGCGATGCCGGTGGGCATGGCGCCCGCGGTCGCCGAACATCTGTCCGTGCCGAGTTGGGCGGGCCTCGCCTACCTCATCTCGGGCGTGCTTTTCATCCTTGCGCTGCGCGGGCTTTCCAGCCCCACCAGCTCGCGGCGGGGCAATCGCTTCGGCATGATCGGCATGCTGATCGCCGTCGTGACGACTCTGATCCTGCACGGCACCGGCCTGATCGAAATCGCCATCGCCATCGCCATCGGCGGCGCGATCGGCTTCGTCACCGCCAAGCGCATCGCCATGACGGACATGCCGCAGCTCGTTGCCGCCTTCCACTCGCTCGTCGGCATGGCCGCCGTGCTGGTGGCGGTGGCCGCCTATCTGAACCCGGCGGCGTTCGGCATCCTCGATCCCGCCACCGGCGAGATCCTGCGCGTCAGCCGGATCGAGATGGGCCTTGGCGTCGCGATCGGCGCGATCACCTTCTCGGGGTCGGTCATCGCCTTCCTCAAGCTCAACGGCAACATGGGCGGCAAGCCGATCATGCTGCCGGGCCGGCACGTCATCAACATCGGCCTGCTGGCCGCCATCCTCGGGCTGGTCGCCTACTTCCTGACTGATCAGAGCCCGACGGTGTTCTTCGTCATCACCGCGCTGTCGTTCGTCATCGGCTTCCTGCTCATCATCCCGATCGGCGGGGCGGACATGCCCGTCGTCGTCTCGATGCTGAACAGCTATTCGGGCTGGGCCGCGGCCGCGATGGGCTTCACCCTGCACAACTCGGCGATGATCATCACCGGCGCGCTGGTGGGTTCGTCGGGCGCGATCCTCAGCTACATCATGTGCAAGGCGATGAACCGCAGTTTCATCTCGGTGATCGCCGGCGGCTTCGGCGGCGATACGGCAAGCGCCGGGGGCGGCAGCGCCGTCGACCGGCCGTGGAAGCGCGGATCGGCCGAGGACGCCGCGTTCCTGATGAAGCAGGCCGAACAGGTCATCATCGTGCCGGGTTACGGCATGGCGGTGGCGCAGGCGCAACACGCGCTGCGCGAGATGGGCGACCTCCTCAAGAAGGAGGGGGTGAAGGTGAAATACGCCATCCACCCCGTCGCCGGCCGCATGCCCGGCCACATGAACGTGCTGCTGGCCGAGGCCAACGTGCCCTATGACGAGGTGTTCGAGCTGGAGGACATCAACGGCGAGTTCGCGCAGACCGACGTGGCCTTCGTGATCGGCGCCAACGACGTGACCAACCCGGCCGCCAAGACCGACAAGACCTCGCCGATCTACGGCATGCCCGTGCTGGACGTGGAAAAGGCCAAGACGGTGCTGTTCATCAAGCGTTCGATGGGCGGCGTGGGCTATGCCGGCGTCGACAACGATGTGTTCTACATGGACAACACGATGATGTTGCTGGCCGACGCGAAGAAGATGGTCGACGATATCGTCAAGGCCATCGCGCACTGAGGCCGGACGTGCCGAACGACGACAAGAGGCTCGCGAGGCGACTCGCGGGCCTTTTTTCATGGCCCTTGCAGCCGGGGCGGCGATGACGATGCAGGCAGGCGGTGGTCCTAAGGCACGCAGCGCAACCTCTGACCATCGCCGTCCTGCCCCCAACTCCGTCGTCCCAGCGCACGCTGGGTTCTCGTGAGGAGTGCGGAACCTCCGATCCCGGAGAGTCCAGCGTGTGCCGGGGTGACGCCAAGGAGGAGAGCCGTGCGAAATCAAATCGCTCTCGACACACCGATCAGGCAGATGATGGCGAGAGAAGCCCAGATGGTCCCGTACAACCGGAAGACCTTCGGGCTTTCGGAACGCCGAGCGCCATAGGATCCCCCGGGCATCGTACCGGTCGTCGGGCCATACGCAAGCATGCCGCCAGAGAAGAGGCCGAGCGCTACCAGGCCGAACAGGCGCTACCGCCCGCTCAGGTCCGCAGGCGATAGCCGGTGCGGAAGATCCAGGCGATCGCCACGATGCACGCCGCCATGAACGCCAGCGTCAGCCCCGCGCTTACCGCGATGTTGATGTCGGCCGTGCCGTAAAAGGCCCACCGCAGGCCGCTGACGAGGTATACGATCGGGTTGAACAGGGTGATCGTGCGCCACGGCTCGGGCAGCATGTCGATCGAGTAGAAGGTGCCGCCGAGGAAGGTCAGCGGCGTCACCACCATCAGCGGCACCACCTGCAGTTTCTCGAACCCGTCCGCCCACAGCCCCAGGATGAAGCCGAACAGGCAGAAGCTCACCGCGATCAGCAGCAGGAAGCCCGCTGCCCAGAACGGATGCACGATCTCGAACGGCACGAAGCAGCGGGCCGTGCCGAGGATGATGAGCGCAAGGATCACCGATTTCGTCGCCGCCGCGCCGACATAGCCGAGCAGCGTTTCGGCCACCCCCACCGGCGCTGACAGCAACTCGTAGATCGTGCCGGTGAAGCGCGGCAGATAGATGCCGAACGAGGCGTTGGCGATGCTCTCCGACAGGATCGTCAGCAGCATCAGCCCGGGGATGATGAACGCACCATAGCTGCCCCCGCCGATCGTCTCCATCCGGCTGCCGATGGCCGAACCGAACACGACGAAGTAGAGCGAGGTGGTGAGCACCGGCGTCAGGATGCTCTGGAACAAGGTGCGCCACGTGCGCGCCAGTTCGAACATGTACAGTGCGCGGACGGCGGTCCAGTTCATGCGCCCTTCTCCACCAGATCGACGAAGATGTCCTCGAGCGAACTGCGCCGCGCATCCAGCGTGCGGTAATCCACGCCCAGCGCGTCCAGCCGGCGGACCAGCGCCGCCAGCCCGCGCGTCTCGGTCTCGGCGGCGGTGATGGTGTAGCGCAGCGTGCCGCCGTCGTCTTCCAGCGCCAGTGGCCAGTCGGCCAGGTCGGCGGGCAGCGCGGTCATCGGTGCGGCGAGGGTGAAGCGCGCCTCGGTACGGCCCAGCTTGGCGAGCAGCGTCTGCTTCTCCTCGACGAGGATGATGCGGCCCTTGTCAATCACGCCGATGCGGTCGGCCATCTCCTCGGCTTCCTCGATATAATGCGTCGTCAGGATGATGGTGACGCCGGAATCGCGCAGCGCGCCGATCAGCTTCCACATGTCGCGGCGCAGTTCCACGTCCACGCCGGCGGTCGGCTCGTCGAGGAACAGGATGTCCGGCTCGTGCGCTAGCGCCTTGGCGATCAGCACGCGGCGCTTCATGCCGCCCGAAAGCTCCATGATCTTGGCGTCGCGCTTGTCCCATAGCGACAGCGAACGCAGCACCCGCTCGACCACCGCGTCATCCCGCCGCTTGCCGAACAGGCCGCGCGAGAAGCCGACGGTGTGCGCGACATGCTCGAACATGTCGGTCGACAGTTCCTGCGGCACGAGGCCGATGCGCGCGCGGACCTGTCGCGGCTCACGGATCGCATCGACGCCGTCCACCGTGATCGTGCCGCCGGTGGGCCGTACGAGCCCGCAGACGGCGCCGATCAGCGTCGTCTTGCCGGCGCCGTTGGGGCCGAGCAGCGCGAAGATCTCGCCGCGCCGGATCTCCAGGTCGACCGAGTCGAGCGCGACATGACCACCGGCGTAGGTCTTGGAGAGGCCGGAGAGGACGAGGATGGGGGGCATAAGCGCGACCATGCCCGGCGGGGCACGTCGCGTCCACCTTGCTGGCGGCAGACGGCCGGGATCAGATGCCCGGGTCAGGCACCCGGATCAGGTGGTGATCGCTTGCCCCAATGCCAGCCGCTTGCCGTTGGTGATGATGACGCGGTCGCCCAGCTTCGCCTGGCCGAACAGCAGCTTGGCGAACGGCGTCGGCACGCCGATGCAGCCGTGCGTCGCCGCGTTCCACTCGACGAGGCTGCCGTGGATGGCCACGCCGTCGCTGGTCAGCCGCATCATGTACGGCATCGGCGCATCGTACAGGCTGGAGACGTGATTCGCGTCCTTCTGGCTGATCGCGAAGGTGCCGAGCGGGGTGGGTTTGTTGCCCGCGCCATAGACGATCGCGGCGGTGCCGATTTCGTAACCGTCGCGGAAGACCGAGATCACCTCGGCGGCGATATCGACGGTGACGACGAGCGGCCCCTGCGGCACGCCCGTCTCGTCCCACGCATAGCCCCCGTGGCGCAGCGGGCCGTCGAGCGTCATGATGCGCTTGACGACGAACGGAGCATCCACCGCCGTGGCGACGGCGGCCATCGGGCGGGGCGGCGTGGCCGGAACGGACGCCGGCGCGGTTCGGGGTGCCGGCGCCGCGGCGACGACGGGCGCCTGTGCGACGGGGGCGAGCATGTGCGTCGCGCCGGCCAGCACCGCCCCGCCGACGAGCAGCCGGCCCGTCATCCGCAGCGCCGCTCCTCCGAATCCACCCGTCATGCCATGCTCCACGATCCAGCGCCTGTCATGCCGCGAAACGGGGCGAGCGAACAGGGGGTGATCCACCGCGTGCCGGGGCGGGACGATCGGCGACGAAGGCGGTTAACGCGACGATCCCGCGTCTTCCTGCGTTGGGACGCCATGACAAGGGGTGAACCATGGTGAAACTGAAGGCCGTCCTGTTCGATCTGGACGGCACGCTGGTGAACAGCAACGATCTGCATATCGATGCCTGGGACCGCGTGTTCCGCGAGGCGGGCCACGTGCTGCCGCGCCAGGCGATCCACGACCAGATCGGCAAGGGCGGCGATAATTTCGTGCCGGCGCTGCTGCCGGGCGTGGACGAGGCGACGCAGGAGCGACTGTCCGGGCGGCACGGCACGCTGTTCAAGGCGGACTATATGGCCCGCGTGGTGCCGTTTCCCGGCGCACGCGACCTGCTGCTTGCGGTGAGGCGGCTCGGGGCGAAGGCGACGCTCGCGTCGTCTGCGGGCGGGGAGGAGGTCGATCATTATGTCGCGCTGCTCGAGGCGGAGGGGATCGTCGATCACCGTACCAGCAAGGACGATGCCGAGAAATCGAAGCCCGACCCGGACATCTTCAGTGCCGCGCTGGAAGCGGCCGGTGTGGCGGCGGAACAGGCGATCGTGATCGGCGATACACCCTATGACGCCATCGCCGCCCGCCGCGCGGGCATCCGCGCCATCGGCGTCCTGTCCGGTGGCTTCACCGACGAGGTGCTGCGCGAGGCGGGCGTGGTCGCGGTCTATCGCGACGTGGCGGACCTGCTCGCCCGGATCGATGCGTCGCCGCTGGCGGGGGGCTAGATCCCCCCGGCGAAGCGGTCCGCCGCCTCGGCGATCGCGGCATAGACGTGGTCGAGGTCGTCCTCGCTGATGCAATAGGGCGGCATCACGTACACCGTCTCGCCGAGGGGGCGCAGCAGCAGGTCGCGCTCGCGGAAGAAGGCGAGCAGCGCGGGGCCGAGCGCGGAGAGATAGCCCGCATCCGCCGGCCCGAGCGCACAGGCGGCGATCGTGCCCAGCCGGCGGCGATGGCGCACGGTGGCGGGCAACGCATCCAGCCGCGCCTGCTGGCGGGCGGCCAGCGTCTCGATCCGCGCCTGCACCGGCTCCTCGTCCCAGATGGCGATGTTGGCGAGCGCTGCGGCGCAGGCGATCGGGTTGGCGGTGTAGCTGGACGAATGGAACAGCATCGTGGCGCGGTCGTCCGACAGATGCGCGTCATATATCGCCTCGCTGGCGAGCGTCGCGGCCAGCGGCACCACGCCGCCGGTCAGCCCTTTGGAGACGCACATGATGTCGGGCACGATCCCGGCCTGTTCACAGGCGAACAGCGTGCCGGTGCGCCCCCAGCCGCTCATCACCTCGTCGGCGATGAAGGGCACGCCGTGGGCCGAGCAGATCGCCCGCATCCGGGCCAGCACGGCGGCGGGGTAGAACAGCATGCCCCCCGCGCCCAGTACCAGCGGCTCTACGATCAGCGCCGCCGGCCCCGCGCGACAGGCCGTCTCCAGCGCGTCCAGCGTGTTCTGTCCATCGCCGGCGGGGAAGGGCAGCGTCTCCACGTCGAACAGCAGCGGCGCATAGGCCCGGTTGAACACGCCCCGCGCGCCGACCGACATCGTGCCGATCGTGTCGCCATGATAGCCGTGCTCCAGCGTCAGGATGCGGTGGCGCGGCTCCCCCCGGTTGAGCCAGAAGCCCAACGCCATCTTCAGCGCGACCTCCACGGCGGTGGACCCGGAATCCGAGTAGAACACATGCGGCATCCCGCCGCCGGTGAGTCGCACCAGCGCGCCGGCCAGTTGCTCGGCCGGCTCGTGCGTCCAGCCGGCGAAGATCACTTGGTCCAGCCGCTCGGCCTGTCGGGCGATGGCGGCGGTGATGCGCGGGTGGCGATGCCCGTGCGTCGTCACCCACCAAGACGAGATCGCATCGACGATCCGTCGCCCGTCCGCCGTGTGCAGCACGGCGCCCTCGCCGTGGGTGACGAGCGGGATCGGCTCGCCAAGCCCGTGCTGGGTGAACGGATGCCAGACGGCCGAAGTCATGCGGTGAAATCCCCAGGATCGAAACGGGTGGCGAAGGCGGCGGCGAGCGTGGCGGCGTCCAGCGGATCGAGCCGGGGCAGGCGGCCCAGCCGGCGTACTCCGCCGATCGTGGCGATCGTCGCCTCATTGTCCTCGTTCGCCTCGCCTGAAAAGGCGATGCCGAGCAGCGGTACGCCGCGCGTGTGCAACGCCTCGATCGAAAGCAGGCTGTGGTTGATCGTGCCGAGGCCGGTGCCGGCCACCAGCACCACGGGTGCCTGCCAGCGGGCGAACAGGTCGGCGAACAGCAACTGCCGCGTCACCGGCACCAGCACGCCGCCGGCGCCTTCCACCACCAGCGCGCCGGGAGGGGCGGGCAGGGCGAGGC
>NZ_VNIM01000040.1 GCF_007785815.1 Alterirhizorhabdus solaris | reverse complement strand
GCCCTGTTCCCCCGCTGCGAGGATCGCCCGTCGCATGTTCCGGCCGATCGCGTGCTCGATTACGACGTGTTCGTGGTCGATGCGCCGGACGGGGATTTCGCCGGGGCGATGGCGCGCCTGCCGGCCGCCGGTGCACCCGACCTGTTCTGGACGCCGGCGAACCGCGGCCACTGGGTCGCCACCGATGCCGCGCTGATCGAGACGATCCTGTGCGACCCCGCCCGCTTCTCCAGCCGGGCGATGCGCGTGCCCAAGGACTCCAATCCCGTCCCGCCGATCCTGCCGCTGATGCTCGATCCGCCGCAGCACCTGAAATACCGCATCCTGCTGATGGGCGCGATGTCCCCCGCCGCGATCCGCCGGATGACGCCGGAGGTACGCGCGCTCAGCATCGGCATCATCGAGGCGCTGAAACCCGCCGGCGGCTGCGAGTTCGTGCGTGATTTCGCGCAGCAGATGCCGATCGCGATCTTCCTCTCGATGCTCGGCCTGCCGCTGTCCGACCGGCCGGAGATCATGGCGATTGTCGACCGCATCATCCGCCCCGACGTGCCCGAAACGCGGATGCACGGCTTCGCCGATCTCGGCCGCTACACGATGGCGCGGGTGGCCGAACGACGGGCGAACCCGGGCGACGACCTCATCAGCCAGCTCGTCGCCGCGCGCATCGACGGCGAGCCGCTGGACGACGAGACGCTGCAGGGGCTGATGAGCGTGCTGATGCTCGCCGGGCTGGATACCGTGGCGGGGATGCTCGGTTTCATCGCCGCCTTCCTTGCCCGCAACCCCGCGCACCGCCGCCGGCTGATCGACGAGCAGGCCCTCATCCCCGCCGCGATCGAGGAGTTCCTGCGGCGCATGGCGATGGTGAACCTCACCCGCGAGGTGGCGGTCGACTGCACCCTGGCCGGGGTGGCGATGAAGGTCGGCGAGCTGGTCGTCGTGCCCACCGCGCTGGCCAATCTCGACGAGGATCGCTTCGCCGATCCGCTCGCGGTGGATTTCGATCGCCGCCGCCCGCGCCACGCCACCTTTGGCGCCGGGCCGCACGTGTGCATGGGGGCGATGCTGGCGCGCACCGAGATCGCAATCTTCCTGGAGGAGTGGCTCAAACGCATCCCCGACTTCACGATCGACCCCGCCGCCCGGCTGGAGGTGCGCGTCGGCGCCGCCGCCATGATCCCCGCGCTGCCGCTGATCTGGCCGGTCCCGTCCAATGGTGAAACGGGCTAGGGGATCATACCGTGCCGATCGGGGTGGCCGGCGAGCCGACCGCACCCGGCAGGTTCAGCGGCGGCGCGGTGAGCAGAAAATGGGCGCGCCCATGCGCCGCCAGCCACGGCGCGATGCCGCCGAACCACCAGAATTCGCCAAGGTGGATGCCCAGCTTCACCAGGCAATGTTCGTGCAGCGGCAGCATCGCCTTGCCGGTGCAGCGTTGCAGCCCGTCGATCTTCTCCACCATCGGGTTGTCCGCGCAGATCGCCGCCAGCCCCGATCGCCCGATCCAGTCCAGCAGCGCTGGATCGCCGCCATCGAGGCCGGGGCATGCGGCCAGCGCGACCCGGTTCACGCCCGCGCCATCGCGCAGCAGCAGATCGCCATAGCCGGTGTAGAGGCACAGCAGGTCGCCCTCGGCGACGTCTGCGCCCTGCGCCTCGATCGCGCGCATCAGCGCCGCATGGCCGATCCGCCCGTGCGGCGGGGTGCCGGCATCGCGCACGTCCACCAGCACGCCGCGCCCCTGCACGCAGGTCTGCGCGAGCCGCTCGATGCCGAGCGCATGGGCATGCGGCGCCACCCCCTCGGCGGGCTGGGTGAAATGCGTGTCCGAACGATAGCCGTTGTAGAAGACATGCTCGGCGATCCCGTCGTCATCGGCATCGAAGCAGGCCCCGTAATGGCTCAGACCATCCCATTGCGACGAATATTGCAGATCCATCGTCACCCGGTCGTCGTTCACCACATCGGTCGCGCCGCCGGACGGCGTCCAGTCGTACATCGGGCGATCCGCGCCGGCGCTCGTGGCCGCCAGACGGGGCGGGAAGCGGCCGGGGAAGATCTGCCCTTTCGGATGATCGAGCGGCAGCCCCAGCAGGAAGGCGATCCCCTCACGTGCCTCGGCCAGTGCGGCGCGGCGCCGCTCGGGGGTTATCAGGTTCATCCGGCCGACCTGATCGTCCGCGCCGAAATCCCCCCAGTTCGAGCCTTCCGGCCGCTTCAGCCACCGCTTCATCCTCGTTCTCCCGTTGTCGTTTTCCATCCTGCCGCGCGCGCCATCACGGCGGCGATGCGGCGGCCTGCCGGCGATAGGCCGAGGGCGAGCAATGGTGCCGCCGCTGGAAGGCCCGGCGGAAGGCGAAGGCATCGCTATAGCCGAGCCGTGCGGCCACCTCGTCGATCGCCATGCCGTCCGCCAGCCACGCACGCTCCATCCCGTCCAGCACGCGTTCGCGGATGGCGCGGAACGTCTGGCCCTCGCCGTCCAGCCGACGGCGGAGCGTGGCGACGCTGACACCGAGCCGCGCGGCGACCGACTCCAGCGTGCCCGGTCCGGCCCCGCCCTGCGAGACATCGGCACGGATCATCCCCTCGACCAGCGTCGAGAGCTCGCGCGGCGGCGCCTCGGCCCCCACCGTGCGCGGCACGAGCTGACGCAGGAACGCCCCGACCTGCCCCGCCCGCGCCACCACCGGCCGGCGCAGATACCGCTCGGGCAGCGCCAGCGTCAGCGTTTCCGCATCGCAGGCGATCGGCCGATCGAACAGCAGCGCCATGCTGCCGGCAGGCAGGCACGCCGGCTGCCGCACCGCCCCCGCCGCCCCCTTGATCGCGCCGCCGATCAGGAACTCGAACTCCGTCAGCAACACCGACAGCGACCACAGATCGCTGACGAGACCGGCCACGTCGGCCCGCAACGGCTGGTCCAGCGTCAGCAGCACGCGCCCGCTGCCGGCACCGGAAAGGGTCACCCCGCGATCGCCCCACACCAGCTTGCGGAAGCGCTCGAGCAGGCCGATCGCGTCGCCCAGCGTGGCCGCGGCGGTCATGGTGTACAGCAGCAGGTGGGATCGCTCCACCTGATCGACGCGCGAACCGGGCAGGTCGTGGTGGCGGATGATCCAGTCGCGATAGGTGGCGATGAAGCCGGCCAGCGCCTCGCCTCGCGCCGGGCCGCGCCCCGCCCGCCCGGCGGCGCTGACGAGCCGGTCGGTCGCCCCCGCCACGCTGCCGCCTGCCCTCTCGCCGCCCGTCTCGTCCGTCGCCATGCCGACTCCCCGGCGGTAAACTTCGCCGTGGGGATCGTTTGAGCCGGAATGTATCGGTCTGTCGAGCGCCTCTGTGCTTGCCCCGGGGTGCAGGCGCCGGGCATATCGGACGCTTGCGCGGCAGGACGGCGACACGTCGCTTGCCTTGCGGAACGCCCGTGACGGGCCGGCAGGAGAGGTCCCGGATGGCGAAGAAGGTCCAGCATGCACGCGCGGCGAACGACGCGGGCCTGAGCGTGGTGGTGATCGGGGCGGGCATCTCCGGCATCCTGCTGGGTATCAAGCTGCGCGAGCGCGGCATCCACGACTTCGTGATCCTCGAAAAGGGTGCCACGCTCGGCGGTACCTGGCGCGACAACATGTATCCGGGTGCTGCCTGCGACGTGGCGGCGCATTCCTATGTCTATTCGTTCGCGCCGAACCCGGCGTGGAAATCGCGCTACGCCAAGGCGCCCGATATCTGGCGCTATTACAACGATTGCGCCCGGCGCTACGGCGTGTTGCCGCACATCCGCTATGGTCAGGAGGTCGTCTCCGCCGACTTCCGCGACGATCGCTGGGAAGTGCGGACCGCCGACGGCGGCGTCTTCGTGGCGGACGTGGTGATCGCGGCATGCGGCCGGCTGCACCACCCGATGATGCCCGAGATCACCGGACGCGACCGCTTCGCCGGCCCCAGCTTCCATACCTCGCGCTGGGATCGCTCGCTCGATCTGCGCGGCAAGCGGCTGGGCGTGATCGGCACCGGCTCCACCGCCACCCAGATCGTCGCGGCGCTGGCCGGCGAGGTGGGTGGCCTCAGCCTGTTCCAGCGCACGCCGCAATGGGTGTTCCCGGTCGCCGATACGCCGATCCCGTGGTGGAAGCGGCTCGCCTATCGCTTCCTGCCGGGCCACGCGAGCCGCTATTACTATCAGCTTCAGCGCGAGACGGAGACGCGCGGCCGCGCCGCCACCGGTGATCGCGATGCACGCGCGGCGCGCGACAGGCAGTGCACCGATGCGCTGGCGACGGTGCGCGATCCGGAACTGCGTGCCCGGCTGACCCCCGATTACGAGGTGGGGTGCAAGCGGCTGGTGATGTCCGGCACCTTCTACGAGGCGGTGCAGAAGCCCGGCGTGCAGGTGGTGACCGACGCGATCGACCACATCACCGAAAACGGCATCGTCACACGCGACGGCACGCTGCACGAGGTGGACGTGCTGGCCTATGCCACCGGCTTCGATGCGCACGCCTATCTTCGGCCGATGCGGATCACCGGGGAGGACGGCATCACGCTCGATCAGGTCTGGCGCGATCTGCCGCTTGCCTACCGATCGATCGCGATCCCGCACATGCCCAATCTCTTCCTCGTCAACGGCCCCTATTCGCCCGGCGGCAGCGCCTCGGTCGTCGGCATCGTCGAGGCGCAGGTGGATTACATCCTCAAGCTGCTCGACCGGATCGAGCAGGCGGACGTGGCGATCGTGCCGCGCGAGGATGCGGCGCGGGCCTGGCTGGACGACGTGCGCGAACAGGCACGAGGTTCCGTCTGGGGCACGGGCGGTTGCCAGAGCTGGTATCTCGACAAGACGGGCACGCCCTCGATCGATCCCACCCCGCTTTCCGAACTCGTCACGCAACTGGCGACCGTGAACCTGGCCGACTATCGCGAGCGACCGCGCGCGCCGGTGCGGCTGGGCGCGGCGGCCTGAGCGGTGCTGCCGTGCACGCCCCCTGCCCCGTGCCATGTGCGCGCGACAGGATCGCACGCAGCCGGCGAGGTCGTCGGTGGGTAGCGTGATCCCCACTACCCGGCTCGACATCATGAGCGAGGCGGTCGCCGCCGATCCGTGGCCGACGCTGCGCGCGCTGCGTGAACAGGGGCCGGTCGTGTGGCACGAAACCTACGGTCGCTGGCTGGTCACCACCGATCGCGCCGTCCGCAAGGTGGCCACAAACTTCGCCCGCTTCACCGTCGAAGGCACGGTCGTGGAGGAGATGTTCGGCGCCGACGCGTTCATCTCGATGGACGACCGCCGCCGCCACGACGACCTGCGCAACGTCTGGGCCGAGGCGTTCCGCAAGCAGGGACTGGACAGGCTGCGCCCGGCGGTCGAGCGGATCGTTGCCGGGCTGATGGCACCCGTCGCGGCGCGGCTGAACGACGGCGAGGCGGTCGATCTGTCGCAGACGCTCTGCCGGCCGATCCCCACCCTCGTGATCGCGCTGCTGATGGGCGTGCCCGACGAGGCGCTGCCGGACATCGTCCGCTGGAGCGATGCGATGGCCGCCGGCGGCACCACCTATCTCTCGGAAACGGAGGCCGCCAGGGCTCGCATCGCGCGCGAGGCCGCCAAGCAGGGGCTGGCCGATTACCTGCTGGCGCTGATCGCCGCGCGCCGGGTGCGGCCGGGCGACGATCTCGTCAGCGTCCTCGTCCACGCGCCGGCCGGTGCCGCGCTGCCTGACGATCAACTCGTCCAGAACCTCCGCCAGCTTCTGTTCGCCGGCAACGAGACGACGGCGAAATGGCTCGCGCACATCTTCGTCACCTATGGTGAACGGGGGGACACGCGCCGCGCGCTCGTGGCCGACCGGACGCTGATCCCGCCAGCCAACGACGAGGTGATGCGCTGGCAGGGGGTGGTCGGCACCATCGTCCGTCGCGTGCGCGGCGGGCCGATCGAGCTGGCCGGCGTGGAATTGGCGGACGGCGCCGCGCTGACCTGCCTGCTGGCCGCCGCCAACCGCGACCCGGACCGCTACGACGATCCCGACCGGTTCGATCTCCATCGCCCGGCGCGGCCCAATCTCGGCTTCGGTGTCGGCTTCCACAATTGCCTCGGCTCGGTGCTGGCCAAGATGGAGGCGGAGATCGGCGTGAACGCATTGCTGGATGCGGAGCCGGATTATGCGGTCGCGGCGCCCTACGCCTATTCGAGCGTGCCGATGCGCGGGCCGATGCCCGTCGTCGTCGCACATGATCGCGGCTGACCCGGGCGAGGAAGAACGCATGGCCTTCACGCTTCGCCTGTCCGATCCCGCCCCGCCGGTCAGCGTGGAGGCGTGGCGCCGGCTGGCCCGCCGCCGGCTGCCCGATCTGGCGTGGAACTATCTCGATGGCGGGGCCGACGATCTCGTCACGGTCAACGAGAACATGGCCGGCTTCCTGCGCCACCGCCTGCGCCAGCGCTGCCTCACCGGGGTGCGCGCGCCGGATCTCTCGGCGACGATGGCGGGCGAGCGGGTGGCGCTGCCGATCGCGCTCGCGCCCACGGGCGCGGCGGGCCTCAGTCACTGGACGGCCGACGTGGCCGCCACCCGCGCCGCCGAGCGTGCCGGCACCCGCGCGGTCCTCAGCACGGCATCCAGCTACACGCTGGAGGAGGTGGCGGAGGCGACCGAGCAGAACCACTGGTTCCAGCTCTATCCGTTCGGCAACCGCGACAAGGTGGGCGCGCTGATCGCGCGTGCGCGGGCCGCCGGCTACACCGCCCTGTTCGTCACCGTGGACGTGCCGGTGGTCGGCAATCGCGAGGGGGAGCGCACCGCCGGCATGACGCAGCCGTGGACGCTCACCCCGCCACGGCTGCTGAACATGGCGCGCCGGCCGGGCTGGCTCCACGCCGTCTTCCGCCGCCGCCGCGTCGCCGCCGTCCATTATGTCGAGCGTGCGGCCGAGGCGAAGGCGGCCACGCTGGCGGGCGGGCTGCGCCGCGCGATCCACGGCGCGGGCGACGATGCGATCGCGTCGGCCGAAAACCAGGCGCGCTACATGCAGGGCGATCTCCACTGGGACGATCTCGCATGGATGCGCGACCAGTGGCAGGGGCCGCTCTACGTGAAGGGCGTGCTCGATCCGGACGATGCCGCACAGGCGGTCGATCGCATCGGCGCGGACGGGATCGTCGTGTCGAACCACGGCGGCCGCCAGCTCGACCGCACGCTCGCCGCGATCGATGCGCTGCCGGCGATCGTCGCGCGCGTGGGCGATCGCGCCGAGGTGTATCTCGACGGTGGCGTGCGGCGGGGAACGGACGTGGTCACCGCGCTCTGCCTCGGCGCGCGCGGGGTCTTCATCGGCCGGCCCTACCTGTACGGGCTGGCGGTGGCCGGCGAGGCGGGGGGGGCGGTCATCCTCGAGATCTTCCGCGCCGAACTGGAGCGCGCGCTGGTGCTGATGGGCTGCCCCGGCGTCGGATCGCTCGATCGCTCGTGGCTGGCACAGCGCCCCGGCGACACGCCGGGGGCGGCAGCGGCCCCGCCACCGTAACCGCGCTCAGGCGGCGAATTCGACCAGCAGGCCCAGCGTGGCGGCGGGCGCCAGCGCAAAGCTGCCGGGGGCCGAGCCGGCGATCGTCACGCATCCCCGCCCGGTGAAATAGCGCCGCGCCCGATCGAGATCGCTGACCCCGAACACCACGGAGCGGATCCCCTCCCCATGTGCGGCAAGGTGGTCGGCCAGCGCGCCCCCGCCGGTGGGGCCGAGCACCTCGATCCCCGAATCACCCGCGTGCAGGCCGATCGCGTGCGCGGCGATACCGGGGCGGGCGATCTCGTACAGCGGCGTCGCGCCGAGGAAGGCCTGGAGGAAGCGGGAGGCGGCGCCGGGATCGCGCACCGCCAGCGTATAATGCCGCAGCCCGGTCAGGCCTAGCGGGTGGACCTCGCGCCAGTACGCCGCCGGATGCATCGCGCGGCCCAGCAACGGCCACTCGTTGTCATGGAAGCTGCCGCCATAGAACTCGAACGCGACACCGAAGCAATCCGCCGGGTGGATGTGCAGCGCCACGCCGATATCGCGAACGATGCGGATGCCGTGCGCCGCGACCGCCGCGCGCACCACCGCCATGTCCGCCTGATACTCCACGCCCAGATAATGCGGGCCGTACCGGGCGTTGAGCAGAAACGCGGGCGGCACGAACAGCTCGAAGATCACGCGCCCGATATCGATCAGGCCCGCGTGCCATTCGCGCTGGGGCAGATCCATCAGGAAGTCGGCGTCGAACAGCCCGCGCAGGTGCGCCACGCTCGCCTCGAAATCCTCGACCACCGCATTCAGGTGGTTGACCCGGACCGGATGGATCGCGGTCATGCCGGCGGTATCGATGTCATGGCGAAGCCTCGTCGTTCAGGCGTGGAAGACGATCGCCTCGTCCAGGCTGGCGCGGCCGACGCGGGCGGCGTTGGCCGGGTGGTCGGCATCCTGCCAGCCGAAGGCGATACCGAACAGCAGGCGGTGCCCATCCGGCACGCCCAGCACATCGCGCACCGTGGCGGCATAATGGCCGAGCGCCCCCTGCGCGCACGAATCGACACCCAGCGCGGTGAGCGCGAGCATCAGCGTCTGCGCGAACATGCCGCAGTCCGCCGCCTCGCGCGGGCCGAACGGCTCGGGCAGGAACAGGAAGGCGGCGTGCGGCGCATCGAAGAAGCGGTAGTTGCGCCGCATCGAGGCCTGCCGCCCGGCCTGATCGTCCCGCGTGATGCCAAGCGCGGCGAACAGCGCCTTGGCCGAGTCGATCTGCCGGTCGCGGTAGAGATCGCGATAGGCGCCGGTGAACGGAAAATCGGGTTCGGGCCGCCGCCCGGCCGCCGCGTCCGCATCGAGCGCCGCGCGCATCCGCTCCGCCACGTCGCCGGAGACGACATGGACGATCCACGGCTGCGTGTTGCAGTTGGACGGCGCCTGCTGCGCCAGCGCGAACGCCCGGCGGATCAGCGCATCGGGCACCGGATCCGGCCGGAAGCCGCGCACCGAGCGGCGGCCGTGGACGAGCGTTTCGAGCGAGACGATGGCGTCCTCGTTCATCGCGACGCCGCCAAACCGTCTTCCGGCGATCCGCAACCGACCATGGCCCGGACCTGCGCGGCATTCGCCGGGCGCGGCCCGATCGTGCAGGTGGCATGCGGAAGGATCGTCACCCCACGATCATATCTCCGCCGCGCCACCTCCGGCAACCCCGCAGGCTGGCGGGTCATCGTCGCCCGTAAGGGACGCCCCGTCCGTCTTCGTCATTGCGCCGCCCTGCCCGCTTCGGTGTACCATGCCGTCGCGCCCACGCGACAAACAGTGGGCCGTGCCGGTGCGCGCTCGCCGTGCCGGTAACGAGAAGACGAGAGGATGACGAACCGATGACCGACGACATCGCCCGCACGATGCTGACCCGCGACGCGATCCTGCTGACCGGGCAGGTCGCGATCGTCACCGGCGGTGGCGGCGGCATCGGCCGCGGCATCGCGCTCGGGCTGGCCGAGTTCGGCGCCGACGTGGCGATCGTCGACATCGACGGCGACGCCGCCGACCGGGTGGCGGCGCTGGTACGCGCCAGGGGCCAACGCGCGCTGCCGATCGTCGCCGACGTGATGGACCGCGATGCGGTGCGCGCCGCCGTGGCGCGCGTCGCCGCCGAGCTCGGCCGCGTCGATATCCTCGTCAACAATGCCGCCGGCACCCGCCCGATCAACCTGCTGGAGATGACCGACCGCCACGTCGACCGGCAGATCGACATCAACCTGAAGAATCTCGTCGCCACCACGCAGGCGGCGGCAAAGGCGATGGTAGCGGGTGGCCGGGGCGGCTCGATCGTCAACATCGCCAGCATCGAGGGGTCGCGCGCCGCGCCCGGTTACTCGGTATATGCCGCGTGCAAGGCGGGGATGCTCAACTTCACCCGCTCCGCCGCGCTGGAACTGGCGGAGCATGGCATCCGGGTCAACACCATCGCCCCCGATCTCGTGCCGACCGAGCATATGGCGCGGTTCGCCCCCGCCATCCTGAGCGAGGCGGGCAAGGGGGCACAGGCGCGCTATATCCCGCTCGGCCGCGCCGGCAACCTCGACGATTGCGCGGGCGCCGCCGTGTTCCTCGCCTCGGCGATGGCGGCCTACGTCACCGGCGTGACGATTCCCGTGGATGGCGGCACCTGGGCATCGAGCGGGTGGACGCGCGACGACGAGGGCGGGTGGAAACTGTTCGAGTGACGCCGCCCGCCGCCGGCTAGCCCAGCATCATCAGGCTGGCGTTGCCGCCCGCCGCCGTCGTGTTGATCGAGGTCGATACCTCCTCCAGCAGCCATTGCGGCGGATAGGCCAGCGATTGTGCCGGATCGGCGGCATGCACGGGGAGGATCGGGCCGGGCAGCCCCGCAACCGCCTCCACCACCGCCGCGACGTGCGCCGCATCCCCCTCCACCAGCGCGAAGGTGCACGGCGTATCGGCCGACGGGGACAGCGCGGCGATCACGCTGGCGGGCAACTCTGCGGGCAGGGCCATGCCCTCTATCCGGGCGCTGTTGCCGGTCGCGAGAACCGCTGCGATCTGCTCGAACAGGCCGTCGGCCGTGGTCGGCCAAAGCCATGCGCGTCCGCGTGGATGCAGCGCATAGACATTGCGTTCGCCGACCGGCCCGGCCAGCACGGCGGCATGGCCCAGCGGCGAGGCCGCCGCGTGGAGCCGCGCCGTCGCGGCCGCGCCGGTGTCTCCCTGCCCCTCGAGCCAGTCGATGAAGTCGCGCAACGCCTCGTCCGCCCACCGGCCCCGCCCCGTGAAACCGGACGGGGTCTCGACAAGCCGGCCGAGATAGAGCGGGCCTCCCGCCTTCGGCCCCGTGCCGGACAAGCCACGCCCACCGAACGGCTGCACCCCCACGACCGCGCCGATGACGTTGCGGTTCACATAGAGGTTGCCCGCCTTCACCCGCCCCGTGACGTGGGCGACCATCGTATCGAGCCGGGTGTGCAGGCCGAAGGTCAGGCCGTAACCGCTGTCGTTGATCGCATCGATCAGGGCATCCAGCCCCTCCCGGCGATAGCGCACCACGTGGAGCACCGGCCCGAACACCTCGTGGTCGAGGTCCGACAGGTGACCGATCTCGATGATCGTCGGGGCGATGAACGTGCCGTTCGCGGCGGCGTCCGGCAGGCGCTGCTGCTCGATCCGGTGGCCGCTTTCCCGCATCGCCTGGATATGCGCCGCGATGCCCGCCTGCGCCTCGACGGAGATGACCGGGCCGATATCCACGGCCAGCGCATCGGTGCGGCCGATCTGCAGTTCCCGCAGCGCACCGCGCAGCATCGCCAGCGTCCGGTCGGCGATCTCCTCCTGCAGGCACAGCACGCGCAGCGCCGAACAGCGCTGGCCGGCGCTGTCGAAGGCGGAGGCGATGACATCGGCCACCACCTGTTCCGCCAGCGCCGATGAATCGACGATCATCGCATTCTGCCCGCCCGTCTCCGCGAGCAGCGGGATCGGCCTGCCGGCGGGGGACAGGCGCGTGGCGAGCTGGCGCTGGATCAGCCGCGCGACCTCGGTCGATCCGGTGAACACGACGCCCGCCGTCTCCGCCGCCGCGACCAGCGCCGCGCCGATTGTGCCGTCGCCGGGCACGAACTGGAGCACCTGCGCCGGCACGCCCGCCGCATGCAACAGGCGTACGGCCTCGGCGGCGGTCAGCGGCGTCTCCTCGGCGGGCTTGGCCAGCACCGGATTGCCGGCGACCAGCGCGGCGGCGACCTGGCCGGTGAAGATGGCGAGCGGGAAATTCCACGGGCTGATGCAGACGACCGGCCCCAGCGGCACCTGCGCCGGGCCAATCGGCTCGCGGGCCTGCGCCGCATAATAGCGCAGGAAGTCGATCGCCTCGCGTACCTCGGCGATCGCATTGGGCAGGGACTTGCCCGCCTCCCGCACGATCAGCCCGAGAAGGATCGGCATGCGCGCCTGCATCGCGTCGGCCGCCCGTTCCAGGCAGGCCGCGCGTTCGGCCACCGGCGTCGTCGCCCATGCGTCTGCTGCCTGCGCGGCGGCGCGCGCGGCCTGTGCCGCATCGCTCTCCAGCGACGTGGCGACCCGGCCGACGACATCCTCGTGGTCGGCGGGATTGACGACGAGGCTACCCTCCCGCTCCGCCTGCAGGCCCGTCACCAGCGGTGCCGCCTGCCACTCGATGGCAGCGCTTTTCCGGAGGGCGTGTGCCAGCGCGGCCAGCACGGCCTCGTCGCTCAGATCGAGGCCGGCCGAGTTGCGGCGGTCCGGGTAGAGATCGGCGGGCAGCGCGATCCCGTCATGGCGCGCGCCGGGCCGGGGCATGGCGCGCACCTCCTCCACCGGATCGGCGATCAGCGTCTCGATCGGCACCGCCGGATCGGCGATGCGGTTCACGAACGAGGAGTTCGCGCCGTTCTCCAGCAGGCGCCGCACCAGATACGCCAGCAGAGTCTCGTGCGTGCCGACCGGCGCATAGATGCGGCACGGCCGGTCCAGCCCGCCCCTGCCGACGACCTGCGCATACAGCGGCTCGCCCATGCCGTGCAGGCACTGGAACTCATACTGGCCGGGAGTAAAATTCGGGCCGGCGAGGTGGTGGATGGTCGCCAGCGTCTGCGCATTGTGGGTCGCGAATTGCGGAAACACCGCGTCTGGCGCCGCCAGCAGCCGGCGGGCACAGGCGATATAGGCGACGTCGGTGTGGACCTTGCGCGTGTACACCGGGAAATCGGCCAGCCCGTCCACCTGCGCGCGCTTGATCTCCGCGTCCCAATAGGCGCCCTTCACCAGCCGCACCATGATCCGCCGCCCCGCCCGCCGCGCGAGGTCCACGATCCAGTCGATCACGAACGGACACCGCTTGCCGTACCCCTGCACCACGAAGCCGAGCCCGTTCCACCCGGCCAGCGCCGGATCGAGCGCGAGGCTTTCCAGCAGGTCGAGCGACAGTTCCAGCCGGTCGGCTTCCTCGGCGTCGATGTTGAGGCCGATGTCATACTGTCGCGCCAGCAGCGCGAGCCGACGCACATCGGGCAGCAGCTCGCCCATCACCCGCCCGGCCTGCGCCCGGCCATAGCGCGAATGGAGCGCGGAGAGCTTGATCGATATACCCGGCCCGTCCTGCACGCCGCGCCCGCTGGATGCCTTGCCGATGGCATGAATCGCAGCCTCATAGTCCCGGTAATAGCGCGCAGCATCTGCCGCCGTAGTCGCCGCCTCGCCCAGCATGTCGTAGCTGTAACGGAAGCCCTTCGCCTCCATCGTGCGTGCGCGCTTCAGCGCCTCACCGATCGTCTCGCCGGTGACAAACTGCTCGCCCATCATCCGCATGGCGAGATCCACGCCCCGCCGGATCACCGGCTCGCCCGCACGCGCGACCAGCCGGGTGAGCGCGGCGCCCAGCCCCCGGTCGTCGACGCTGCCGACCAGACGGCCCGTCACCACCAGCCCCCAGGTCGCGGCGTTGACGAACAGCGAACGCCCGCCGCCCAGATGCGCGCTCCAGTCACCTTCGGCGATCTTGTCGCGGATCAGCGCGTCGCGGGTGGCATGGTCGGGGATCCGCAACAGTGCTTCGGCAAGGCACATCAGCGCCACGCCTTCGTCGCTCGACAGCGAATATTCCTGCACCAGCCCCTCGACGCCCGTACCCTTCGCCGTCGCGCGCAGCCGTAGGACGAGGCGTCGCGCCGTCTCCCGCACCGCATCCCGCATCCCCGGTTCGAGGGTCGCGGCCGTCAGCAGCGGTCGCAGGCATTCAGCCTCGTCACGGCGACAGGCGACGGTGATCGCCTCGCGGAGCGGCGTGCGGGGCCGAATGGCGGGGGCGAAATCTGCGAAGGGAGCGGGGCGGGTCATAAGACCATGATAATCGCAAAGCGGCTTTCAATCCGACCATATCGCGATCATGCTGTGGACCTATCGACCTCAATGCCTGCCCCTGGCGGGCGGAATGCATGGAGCATGGCCCCATTTCAGGCGATCTGGACGATTTCGACCGGAAGATCATCGCGGCCCTGATCGCGGATGGGCGGATGACGATGACCGACCTTTCCGGACAGGTCGGGTTGTCGAAGACCCCCTGTCAGGTTCGCCTGCGCAGGTTGGTGGATACGGGGGTGATCCGCGGCTTTCGCGCCACGGTCGATCCGGCGAGACTGGGCCTCGACCATGTCGCCTTCGCCGAGGTCAAGCTGTCCGACACCCGCGAGAAAGCGCTGGGGGAGTTCAACGCCGCGGTCCGGCGGGTCGTCGAGGTCGAGGAATGCCACATGATCGCGAGCAGCTTCGACTATCTGCTGAAAGTCCGCACGGCCGACATCCGCCGCTACCGCCTGGTGCTGGGGGAGAAGATCTCAAGCCTGCCCCATGTCGCCAGCACCTCCACCTTCGTCGCGATGGAGACGGTCAAGGATCGTGGTGCCTGAAGGCCGATTAGCCGATTGGGCCGCGCCGCGACGTTCCACGTGGAACAGTGTCAGATCGGCTCGCCACTCAACCGCTGGCAGATCATATCGAGCTGGTCGAGCGAGGCATAATGCAACGTGACCGTACCGCCGTCCCCGCCATCGACGATCCTTACCTTCACGCCGATCATGTCGCCAAGCTGACGTTCGAGTGCCTCGATGTCCGCATTGCCGCCCCCGGACGCGGCACCCTGCCCTGAGCCACCCGAGCCGCCGCCGCCATGCGGTCTGGCGGCACGCGCCATCTGCTCGGTTTCCCGCACCGACAGACCACGCCGGATGACCTCGCGCGACAGTGCTTCGGGATCGTTGGCAGTAATCAGGGCCCGCGCATGGCCCATCGAAAGCGCACCCTCGGCCACCGCCGTCCGCACCGGCACCGGCAGGTCGAGCAATCGCAGCAGATTCGCGATGTGACTGCGGGACTTGTTGACCAGCCGGCCGAGCGCCTCTTGTGTGTGCCCGAAATCGTCGGCGAGGCGCTTGTACGCCTCAGCCTCCTCGATTGCGTTCAGGTCCTCACGCTGGATATTCTCGACCAGCGCCACTTCGAGTGTTTCCGCATCGGTGAACTCTCGGACGATCACCGGCACTTCGTGCAGACGCGCGCGCTGGGCAGCACGCCAGCGGCGCTCGCCCGCGACGATTTGCCAGCCCTCACCCTGCGGCCGCACGACGATCGGCTGGATCAGGCCGCGCGCGCCGATGGAGGCCGCCAGATCGTCCAGCGCGTCTTCGTCGAAGTGGCGGCGCGGCTGGCCGGGGTGCGGCCGGATCGCCGCGACCGGCAGCAACTGTACCCCCGTCGATCGCTGCGCATCCCCGGCGACAGGCTGCTCGCGGGCGGTGTCGCCCAGCAGCGCGGACAGGCCACGCCCCAGCCCGGACGGCTTCCTGCGTGTCGGCTCGCTCACGCCGCGCGCGCCATGTCGGGCAATCGCCCGATCAACTCCCGCGCCAGCGCGATATACGCCTCGGAGCCGGAGCAGCGATGATCGTAGATCAGCGCGGGCAATCCGTGGCTCGGCGCCTCGGAGAGCCGCACGTTGCGCGGGATCACCGTTTCGAACACCACGTCGCCGAGGCAGGCGCGCACGTCCTGCGCGACCTGCTCGGAAAGGCGGTTGCGGCGATCGTACATCGTCAACGCCACGCCCAGGATCGACAGATGGCTGTTGAACCGCGCCCGTACCCGCTCGATCGTGGTGAGCAGCTGACTCAACCCCTCCAGCGCGAAGAACTCGCACTGCAGCGGCACCAGCAACGATCGTGCGGCGACCAGCGCGTTGATCGTCAGCAGCCCGAGCGACGGCGGGCAATCGATCAGGCACACGTCCCACTTGCCGGCCGGCACGGCATCCAGCGCGTTCGCCAGCCGGTGCGTCCGCTGCTCGATATCGATCAGTTCGATCTCCGCGCCGGAAAGGTCTTCCGTCGCCGGCACCAGATCGAGGCGAGGCACCCGCGAGGGCACGGCCGCCTCGACGATGGTCGACTGCCCGGTCAACACCTCGTAGCTGGACCATTCGCGCTGACCGCGATCCACGCCCAGCCCGGTCGAGGCATTGCCTTGCGGATCGAAGTCGATCAGCAGCACGCGCCATCCACTGGCGGCGAGTGCGGTGGCGACGTTGATCGCGGTGGTCGTCTTGCCGACACCGCCCTTCTGGTTTGCAACCGCAATCCGGATCACCGTCTGCTCCCTGTCTTGCGATGGCCGACTGCCGGACGGACATTCTCGGCCACGATGATCGCGGCATCGGCATCCGTGATGCTCGGCACGATCGAGAAGTCACCCTGCCACGATCCGCGCACCGCATCCAGTTCGGCCTGAGCGCCGCGACCCTTCGGCAGGACCCAGCGGGTGCGGCGGCTGGAGAGGTGCAGCGCGGAGGAGAACAGCCGGTCGAGCGGTGCGAAGGCGCGGGCGGAGATGACGTCGAACGGCTCGGCGGGCAGCATCTCTATCCGGCCGGGGAGCACGTCGATGCGATCGCCCATCCCCGAGGTGTCGATCGCCTCGCGCAAGAAGGCGATCCGCTTCGCGCGCGACTCGGCGAGCGAAACCTGATGTCGACCGACGAGGCCGACGACCATGCCGGGAAAACCCGCGCCGGCCCCGAGATCGATCCAGCGTCCGGCGGGGGGCGCGAGATCGAGCAACTGCGCCGAGTCGACGACGTGACGGTTCCAGATCGTTTCGATCGTCGCGGCCGAGATCAGGTTCTGCTGCCCCGCCTCCGCCACCACCAACGCAACGAATTGCTCGATCAAGTCGAATGTTTCACGTGGAACACGGTCAGCGATCCAGCGGCGGGCATCGTCCTCCGTCACGCCGCGGCCCGTCGGCTGTGAACGAGAATCGCCGCCAGTGCCGCCGGCGTCACGCCACGCACGCGCGAGGCTGCCCCCAACGTCGCGGGCGCCGCAGCGGTAAGCCGCTCGATCATCTCGGTGGAAAGACCGGCGAGGCGGCCATAGGCCAGCCACGGCGGGATCGCCACGCCCTCGTCCAGCCGCATCCGCTCGACCTCGCGATCCTGCCGTTCGGTGTAGGGCGCATAATGCGCGTCCGTGATGATCCGGTCGACCACCAGGCGGTCAAGCGCGGCAAGCGCCGGTGTCACGGAGACGAGCGCCGCGAGATCGACCGCCGGGAAGCGCAGCCAGTCGAACAATGTCCGGCTCACCCCGTCATCGACGATCGCGACGCCGTTGGCCTTCAGCTCCCCGCTCGAAACCCGCCGTTCGAGAAGACTCGTGACGGTGCGTGCCACCGCCTGATCCGCCTCGAAATGCGCTTGCCGTGCCGCACCAATCGCACCTGCTGCACGTGCGAAGGCGGTGAGCCGGGCACCGGCATTGTCGGCCCGCAGCCGGAGGCGGAACTCGGCGCGCGCGGTCAGCATACGGTATGGCTCGGTCACCCCCTGCAACACCAGATCGTCGATCATCACCCCGATATAGCTTTGCGCGCGATCGAAAATCACGGGTGAGGCATTGCGGGCAAAGGCTGCCGCGTTCATCCCCGCGACCAGCCCCTGGGCGGCTGCTTCCTCATAGCCCGTCGTCCCGTTGATCTGGCCGGCGAGATACAGCCCTGCCACGTCGCGCACAGCCAGCGTGGCATCAAGCGCGCGGGGATCGACATGGTCGTACTCCACCGCATAGCCGGGCTGGACGATCTCGGCTCGCTCCAGTCCCGCCATCGACCGGATCAGCGCCAGCTGCACGTCCTGCGGCAGGGAGGTCGAGAGGCCGTTGGGATAGACGGTCGCATCGTCCAGCCCTTCGGGCTCGAGGAACACCTGATGCCCGTCACGATCGCCGAAGCGGACGACCTTGTCCTCGATCGACGGGCAATAACGCGGCCCGGTGCCTTCGATCACCCCGGCGTAGAGCGGTGACCGATCGAGCGCGTCGCGGATGATCGCGTGGGTAGCAGCGTTGGTCCGTGTGATCGCGCAGGCGAGCTGGGGGGCGTGCCGCCGCATGGTCAGCGGTGACATGGTCCAGCCGTCCGGATCGGACGGCTGGCGATCCAGCCGCGCCCAATCGATCGTGCGGCCATCGAGGCGTGGCGGCGTGCCGGTCTTCAGCCGCGCCAACGGAAGCCCCAGAGCGCGCAGCTGCCCGGCAAGCGTCACCGCGGCCGGCTCCCCGATACGTCCGCCGCCTTGCGCCTCCATGCCGAAATGCAGCTTGCCGTTGAGGAAGGTGCCGGTCGCCAGCACCACCGCGTCCGCGCCGATCGTCCGGCCATCCGCCAGCACGATGCCGGCAACCTGTCGTGGCCCTGCCATCGCAAGCGTGGCCACGTCCCCCTCGACGATCGTCAGCCCTGCCTGCGCATCGAGCATATGGTGGATCGCCGCGCGATAACGCTTGCGATCCGCCTGTACGCGAGGACCGTGGACCGCAGGACCCTTGCTGCGATTGAGCATCCGGTAATGGATCGCGGCCTCGTCTGCGGCGAGGCCGATCAGCCCGTCGCACGCATCGACTTCGCGAACGAGGTGGCCCCTGCCCAGGCCACCCATCGCCGGATTGCAAGAAATCGCGCCGATCATGTCGCGTCGCATGCTGACGAGGGCGACCCGCGCGCCCCTTCGTGCGGCAACGGCGGCGGCCTCGCAGCCGGCATGGCCGCCACCGACGACCACGATATCGAACCTGTCTGCCATGCCGCGACCGCTACGGTCGGTGGCGGTCGCTGTCAAAGCTGTTCCACGTGGAACGTCACTTGCCGATGCAGAAACGCCCGAACAGGGCGTCGAGCATTTCCTCCACGCCGCTGCGGCCGACGACAGCATCGAGCGCCTGCCTCGCCTCGCGCAGATGCTCCGCCATCAGCAGCAGGTCGCTCTGCCGCAGCGCATCACAAACCGCGGATGAACATTGCTGCAGTGCGTCACGCTGACGCCGGTTGACCGCCACGTCTCCCACGCGAGGTAGCAGCCGCCCGGCACGCACCACGATCAGGTCGAGCAGCGCGGCCATGCCCTCCCCCGCGACCGCCGATACGACGACATCCACCGGCGCGGCCGGCGCAGGGGCGATGTCACAGCGTGGATGCACGACGATCGCGCGCGCACGATGCGGGCAGGCGGCGGGATCGGCGAGCCAGAGGATGATGTCCGCGTCCGCCAGCGTCGTCTCCGCGCGCGACACCCCCGCCCGCTCGATCGGGTCGTGGCTGTCCCGCAACCCGGCGGTGTCGCTGAACAGGAATGGGATGCCACCGATCGCCACCGGCACCTCGATCACGTCGCGCGTGGTGCCAGCGATCGGCGAGACGATCGCCGCCTCCCGGCCCGCGATCGCATTGAGCAGGGTCGACTTGCCGACGTTGGGCGCCCCGGCCAGCACGACGCGGATGCCGTCGCGCAGCCGTTCGGCCGGCGGTGTCGCCAGCATCGCGGCAATTTCGTGCGACAGGCGGTCGATCGCGGCCCTGACCGGGGCCTCGTCGGCGGGCACGTCGTCCTCGTCTGCGAAGTCGAGGAGCGCCTCGACCTGTGCGGCAATGCCCAGCACGTCGCGCCGCCATGCTTCGACCTGCCGGCTGAGTGCCCCCCCGGCGCTGGCGAGCGCCGCGCGGCGTTGCAGATCCGTCTCGGCGGCGAGCAGGTCGGCCAGCCCTTCCGCCTCGGCCAGGTCGATCGCGCCGTTGGCAAAGGCGCGACGGGTGAATTCGCCCGGCAGGGCGGCGCGCAGGCCGTCGATCCGGCCGAGCGCGGCAAGCACCGCCGTCGCCACCGATCGCCCGCCGTGAATGTGCAGCTCGGCCAGATCCTCGCCGGTCGCGGTGCGCGGCCCTGGGAACCACAGCGCCAGCCCACGATCGAGCAGTTCGCCATCGGCCGGATCGCTAAACGCAGCGTAGCTCGCCCGGCGTGGCGCCGGCAGGCGACCGACGATCGCGGCCAGCGCCGCCCCCGCCCCCGGCCCACTGATCCGGATCACGCCGATGGCGGCGGGCGGCGCGCCGCTGGACAGCGCGAAGATCGTCATCCGATCGGGGACACGGTCATTTCTTGGTGAGACCACCGCTCATCTGCTCGAACAGCTGACGCCACATCGACATGCTCGCCTCGCCCATCGGCGACCAGCTGCGCATCAGCGTCTCCACCGTTTCCGGGGTCAGCCCCTCGTCCACGGTGCGGCGGATCTTGTCGAGATAGATCTCGTGGATACTGCTCAGATCGGGCAGGCCCATCAGATTGCGGGCCTCTGCGGGCGTGCAATCCACGTCCATCGTCACCTTCATGCCCCACACTCCCCATCCGCCTGTTTCGCCCGTGGGCTTTACCGGGAGAGGGATGCCGGGAAATGCCGCACGCCGCAATCTTTCCCGTCGATCCGGTTCGGACCACAGCCGGCGGCAGGGCGCGGAACCGATCCTCTCTGTGGCAACCCGCGACACGATCGGGCATTGTCCGGCGGCGAGCGGTGACGGCCCACGGGCCGGACGCCGATCACGAATCAAAGGAGGAGAGACGACAATGGGCGCCATGATCGACATCGACACGCTCTGCCACGACGCACGCTTCGGCGGCTACTGCGCGGAACCGGACGGACCGGCCGGGGCCGCCGTCATCGTCGTGCAGGAAATCTTCGGGGTCAATCCGGGCATCCGCGCCAAGTGCGACGAATGGGCGGCGGCGGGCTATCTGGCGATCGCGCCCGATCTGTTCTGGCGCAGTCAGCCCGGTGTCGAGCTGGAACCGGAAACGCCCGGTGATTTCGAGAAGGCCGTAGCGCTGATGCAGGCGTGCGACGTGGACCGCGCGATCGGTGACATCGAGGCGAGCATCCGCGCGGCGCGTGCCCGGCTCGGCGATGCGCACGGCAAGGTCGGCGTGGTGGGATTCTGCTTCGGCGGGCTGCTCGCGTACCTCTCGGCCACCCGCACCGATGCCGATGCGGCGGTCGGCTATTACGGCGGCCGGATCGACGCCTTCCTCGGCGAATCGCACGCGATCGGAAAGCCGCTGCTGCTACACTTCGCGCTGGAAGACGCGCATATCGACGCGGCCGCACGGCAGGCGGTCCACGCCGCGCTGGACGACAACCGCCATGTCGGGATCGAGGAATATGCCGGCGCCGATCACGGCTTCGCCGCCACCTCGGGCTCGCGCCGGAACGATGCGGCCGCCAAGAAGGCCGATGCCCGCACCAGCGCCTTCTTCGCCGAGCATCTCGGCTGAGGTCCGAACGAAAAAGGGGGGCGGGCGTGCGCCGATCGCACTCCCGCCCCCTTCGATTCCATCGGCGCCGGCGGCCTAACTGAACAGCGGCAGCACCTCGTGGCTGCCTTCCCAGATCATCTTGCCAGCCACGTACACGATCACCAGCAGGCCGATGTAGGCGATCCAGCGATACCGCTCGATATACTTCGCCAGCAGGTTGGACGCGACGCCCATCAGCGCCACCGACAGCAGCAGGCCGATCATCAGGATGCCGGGATGCTCACGCGCCGCGCCGGCCACCGCCAGCACGTTGTCCAGGCTCATGCTCACATCGGCCAGCGCCACCGCCCATGCCGCCTGTGCGAAGCTCTTGGCCGGCCTCACGCCCGAATTCTCATCGCCCGTCACCTCGGGCGATCCGCCGCCGTCGGCCGACTTGGGGTGCAGTTCGCGATACATCTTCCACGCCACCCACAGCAGCAGCAGGCCGCCCGCCAGCACGAGGCCGACGATCTGGAGCAGTTGCGTCACCAGCAGCGCGAAGATGATCCGCAGCACCAGTGCCGCGGCGATACCGATGAGGATCACCTTCTTGCGCTGTGCCGTCGGCAATCCGGCGGCCAGCGCGCCGACGACGATCGCGTTGTCGCCCGCCAGCATGATATCGATCATCAGCACCTGCACGAACGCGCCGAACTGGGCGGGCTGCGTGATGTTGGCGAAGTCAGTGACGATATGTTGCCAGATGTCGCCCATGGGCCGTCCCTCGATTCCTGTCCGCGCGGTGCCGCGAGCGCCTAGCAGGCCCGCGCCCGTGATGCCGCACGCAAAATGCGCGAAGCCGGGTGAAGGTGCCGGCTTGGCAATGTTTCGTTACGCAAAAGGGGGCGCGGGCGAAGCCCGCGCCGTCGGCCGGGTTTCACCCGCCGGCCGAACCGGGACGAGTCCGATGGCGACACGCCAACGGCCGTCCCCGGTTACTGATTCATGCTGTCGAAGAAATCCTCGTTGGTCTTCGAGTCCTTCATCTTGTCGAGCAGGAACTCCATCGCGTCGATCGTGCCCATCTGCATCAGGATGCGGCGCAGGACCCACATCTTGCTGAGCTTGCCCTTGTCGACCAGCAGCTCCTCCTTGCGGGTGCCGCTCTTGCCCACGTCCATCGCCGGGAAGATGCGCTTGTCCGCCACCTTGCGGTCGAGGATGATCTCGGAGTTGCCGGTGCCCTTGAACTCCTCGAAGATCACCTCGTCCATGCGGCTGCCGGTATCGATCAGCGCGGTGGCGATGATCGAGAGCGAGCCGCCCTCCTCGATGTTGCGCGCCGCGCCGAAGAACCGCTTCGGCCGCTGCAGCGCGTTGGCATCGACGCCGCCCGTCAGCACCTTGCCGGAGGACGGCACGACGGTGTTGTAGGCGCGGCCCAGGCGGGTGATGCTGTCGAGCAGGATCACCACGTCCTTCTTGTGCTCGACGAGGCGCTTGGCCTTCTCGATCACCATTTCGGCGACCTGCACGTGGCGCTGCGCGGGCTCGTCGAAGGTGGAGGAGATGACCTCGCCCTTCACCGATCGCTGCATGTCGGTCACTTCCTCGGGCCGCTCGTCGATCAGCAGCACGATCAGGAACACCTCGGGGTGGTTGTCGGTGATCGCCCGCGCCATGTTCTGCAGCAGGACCGTCTTGCCGACGCGCGGCGGCGCCACGATCAGCGCGCGCTGGCCCTTGCCCTGCGGCGCGATGATATCGATCACCCGCGCCGACTTGTCCTTCACGGTCGGATCATGCGGATCGAGCGTGAGCTTGGATTCCGGGTACAGCGGCGTGAGATTGTCGAAGTTGACGCGGTGGCGCACCACGTCCGGATCGTCGAAATTGACCGAGATCAGCCGGGTCAGCGCGAAATAGCGTTCGCCGTCCTTCGGGCCGCGGATCTCGGCTTCCACCGTATCGCCGGTCCGCAGACCGAACTTCCGCACCTGATTGGGCGAGATGTAGATATCGTCCGGCCCGGCGAGATAGTTCGCTTCCGGGCTGCGGAGGAAGCCGAAACCGTCCGGCAGCACCTCGATCGTGCCCAGCCCCAGGATCGTCTCGCCGTTGTCGGCCTCGGCCTTCAGGATGGCGAACAGCAGGTCCTGCTTGCGGAGCGTGGAGGCACCCTCGACGCCCAGTTCCTCGGCCATGCTCACCAGTTCGGCGGGCTTCTTCTTCTTCAGGTCCTTGAGATGCATGGGTATTTCCTGGGGGCGCTGGCTCGATCGGGCGTGGGGAACGCGGAAGCCGGGGGAAACGGGCCGCGCGCATGGCACAGCGACCTCATCGCGCAGCTAGGCGGGAGAACGGATCGAGTCAAGCGACGCGGCGATTGCCTCAGCGTGTTTCGAGCCGCGCCGCCTTGCGGGACAGGCTCGCGCCGACACGGGCCAGCATTTCCCCGCGCTCCTTCATCAGTGCGCCGCACCGGACCAGCTCGAGCGAGATGTCGGCGGCGGTCATGTGCAGCGCTTGTTCGGTCATTTTGCTGTTCAGATCCGCTTCGCTGATGTCGCCGACACGACCCAGCCAGAACATTGCTGCGAAATAGCCGATCTGCGCGATTGCCTTGTCACCATTTTCGGCAAGCACGCTCGTCGCGACCAGACAACGCACGTCGGCCGTCGCCGCCGCATCCGTAACGGGGGCGGCGCCGGCCAGCATCAGCGCGATCAGCATCAGAACGGCTGCACGATCACCAGGATCACGATCACCGCCGTAGCGATGCCGGGCACCTCGTTCATCAGCCGCAGCGTGCGATCCTTGGCCGGGCGGTAGCCGCGAGCCATCTTCTTGCCATAGGCCGATGCCCAGCCGTGATAGCCGGACAGCGCGATCACGCAGAGCAATTTGGCGTGCAGCCAGCCCTCGGTCAGGATCGGGCGGCCGTTCATCTGGTTGATCCAGATCAGTGCCAGCCCCAGCACCCACACCGCGATCATCGCCGGGTTGAGGATGATCGAGCGCAGCCGCCGCTCCCGCTCGATCCATTGCTTGTCCTCCACCGACCCCGGCACGGTCGGCTGGTGATAGATGTAGAAGCGCGGCAACATGAACAGCCCCGCGATCCAGAAGATCACGAAGATCAGATGCGCGGCCTTCACCCAGAGATAACTCGTCACCAGCATCCACTCCAGCAATGCCACCATCGGATCAGGCCCGCACCAGTTCCAGCAAACGCTCGACATGTGCAATCGGCGTATGCTGGCCGATGCCGTGACCGAGATTGAAGATATGCGGCCGATCGCGGAAGATTTCGCGGATCCGGCCGACCGCGCGATCCAGCGCCTCGCCGCCCACTTCCAGCGCCAGCGGATCGAGGTTGCCCTGCACCGGCAGCCCGGCGGGCAGCACCTCGTTCGCCCAGCGCGGATCGACCGTCTCGTCGAGGCCGATCGCATCGGCCTGCGTCGCCTCGGCATAGGCGAGCAGCTTGGCCCCGGCCCCCTTCGGAAAGCCGATCACCGGCACGCCGGGGCAACGCCTGCGGAATTCACGGATGATCCAGGCGTTCGGCTCCAGCACGCACGTGCCGAACTGCTCGGGGCTGAGGCTGCCCGCCCAGCTGTCGAACAACTGCCCCGCATCGACCCCGGCCTTCACCTGCCCGACCAGATACTCGACCGTCAGCTCGGCGATCGCATACAGCAGCCGGGTGAACCGCTCGGGATCGCGATACGCCATGAATCGCGTTTCCGCGTGATCCTTTGATCCCTGCCCCGCCACCATGTAGGTCGCCACGGTCCACGGAGAGCCCGCGAAGCCCAGGAACGTCCTGTCGGGCGACAAGGCCGCCCTCACCTGTCGTACCGTCTCGTACACCGGCTCCAGCCGCTCGTGGCGCGGTTCCAGACTCTCGAGCGGCACATCGACCAGCCGGGGCGCCAGTCGCGGCCCCTCGCCAGCCCCGAAGGTGAGATCCTGCCCCATCGCCCACGGCACCATCAGGATGTCGGAAAACAGGATCGCGCCATCGAAGCCGAACCGGCGGATCGGCTGCAACGTCACGTCCGCCGCGGCGATCGGATCGGTCGCCAGCGCGAGGAAGCCGCCCTTCTCGGCCCGCAGCGCGCGATATTCGGGCAGGTAGCGCCCGGCCTGACGCATCAGCCACACCGGCGGGGGATCGCGACGCTCGCCGCGCAGAACCGCGAGGAGGGGCCGATCGACGGTCGCCGCCGGCATCGTCGGATCGGTCGCGACGCTCGCGTCTGGGTGCACCATAAACTTCCTTAAGAGAGAATCTTAGAGTCTGTAGAGGGTAGTAGGGGGCGGTCGGAGCGAGGTTTATTCGCCCCGCCGAAACTTGCCAACAGCTTGACTCGTGCCGAACCCTTTCGCGCCGCCGGAGTCGCACCTCCCGCCCCCGTTATCCACAGGCTGGGGAAAACGTGGTGTGCCTGTGGAAAGGTCCGCGAACCGAGTCCGCCCAGCGGGGATGAAACCGCGACTTGTGCGGGGGGCCGCGATTCCGCTAGCGCCGTCCCCATGCTTGTCCACAGGATCATCCGCAAGGGGCGGTCGCCTCGCCCCTCTCCCGTCATGCGGGGGGGATGGTGATGCGGCTCCACCTCCACCTGATGTCCGATTCCACCGGCGAGACGCTGGAGAACATCGCCAAGGCCGGGCTCGCCCAGTTCGACGGGGTGGAGACGATCAAGCATTTCTGGCCGATGGTCCGCTCCGAAGGACATCTCGACCGGGTGATGCTGGAGATTGCCGCGCGCCCCGGGCTGGTGATCTACACGCTGGTGAACCCCGACGTGCGGCACCGGCTGGAATCGCGCTGCCACGGCCTCGGCCTGCCCTCGGTCTCGGCGCTCGATCCGGTGATCGATGCGCTTTCCACGCTGCTCGGCCAGCAGGCCAAGGCGCGGCCGGGGCGGCAGCACATCCTCGACGCGGCCTATTTCGCGCGGGTCGATGCGATCCAGTATACCATTGCCCACGACGACGGCATCGCCGCCGAGGAGTGGGAGGAGGCCGACATCATGCTGGTCGGCGTCTCCCGCTCGTCCAAGACGCCGACCTCGATCTATCTGGCGAACCGCGGCTACAAGGTGGCGAACATTCCGCTGGTGGTGGAATCGCCGCCGCCGCCGTCGCTGTTCGATCTGCGTCATCCGCTCGTCGTCGGCCTCACCACCAGCCCGGACCGGCTGATCCAGATCCGCCGCAACCGCCTGCTCTCGCTCGCGCAGGCGCCAGAGACGCCGTACGTCGATCAGGCGGCGGTGGCGGCGGAACTCGCCTTCGCCCGCCGCATTTTCTCCGATAACGGCTGGCCGGTGATCGACGTCACCCGCCGCTCGATCGAGGAGACGGCGGCGGCGATCATCAACCTCGTCAACGAACGGCGCAGCGCGCTGGAAGGAAATCTGGCGGAGGACATGGCATGAGGCTGATCCTGGCGTCGCAATCGACGAGCAGGCGCGCGATGCTCGACGCCGCCGGCGTGCCGCACGCGGCGATGGCGCCCGGCGTGGACGAGGACTCGGTGAAGGCCGCGCTCAGGGCCGACGGGCTGGACGCGCGCGCGCTGGCCGATGCGCTGGCCGAGCTGAAGGCGACGAAGCTGTCGCGCCGTTTCCCCACCGATCTGGTGCTGGGCTGCGATTCCACCGTGGCGACGGCGGACGGCGCGATGCTCGACAAAGCGGAAAGCCGCGCCGAGGCGGCCGACCAGTTGCGGCGCTTGCGCGGCACCACCCACCGCCTCACCAGCGCGGCGGTGATCTGCCAGGGCGGCACCCCGGTATGGCGCCACGTTGACGTGGCGAAGCTGACGATGCGGCCGTTTTCCGACGCATTTCTCGACACCTATCTCGATGCGGAATGGCCGGCGATCGGCGGTTGCGTCGGCGGCTACCGGCTGGAGGGGCGCGGCGCGCAGTTGTTCGCGAAGATCGAGGGGAGTCATTTCACCATCCTCGGCCTGCCGCTGCTGCCGCTGCTCGATTATTGCCGTATCCGGGGAGTGATGGAAGCGTGACCACGCAACCCTATGCAGAAGTGATCGGTGATCCGATCGCCCATTCCAAATCCCCGCTGATCCACAATTTCTGGCTCGCCGAGCTGGGGCTGGAGGGGGAGTATCGCCGCACCCACGTCCGCGCGGACGACCTGCCCGGCTATTTCGCCGCGCGGCGGGACGATCCGGCGTGGCGCGGGTGCAACGTCACCGTGCCGCACAAACAGGCGGTGCTGGCGCATCTCGACCGGGTGGATCCCGCCGCGCAGGCGATCGGCGCGGTCAACGTGATCGTGCCGGAGAACGGTGGACTGTGCGGCTATAACAGCGACGGCGCGGGGTTCCTCGAACCGCTAACCGACCTGCTGGGGCAGACGCATCTGTACCGCATGGCACGCATCCTCGGTGCGGGCGGCGCTGCGCGCGCCGTCACGCATGCGCTGGTGGCCGAGGGATTCGATCCCGTGGTGCTGACGCGCACGGCCGACAAGGCGCGCGCCTTTCTCGATAGTCTGGGCATCGCCGGTGGCCATGCCGCCGCCTTGGAAAGTTTCGCCGCGCCGACCGATTTCGCCTTCGACGATCGTGTCGGGCTGCTCGATCTCGTCGTCAACACCACCCCGCTCGGCATGGTCGGGCAGCCGCCGCTGGCGCTCGATTTCAGCCATGTGCCGCCGGGCAGCATCGTCTACGATATCGTCTATGCCCCGCTCGAAACGCCGCTCCTGGCCGAGGCGCGGGCGCGCGGGTTCCGCACGATCGACGGGCTGGCGATGCTGATCGGCCAGGCTGCCGCCGCCTTCGCCCGCTTCTTCGGCCCCGCCCCGCCGCGCGACCGCGACGGGGAATTGCGCGCGCGGCTGACGGCGTGACGGCGGCGTGATCCTCCTTGGCCTCACCGGCTCGATCGGCATGGGCAAATCGACCGCCGCCGCCATGTTCCGCAAGGCCGGCGTGCCGGTGTTCGACGCCGATGCCGAGGTGCACCGCCTGCAAGGCCCGGGCGGCCGGCTGCTGGCGGCGATCGAGGCGCTGCATCCCGGCACGACCGGCCCGTCCGGCGTGGATCGCGTCGCGCTGGGCAAGGCGGTGTTCGGCGATCCGGCGGCACTTGCCCGGCTCGAACGGCTGATCCACCCGCAGGTGGGTGCCGGCCAGCGCGCCTTCCTGCGCCGCCATCGTTCCCGCCGGCTGGTGGTGGTGGACGTGCCTCTGCTGTTCGAGAAGGGCGGCTGGCGGCGGGTCGACGCGATCGCCGTCGTCTCCGCCCCCGCCTGGATGCAGCGCCGTCGCGTGCTGGCCCGGCCGGGGATGACGCAGGCGCGGCTCGCCCGCATCCTGCGATTGCAGACCCCCGATGCGGAAAAGCGCTGCCGCGCCGATGTCGTGATCGATACCGGCGGCGGGTTGGCCCGCACGCGCGATCAGGTGCGGCGTCTGGTCGCTTGCCTAAGCCGGCCGCCGGGTCGATATGATGCGACATGCGTGAAATCGTCTTCGACACCGAAACGACGGGCCTGAGCCCGCAGGACGGCCATCGGCTCGTCGAGATCGGCTGTATCGAACTGGTCAACAAGGTGGAGACGGGCCGCACCTTCCACGGCTATTTCAACCCGTCGCGCGATATGCCGGCCGAGGCCGAGGCGGTGCACGGCCTGTCGATCCGCTTCCTCGCCGACAAGCCGCTGTTCGGCGACACCGCGCTCGACCTGCTGGAATTCGTCGGCGACTGCCCGCTGGTGGCGCACAACGCCACCTTCGATTTCAACTTCCTCAACCACGAACTCGATCGTGCCGGCCACCCGGTCATCTGCCTCACGCGGATGGTGGATACGCTGGCGATCGCACGTACCCGCCACCCCGGCGCCAAGCACAGCCTCGACGCACTGTGCTCGCGCTACGGCATCGATCGCAGCCACCGGGTGAAGCACGGCGCGCTGCTCGACGCGCAACTGCTCGCGCAGCTTTATGTCGAACTGAGCGGCGGGCGCCAGATCGGCCTGTCGCTGCGGGCCGATCCGCCTCCCCCCGCTTCGCCCGCTTTCTACACGGGCGGCGCTTCGCGGCCGGCCCCGCGCGTCGTCACGGTGCGGCCGCCCCGCCCCCATGCCGCGACGGCGGAGGAACTTGTCCGTCACTCGGCCTTTGTCTCTAAGCTGTCCGATCCGCTCTGGGAGGTGGCATCGCCGTCCGGTTGACCGGGCAAAACCCCGGGCCTAAGGCCGCCACCGCCCCGGATCCGGGTGCGGACGCACATCGTACGTTACGGAGGAAAACCCTATGGAAATCCGTGTCTCTGGCCATCAGGTCGACACTGGCGATGCCCTCCGGCAGCATGTCGACGAGCGATTGCAGGCGCTGGCCGAGAAGTTCTTTTCGCGCAGCATTTCGGCCCATGTCACCTTCAGCAACGGCCCGCATGCCAGCTTCGCCTGCGATATCGTCGCGCATGTGATGCAGGGCGTGATCCTGAAGGGACATGGTGAAGCCAACGAGGCGCACCCCGCCTTCGATCGCGCCGCCGACAAGATCGAGAAGCAGCTTCGCCGCTACATGAACCGGCTGAAGGATCGCCACGCCAACCACGGCGCGGTCCCCGGCGAGATCGATGCCGATGCCGGCTACACGGTGTTCAACGGTGTCCACGAGGAAGAGCCGGAGGATAACCCGCTCATCATCGCCGAAACCCGGGTGGACGTGCCCGAGGCCAGCGTGTCGGATGCGGTGATGATGCTCGATCTGCGCGATACGGGCGCGCTTCTGTTCCGCAATAGCGGTACGGGCGCCTATAACATGGTGTACCGCCGCAACGACGGGACGATCGGCTGGGTCGAACCGCAACGCGCCGCCTGAAGAAAGACACCGCCCGTGGCCGACGATATCCGTACTGAACCGGTCGCCCGGTCGCTCGATGATCTGAGCGACCTGCTGGCGCCCGCGGCGATCGTCGCCACGCTGGGGGTGCCGAACAAGAAGGCGCTGTTCCAGCAACTCGCCGCGGTCGCCGCGCGCGAGGCCTCGCTGGACGCCAAGCTGGTGGTGGAGCGGCTCGCCGAGCGCGAGCGGCTCGGTTCCACCGGCTTCGGCGGCGGGGTCGCCATCCCGCATGGCAAGATCGACGGGCTTCGCCAGGTCGTCGGCGTGTTCGCGCGGCTGCCTACCCCGATCGATTTCAACGCGATCGACGACATGCCGGTCGATCTCGTCTTCGTCCTGCTCTCCCCGCCCGATGCGGGTGTCGAGCATCTGAAGGCCCTGGCCCGGGTCAGCCGCCGGATGCGGGATCGCGCGTTCGTCGCCAAGCTACGCGGTGCCGGTTCCGTGGATGCCCTGTACGCGCTGTTCGCGAGCGGCGAATCGCGTCACGTCGCCTGAAGATGGCTGAAACCGGCATGCCGGTCTCCGGGGCGGAGGCGCATTTCCGGGCGCTCGAATCGCTGTACCGGGCCGCACCGATCAACCGTTTCTTCCCTTCCCGCCTCGAGATCGTCGAGGAGGGCGTCGCGCGCATCCGTTTCCGCATCGACGATACGGTGCATCACGCCGCCGGCGCAGCGCATGGCACCACCTATTTCAAGATGCTGGACGATGCCGCTTTCTATGCGGCCAACAGCCTCGTTTCCGATCGCTTCCTGCTCACCACCGCGTTCAACCTGCTGTTCACCCGTCCGCTCAAATCGGGCGAGGTGACCGCCGAGGGCCGCTGGGTCAGCGGCCGGCGGCGGGTGATGGTGGCGGACGCGCGGCTGCTCGATGCGAACGGCGAGGAGGCGGCGCGCGGCACCGGCACGTTCATGCGCTCGCGCATCCCGCTCGCCTCGCTGCCCGGCTACGTCGCCGCCCAACCATGACGGCGCGGGCATGACGCCGCGCCTGGCGGCGGGGCTGCTCGTCTCGGCGCTGGTCCGCGCGGTGGAGGCGGCGGGCGGCGGCGCGATGGTGCTGGCGAAGGGTGATGCCACCGCCGGCGCGATCCTGCTGGTGACGGCGACGCGCGGCCGCACCACGGGCCTGTACGAACGCACGCTCGGTCCGGACGATGCCTATGGCTGGACCCGCGCCGGCCCCGCCCTGCCCGACGACGATCCCGCCGTGCTGGCCGATTACCTCGCCCGTCGCCGCCGCGCCGACCCGGACCAGTGGATCGTGGAGCTGGACCACGCCGATCCGCTCGCCATCGCGCAGGGGATGATCGCCGGGCGCTGAGCCTTCCCCCTGTTCCCGGCCTGTTCTATGAAGGACGGATGGCCACCGCCCCCGATTCGGATTGTTTCGCCGATGCGCCGATGGCCGCGCGCGATGTGGCGCGCGGCGTATGCCGGCTGTTTTTCCGGCAGGATCAGTTCGCCTTGTGCGAGGTGCCGTTGCCCAACGGCCGCCGCGCCGACCTGATGGCGATCGACGCAAAGGGCTGCCTGACGATCGTGGAGATCAAGGTATCGCGCGCCGATCTTCGCGGCGATGCCAAATGGCCCGACTATCTCGATTATTGCGACCGTTTCCTGTGGGCGGTGCCGTCGGGCTTCGATCTGTCGCCGTTCGACGAGGCGGGTTTTCGCCCGGAGATCGCCGGGCTGCTGGTGGCTGACCGCTACGATGCGGCGGTGATCCGCGAGGCGGCGCACCGCCCGCTCGCCGCCGCGCGCCGTAAGGCCGAAACTTTGCGCTTCGCCCGCCGCGCCGCTCGCCGCCTGCTCGGCGATCTCGATCCCGGGCTGGCGGGGATGGACTGACGCGCTACAGCTTCGGCCCGGCGATCGGTCCCCTGGGCTTGACCGGCCTGGCCTCGTCGATCTGCTTCACGATCGCGGCGGAACGGCGATCGCGCACGGCATAGTCCCGCGCGCTCATGCCGGAGGCGCGGTCGGTCAGTGCCGGGTTCGCGCCAGCGGCCAGCAGTTGGCGGACGATGCCGGGATCGCGTGCCTGCACCGCCAGGATCAGCGGCGTCTCGCCCTGCCCGTTGGCGATGTTTACCCCCGCGCCGCGATCCAGCAGCACGGCCACACCCTCGGCGAAACCGATCTGCGAGGCGATGCCCAGCGCGGTATTCCCGTCCGAGTTGCGCAGATCCGGTTTTGCCCCCTTGGCGAGCAGGAACGTCAGCCACGTCGCGTCGCGGCGCTTGGTCACGATGTGCAGCGCGCCGTCGCCGTCGTCGCCGCGCACGTTGATCATCGTGCTGCCCGGCTGGTCGACCACCTTGGTCACCTCCGTGCCGTCACGATCCCGCACCGCCTTCAGGAACTTGTAGCTGTCGGAGAATTGCGCTGCCGCCGGGGCCACGAGCATCGCGCCCATCAATCCCATCGCCAGCAATCGCGCCGTGATCCACCGGTTTTGCCGCATGTCCTGCCCCGTCCTTCCATCGCCCTTGCGTGGCTGCGCATAGCGCAGCATGGCTGGCGGCACCATGAACAAGCCCCGCTTCCTCAGCCTGCTCCTGCCCGCCCTGCTCGCGCTCGCCGCCTGCCAGTCCCCCAGCGCCGAGCCGCCGCTGGCCGGCGCGCGGATCGGCGGGCCGTTCACGCTCACAGATCAGGATGGGCGGCGGGTGACGGACGCGCAGTTCGCCGGGCGCTATCGGCTGGTCTATTTCGGCTATACCTATTGCCCCGACGTGTGCCCCACCGACATGCAGACGCTGGGCCGGGGGTTGAGCCTGTTCGAGAAGCAGGCGCCCGCGCTGGCCGCGAAGGTGCAGCCGATCTTCATCACCGTCGATCCGGCGCGCGATACGCCGGCCGTGCTGAAGCAATGGGTCGCCGCTTTCCACCCGCGCCTGATCGGGCTGACCGGCAGCGAGGCGCAGATCGCCGCCGTCGCCAAGGAATATGCGGTGATCTACCAGAGGGTCGAAACGCCCGGTTCGACCTCCTACCTCATGAATCACACGCGGACGGCGGTGCTGTTCGGTCCGAAGGGCGAGCCGCTGGCGCTGATCCCGCAGGACGAAACGCCGGAGGCCGCCGCCGCCGAACTGGCCAAATGGGTGAAATGAGCGAAACCACGCCGCCTTTCTGGGAAACCACCCCGCTCGACCGGATGACCCGGGCCGAATGGGAGTCGCTGTGCGACGGCTGCGGCAAATGCTGCATCCACAAGCTGGAGGACGACGAGACGGGCGAGCTTTACCCCACCAACATCGCCTGCAAGCTGCTCGATCGCCGCACCGGCCAGTGCAGCGACTATCGCCGCCGCCACGCCTATGTGCCCGAGTGCGTGCGGCTGACCCCGGCCAAGCTGCGCCAGCTCGACTGGTTGCCGACCACCTGCGCCTACCGCTTGCTCGACGAGGGCAAGCCCCTGCCCGACTGGCATTATCTCGTCAGCGGCGATCGGGAGACGGTGCACACCGCCGGCATCTCGGTGCGCGGGTGGACGGTGTCCGAGAACGACGTCGGGGATTTCGAGAACCATATTGTCGACCGGATCCTCTGAGCCGGTCTTCAGCGGAGGCGGCCATGTCCGCCCGCTCCTCGTCACCCGTCGCCCACAGGCCCGCCGGATGCGCCTTTCGGTCGATCCGCGCACCGGCGCGGTGCGGCTGACGCTGCCGTCGCGCGCCGCGCTGCGCCCGGCGCTGGCGTGGGTGGAGCAGAAGCGGAGCTGGATCGAGGCGACGCTCGCCACGCTGCCGGCGGCCCACGCGATCGTGGCAGGCGGCACCATCCCGTTCGAGGGCGGCGCGCTGACGATCGACTGGCG
>NZ_VNIM01000003.1 GCF_007785815.1 Alterirhizorhabdus solaris | reverse complement strand
CGGCCTGGTGGATCGTGCCGAAGTCGGGATCGGCAAGGGCGATGCGCTGGCCGACGAACTCCACCTGCTCGTCCAGCAGGATCTCGGCCGGCTGCAGCACGGGCAGCGCGGCGACGTCGGCGGCGTGGAACAGCGGGATCCACTCGTCGCGGCGGCGCGTCTTCATCCGGTCGAAGATCTCGACACGGGCGATCTGATATTCCTCGGCGTTCAGCGGGGTGGCCATCTCCGGCCCCTCCACCTGCTGGATGCGATCGCCGAAGCCGAGCACGTCCATCGCCGCGCGGAAGCCGCCGGGGCCGCCGGTATGGATCTGGAGGAACAGGCCGTCGGCGCATTCGAACATCGCCGTCACCAGCCGGGTATCGCCGAAGCGATCGGTCGCCCCGGCATCGGCCGTGCGGATGTAGGACAGGCCGGCTTCCTGCCACCAGTTGTTCATCGGCGATTGCGCGAGCATCGCATCCATCAGAGACGCCTCGACGAGCTGGCCGAGGCCGGTGCGGTGGCGCGCGCGCACGGCGGCGAGGATACCGATCACCGCGAGGAACGCCTGCCCGTAATGCAGCGCCGGGTGGCCGGGATACATCGGCCCCGGCCGGAACGAGCTGGACTTGTCGATCATCAGGCCCAGTCGCGCGGCCGCGAGCGACTCGCCATAGGGCCGGCCGGCTAGCGGGGTATCGTCGCCATAGGCCTGCAACGCGCAGACGATCAGGCCGGGCTTGGTCCGGGCCAGCGTGGCATGGTCGAGCCCGAGCCGGACGGCGTCGGTGCTTTCCAGCGAGTGGATGAAGATGTCGCTGCCGGCGATCAGGCGGGTCAGCTCGGTACGCTCGCCGGGGTCTTCCATGTCGAGCTCTACGCTGCGCTTGCCGCGATCCCATGCCTTGCGGGTGAGATCATGGGCGAAGAACGTGCCGCCGTGCGGCTCCACCTTGACCACGTCGGCGTGATGATCGGCGAGCAGCATGCTGGCGATGGCGCCTGGCATGACCTGCGAGGCGTCGATGATTCGCAGCGATTGCAGCGGTCCGGTCATTCTCATCCTCTCGCATCGGATCGACGCATCATGGCGTGGCCGCCTTCGAGCGCGCCTTCGCCGCCCTCCATCACCCGCTTGGGGAGGAAGTGCAAGCAAAACTGCATCATCGGGCATAATTCGACGGCGTATGACGTACCGCACGGGCGGCATGGCGTACGGGCGGTGGCGATCGTGTCGTTTTCCCACCCGCACATCGGATGAGACGGATAGCCGTTGACAATATTGCTCAACTGGCTACTTTTCGTCGTCAATACAGATCATCTGTACGGAGAGGCCGATGTCCGTTCCCGAGCATGTCCCCGCCGGACTTGTGCGTGATTTCAGCTACTGGACGGCCCCCGGCATGGCCCCCGAGCGCGGGGGTGATCCGCAGGGCGCGCTGGCAGGGCTGCACGACGGGCCACCGGTGTTCTACGCGCCGAACAACACCTATGACGGCCACGGCACTTGGGTTTTCGTCCGCGCCGAGGACCAGCGCCGCGTGCTGCAGGATGCCGAAACCTTCTCCAGCCACCGTAGGTTGTTCGAGCAGGCGCTGGGCGAGGACCTGCCGACGATCCCGCTCGAGATCGACCCGCCGGAGCACGGCGCCTATCGCTCGCTGCTGAACCCGCTGCTCAGCCCGAAGCGGGTGATGGCGATGGAAACCGCCAATCGCGCGCGTGCCGTGGAACTGATCGAGGGCCTCAAGGATCGTAGTCGTTGCGAGGTGATGCAGGGCTTCGCCTTCCCGTTCGCGGTCGGCGTATTCCTCGAATTCCTCGGCCTGCCGCAATCGCGCCGCGACGAGTTCCTCGGCTGGGCGGACAAGCAGTTCCACGGCACGCCGGAGGAGCGCGGCGAGGCGATCCGCACGGTGGTGGGCTTCATGCGCGAGCTGGTGGCGTTGCGCCGCCGCGAGCCGGCCGACGACTTCATGACCTTCGTGGTGCAGGCCACGGTGAACGGGCAGCCGATGAGCGACCGCGAGGCGGTGGGGATGGGCGCGCTGCTGTTCGTCGCGGGGCTGGATACCGTCGCCGCCGCGATCGGCTTCAATTTCCGCTATCTCGCCGAGACCCCGGAGGAGCAGGCACGCCTACGCGGCGACCCCGCCGCCATCGTGCTCGCCGTGGAGGAGCTGCTGCGCGCTTTCCCCACGGTGCTGATGACCCGGATCGCTTCGCACGATACCGAGTTCGACGGCATCTTCATCAAGGCGGGGGACCGGGTTTCCTGCCCGTCGATGGTGGCCAACCGCGATCCGGCCGAGTTCGAGTGCCCGAACCGCATCGACCTGACGCGCGAGAACAACCGCCACGTCGCCTTCGCCTACGGGCCGCACCGCTGCCTCGGCTCGCATCTGGCGCGGCGCGAGCTGGTGATCGCGATGGAGGAATGGCTGGCGCGCATCCCGTCCTTCCGCATCGCCGAAGGCACCGCCCCGCTGACCTACGGCGGGCATGTGTTCGGCATCGACGATCTCGAACTCGCTTGGGGCGAGAAGGCGGTGGCGGCATGATCGTGCGGGTGCTGCGGGAAAAGTGTCAGGGCCATGCGCGCTGCTGGGCGCAGGCGCCCGACGTGTTCGTGCTGGACGACGAGGGTTACATCACGCCCGGCGATATCGCCGTGCCCGAGGATCAGGAGCGGGCCGCGTGGCGCGGGGCGAAATCCTGCCCGGAGCGCGCGCTGGTGATCGATGACGGCGCGACCGCGGCATGATCCGGCGACTGCCGCGGGTGGCGGCGGAAACCGCGCCATTCACCGCCGCACCGGGCGAATGACATTGCGTCGGGGCAATCCAAATTGTATCCGATAATGCAGTTTTATGAAGACGACCGGAATCGCCGGGCAGGGAGGGGCAAGGAATGACAGGATCGGACGCTCCCGCCGGATTTCGCGCCGAGGCGCGCGCGTGGCTGGAGGCCAACTTCCCGCCGTCGCTCGCCTATCGCAATCCGGTGCCCTACCAGAACGACGCCGCCTTCGCGGAGGCGGATGCGGACTGGCAAGTGTGGCGCGATCGCATGGCGGCGCAGCGCTGGGGCGCCCCCGGCTGGCCGGTCGTTTATGGCGGCGCCGGGCTCGATGCGGGCGACGTGCGGATCCTCGCCGAGGAAATGGCGCGGATCGGCGCGTTCAACCCGATGAAGATGACGGGCTACACGATGCTCGGGCCGACGCTGCTGGAATATGGCACCGACGCGCAGAAGGCGGCGCATCTGCCCGGGATCGCTGCCGGCCGGGTGCGCTGGTGCCAGGGTTTTTCGGAGCCGGGCGCGGGATCGGATCTCGCCTCGCTCCAGACCCGTTGCACCGACGAGGGCGATCACTGGCTGGTGGAAGGCCAGAAGGTGTGGACTTCCGGCGCGAACCACGCCGACTGGTGCTTCGCGCTCGTCCGTACCGATACGTCGGCCAAGCAGCGCGGCATCAGTTTCCTGCTGATCGACATGACCACCCCCGGCGTGGAGACGCGACCGATCACGCTCATCAGCGGATCCAGCCATTTCTGCGAGATGTTCCTGAACGCGGTGCGCGTGCCCAAGGACAATCTGGTGGGCCGGATCAACGAGGGCTGGGGCATCGCCAAGCGCCTGTTGCAGTTCGAGCGCGACAGCCTTTCCGAAGGGCGCGGGGGGGGGGCGAGCCTGCTCCCGCTGGCGCGGGAACGGCTCGGCGTGGATGCGCAGGGCCGGATCGCCGAACCGGACGTGCGCGCCCGCCTGATCCGCCACGCGATGCGCGTGCAGGCCTACAATCTGACGCGGGCGCGGATCGGCGCCGGGATCAAGGCCGGCATCCCGGGCGACGCGATGGTGCCGGTGCTGAAGAACCTCGGGTCCGACGTGGCGCAGGACCGCGCGGACCTGATGCTCGAACTGCTCGGCGAGCAGGGGCTGGGCTGGACCGGGCAAGGCTATGGCGAGACGGAGATCGAGGCGGCGCGCCAGTGGCTGCACAGCCGCGCCTTCTCGATCTACGGCGGCAGCTACGAGATCCAGAACAATATCGCGGCGAAGCGGACGCTGGGCCTGCCGGATGCGCCGGTGCGCAAGTGACGGAAGGGAGCGGCATGGCCGTGCTGACCGAGGAGCAGGCGCTGCTGCGCGACATGGCCGCCGAATGGGTCGCCGATCGCGCGCCGGTGACGGCCCTGCGCCGGATGCTGCACGAGGCGCCCGGCACGGGCTATGACCCGGCGCTGTTCGCCGACATGGCGGCGATGGGCTGGGCCGGCATCCTCGTGCCGGAGGAACATGGCGGATCGGACTTCGGCTTCGTCGGCGTGGGGCTGATCCTGGAACAGCTCGGCCGCACGCTCGTCGCATCGCCGTTGCTGTCGAGCGGACTGGTCGGGGTGAGCGCGCTGTCGCTCGGTGCCGGCGCGGTCCAGCAGGCGGCATGGCTGCCGCGTATCGCCACGGGCGAGGCGGTGGTGGTGCTGGCGCTGGAGGAGGAAGGGCGCCACGATCCCTCGCGCATCGCGCTGGCCGCAACCCGCGAAGGCGAAGGCTGGCGGCTCGTCGGGGTGAAGGCGCCGGTGCCGGACGGCATGGCCGCCGATGCCTTTGTGGTCGCCGCGCGCGTGGCGGGTGACGGGCGGGACGGCATCGGTCTGTTCCTCATTCCCTCGGATGCGCCGGGCCTGTCCCGCGAGCCGCTCGCCCGGATCGACGGGCGCGGTGCCGCGCGGCTGCGCCTCGATCGCGTGACGGTGGGTGACGACGCGATGCTGGGCGGCGCGGAGACGGGCGGCGCGCTGCTCGACCATATCCTCGATCGCGGCCGCGCGGGCCTTGCCGCCGAGATGCTCGGCAGCGCCACGCAGGCGTTCGAGACGACGATCGACTATCTCGGCACGCGCACGCAGTTCGGCCAGCTGATCGGCTCGTTCCAGGCGCTCCAGCATCGCGCGGTGGGCATGTACGCCGAACTCGTCCTCACGCGCTCCGCCGTCGAGGCGGCGCTCGCCGCGCTGGATGCCGACAGCGCCGATGCGCCGATGCTGGTGTCGCTGGCCAAGGCGCTGGCGGGCGAGACGCTGCACCGCGTCGCGCGAGAGATGGTGCAGATGCACGGCGGCATCGGCATGACCGAGGAACATGACGCCGGCCTGTACCTGAAACGCGCGGCGGTGGCCGACGCGACCTGGGGCAGCAGCGCCTTCCACCGCGAACGATACGGCCGCCTTGCCGGCTACTGAAGGATATTGCGCATGAACTCACGCGAAGTCCGGCTGGAGCGACGGCCGCAGGGAGCGCCCGTGCGCGAGGACTTTTCGATCGCGCAGGTGGCGGTGCCGGCCCCCGCGGCCGGCGAGGTGCAGGTCCGCAACCTGTGGATGACGATGGACCCGGCGATGCGCGGGCGGATGAGCGACGCGCGCAGCTATGTGCCGCCGTTGGAGCTTAGCCGCGCGATGGAGGGGCCGGCGGTGGGCGAGGTGGTCGCCTCGGGCGATCCCGCCTTCGCGCCCGGCGATCTGGTGTGGTCGCGGCTCGGCTGGCGCGAGGCGTTCACCGCGCCGGCCGATAGGGTGCAGAAGCGCGCGCGCACGCTGCCGCCGCAGGCCTATCTGGGGTTTGCCGGGATGACCGGGCTGACCGCCTATGTCGGCCTGCTGCACGTGGCGGCGCTGAAGCCGGGCGACGTGGTGTTCGTGTCGGCGGCATCGGGCGGGGTCGGCTCGGTCGTCTGCCAGATCGCCAAGCTGAAGGGGCACAGGGTGATCGGCGCCGCCGGCGGGCCGCGCAAGTCCGCGTTCCTCACCGAGGTGCTCAAGCTGGACGCGGCGATCGACTACAAGGCGGAACCGAGCCTGACCAAGGCGCTGGCCCGCGCCGCGCCGGAGGGCATCGACGTGTATTTCGACAATGTCGGCGGCGATCATCTGCAAGCGGCGCTGTCGATCGCCAATCCGCGCGCGCGCTTCGCTCTGTGCGGCATGATCTCGCAGTACAACGCTACCGAGCCGAGCGCCGCGCCGCGTAATCTGACGCAGGCCGTCACCAAGGAATTGCGGCTGGAGGGGTTCATCGCGCTGAGCCACCTGCACCACGAGGCGCAGTTCCTCGCCGACGTGACGGCGTGGCATGCCGCCGGGCAGATGGTGCAGGCCGAGACGGTGTACGACGGTATCGACCGCGCGCTGGATGCCTTCGATGGCCTGTTCAACGGCGAGGGGCTGGGCAAGATGCTCGTCCGCCTCGGGGACGCGGCGGCATGACCTACGATCTTCTCGCAGGCTTGCGCGTGGTGGAGGCGGCGGCGTTCATCGCCGGGCCGTCGGCGGGCATGCAACTGGCGCAGATGGGGGCGGAGGTGATCCGCATCGATGCCATCGGCGGCGGGCCGGATTTCCGCCGCTGGCCGCTCGCGCCCAATGGCGAGAGCCTCTATTGGGAGGGGCTGAACAAGGGCAAGAAATCGATCGCGATCGACCTGTCCTCCGGCGAGGGGCGCGAGCTGGCGGTGGCGCTGGCGACGGCGCCGGGCGAGGATGGCGGCCTGTTCCTCACCAACTTCCCGGTGCGCGGCTTCCTTTCGTACGAAGCGCTGGCGGCGCGGCGCGCGGACATCGTGTGCGTGCGCGTGATGGGGTGGGCCGATGGCGCGCCGGCGCTCGATTACACGATCAACGCCTCGGTCGGCGTGCCGTTGATGACCGGGCCGAAGGACTCGGCCGAACCGGTCAATCACGTGTTCCCCGCGTGGGATTTCATCACCGGCGCGCAGGCGGCGTTCGCGATGGTCGCGGCCGAGGCGGCACGGCGGCGGACCGGCAAGGGCGCGGACGTGCGGATCGCGCTGTCCGATGTCGCGGCGACGTGCCTGTCGCAGAGCGGGCAACTGGCGGAGACGCTGATGGGCGGCGACCGGCCGCGCATGGGCAACGACCTGTACGGCGCGTTCGGCCGCGATTTCGCGACGGCGGACGGGCGGCGGTTGATGCTGGTGGCGATCACGCCGAAGCAATGGTCCGGGCTGATCGATGTGCTGGGCATCGCGGCGGCGGTGGACTCGATCGAGGCGGAGGTGGGCGTGCGGTTCGCACGCGACGAAGGCGCGCGCTTTACCCACCGCGCGCGCCTGTTCCCGCTGTTCGCGGCGGCGATGGTGACGCGGACGGCGGGCGATCTTGGCAGCGCGTTCGACCGGGCGGGCGTCACGTGGTCCGAATATCGCACCCTGTCCGAGGCGGCCGCCGATCCGCGCCTGTTCGACGGCAACCCGACGTTCGAGACGATCGCGCACCCGAGCGGGCTGACCTATCCCGCCGCCGGCCCGGCGATCCACTTCGCCGGCACCGAGCGCGGCCCGGTCGCCCCCGCGCCCCGGCTGGGGGCGCACAGCGACGAGGTGCTGGCGAGCGTGCTCGGCCTCGGCGACGGCGCGATCGCCGCTCTGCACGACCGGGGGGTGGTCGCATAAAACTACCCCACCGTGCAGAATTGATTGACTTTAGGTCGGGCCGGCGGGATAACCGCGACAGGCCGGCACGACCGGCGGGGAAGGATGCCGAGCGATGGATAGCGAAACGTTCGATCTACTGCGCAACACCGTGCGTCGCTTCGTCGAGGAGCGGTTGATCCCGGCCGAGGATCAGGTGGAGCAGGACGACGCCGTGCCCGAGGCGATCGTCTCGGAAATGCGCGAGATGGGTCTGTTCGGCCTTTCCGTGCCGGAGGAATATGGCGGCCTCGGCCTGTCGATGGCGGAAGAGGCGGGCATCATCCGCGAGATCACGCGCGCCTCCGTCTCGTTCCGGTCGGTGATCGGCACCACCGTGGGCATCGGCAGCCAGGGCATCGTGATCGACGGCACCGAGGCGCAGAAGCGCGAATGGCTGCCCCGGCTGGCCGCCGGCGAGGTGATCGCCAGTTTCGCGCTGACCGAGCCGGAGGCCGGATCGGATGCCGGATCGCTGCGTACCACGGCGGTGCTGGAGGGCGACCGCTACCGGATCAACGGCACCAAGCGGTATATCACCAATGCCCCGCGCGCGACGATGTTCACGCTGATGGCGCGCACAGATCAGGGCGTGAAGGGGTCGGGCGGCATCTCCGCCTTCATCGTACCGGCCGACACACCCGGCATCAGCCTGGGCGCGCCGGACCGCAAGATGGGCCAGCGCGGCGCCAAGACGTGCGACGTGATCTTCGACGACGTGATGATACCGGCCGAGAATATCATCGGCGGCACCCCCGGCCTCGGCTTCAAGACGGCGATGAAGGTGCTCGATCGCGGGCGCATTCACATCGCGGCGGTGTCGCTGGGCATGTGCGACCGGCTGATCGAGATGTCGCTGCGCTACGCGATGGAGCGGCGGCAGTTCGGTTCGCCGATCGCCGACTTCCAGCTGGTGCAGGGGATGCTGGCCGACTGCAAGGTGGACCAGTTGACCACCGAGGCGCTGATGAACGCCACCGCCGCGCGCTTCGACGCGGGCGAGAAGGTGAGCCTCGATTGCTCCGCACTCAAATACTACGCCAGCGAGGCCGTGGGCCGGATCGCCGATCGCGCCGTGCAGATCCACGGCGGGGCGGGGTACATGGCCGAATACAAGGTCGAGCGCTTCTATCGCGACGTGCGGTTGCTGCGGATCTACGAGGGCACCAGCCAGATCCAGCAGACGATCATCGCCAAGGCGATGCTCCGCGCCGCCGCCAGCGCCTGAAGGAGGACTGCCCGTGCGCCGCGCCGCCATCGTCTGCCCCATCCGTACCGCCGTCGGCAAGTTCGGCGGAAGCCTCGCCGCGATCCCGGCGGGCGAGCTTGGCGCGATCGTGCTGAAGGCGCTGGTGGCGCGCACCGGGATCGATCCGGCGCGGGTGGACGACGTCGTGTTCGCGCAGGGCTATGGCAACGGCGAGGCGCCGGCGGTGGGGCGCTGGGCGGCGCTGGCGGCCGGCTTCCCGATCGAGGTGCCCGGCTATCAGCTGGACCGGCGCTGCGGCTCCGGCCTGCAGGCGGTGGTCGATGCCGCGATGATGGTGCAGACCGGGGCGGCCGACGTGGTCGTCGCCGGTGGCGTCGAGAGCATGAGCAACGTCGAATATTATTCGATCGACCATCGCCACGGCGCGCGTTCCGGCTCCACCGTGATGCACGATCGGCTCTCGCGCGGGCGGGTGATGTCGCAGCCGATCGAGCGGTTCGGTGTCATCTCTGGCATGATCGAGACGGCGAACAACCTCGCCGCCGATTACGGCATCAGCCGCGAAGCGTGCGATGCCTATGCGGCGGAAAGCCATCGTCGCGCCGCCGCCGCCTGGGCCGAGGGCAGGTTCGATGACGAGCTGGTGCCGGTGCCGGTGCCGCAGAAGCGCGGCGATCCGGTGATGTTCGCGCGCGACGAGGGCATCCGTGCCGAGGCGACGACGGAGTCGCTCGGCCAGCTTCGACCGATCGAGCAGGGCGGCGTGGTGACGGCCGGCAACGCCAGCCAGATGAACGATGCCGGTGCCGCCTGCCTCGTCGTGGCCGAGGACAAGCTGGCCGAACTGGGGCTGGAGCCGATGGCGTGGTTCCACAGCTGGGCGGCGGCGGGGTGCGAGCCTTCGCGCATGGGCATCGGCCCGGTGCCGGCGGTGGAGCGGCTGTTCCGCCGCACCGGGCTCGGCTGGGACGATATCGGGCTGGTCGAACTCAACGAGGCGTTCGCGCCGCAGGTGCTCGCCTGCCTGAAGGGCTGGGGCTGGGGCGACAGCGAGGAGCAGCGCGCCCGGCTCAACGTCAACGGTTCGGGCATCTCGCTCGGTCACCCGATCGGCGCGACCGGCGGGCGCATCCTCGCCACGATGCTGCGCGAGATGCAGCGGCGCGAGGTGCGCTACGGGCTGGAGACGATGTGCATCGGCGGCGGGCAGGGCATGGCCGCCGTGTTCGAGCGGGCATGAGGGATCAGCGGCGGTTCAGCCCCCGGCGGGCACAAGCGGCGACGCAACGACCCCCTGAGAGGAATGACATGAAACGCTTTGGCCTGCTGGCGGCGACGGCCGCCCTGATGCTCCCGCAGATGGCTCACGCCGCCGGCGATCCGGCGAAGGGCAAGGCGGTGTTCGCCCGCTGCATGGCCTGCCATGCCACCGTGGCCGGGCGCAACGGGCTTGGCCCCACGCTGGCCGGGGTGATGGGCCGCAAGGCCGGCACCGTGCCCGGCTATACCTACTCGACGGCGATGAAGGCGAGCGCGATCACATGGACGCCGGCGGCGATGGACCGGTATCTCGCCGCGCCGCGCACGGCGGTGCCGGGCACGAAGATGATCTTCATGGGCCTGCCGCTGGCGGCCGACCGCGAAAACCTGATCGCCTGGCTGGCGACTCTCAAGAACTAAGGAACGGGGATGGACGGGGCGCGCGCGCTTGACGGGATCAAGGTACTGGATCTTTCGCGGGTGCTCGCCGGGCCGTGGTGCACCCAGATCCTCGCCGATTTCGGCGCCGACGTCATCAAGATCGAGGCGCCGGGGCACGGCGACGACACGCGGAGCTGGGGCCCGCCCTACCTCACCGGCCCCGGCGATACCGAAGACGAGAAGGGCGAGAGCGCCTATTACCTGTCGTGCAACCGCAACAAGCGTTCGGTCGCGGTAAACCTCGCCGATCCGCGCGGGGCAGACCTGATCCGGCGGCTGGCGGTCGAGGCCGATATCGTGGTGGAGAACTTCAAGGTCGGCGGCCTCGCGCGCTACGGCCTCGACTATGCCTCGCTCGCCGCGATCAACCCGCGGCTCGTCTATACCTCGATCACCGGCTTCGGCCAGACCGGCCCCTATGCCAACCGCCCCGGCTATGATTTCGTCGCGCAGGCGATGGGCGGACTGATGAGCATCACCGGCGAGAAGGAAGGCGCACCGCTGAAGGTGGGCGTGGCGATGGCCGATCTCTCCACCGGCATGTACGCCACCGTCAGCACGATGATGGCGCTGCGCCATGCCGAGCGGACCGGGCAGGGGCAGCATGTCGATTGCTCGCTGCTCGATACGCAGATCTCCATGCTGGCCAATCAGGCGCTCACCTATCTCGTCGGCGGCACCTCGCCGGGGCGGCTGGGCAATGCCCATCCCACCGTGGTGCCGTACCGCCTGTTCGACACGGCGGACGGCGCGATCGTGATCGCGGTGGGCAACAACGGCCAGTTCAGGGGGCTGGCGGCGGTGCTGGGCGCGCCCGACCTGGCGAGCGACCCGCGTTATGCCAGCAACGGTAGCCGCGTCATCAACCGCGACGCGCTGGAGGCGCGCATCGGCGAGCTGACCGCGACATGGCCCTCGGTGGCGTTGACCGAGGCGCTGATCGCGGGCGGCGTGCCCGCCGGCCCGGTGAACGACGTGGGCGAGATCCTGACCGATCCGTTCGTCGAGGCGCGTGGCACGGTGCATCGCTTCACCCGCGACGACGGCGTCAGCGTGCCGAGCGTGGCGTTTCCGGGAAAGCTCTCGGCGACACCCGCCGCCTTCCGCCGGATGCCGCCCCGGCTGGGCGAGCACAGCCGGGCGGTGCTGAACGAGTGGCTGGACCTGAAGGATGGCGAGCTGGACTCGCTCGCGGCGGCAGGCGTCATCGCCGATCGCGCGGATGTGAGGGAGACGATGCATGAAGCTTGATTCATCGGTGGCGGCGGTGGTGACCGGCGGTGCCTCCGGGCTTGGCGCGGCGACAGCGCGGGCGCTGGCGGCGTGGGGCGTGAGGGTGGCCCTGTTCGATCTCGACGCCGAACGCGGCGAGGCGCTGGCCGGCGAGATCGGCGGCCTGTTCTGTGCGGTGAACGTGACGGACGAAACCTCGGCGGACGAGGGTTTCGCCAGGGCGCGTGCGGCCCACGGGCAGGAGCGGATCATGGTCAACTGCGCCGGCACCGGCATCGCGGTGAAGACCGCGAGCCGCGACCGGGCGACCGGCGAGACGAAGCATCATCCGCTGGATGCCTTCGAGCGCGTGTTGCAGATCAACCTGATCGGCACGTTCCGTTGCACGGCGAAATCGGCGCGCGGCATGCTGGACCTGACCCCGACCGAGGAAGGCGCGCGCGGCGTGATCGTCAACACCGCCAGTTCGGCGGCGGAGGACGGGCAGGTCGGGCAGGCCGCCTATGCCGCCTCCAAGGGCGGCGTGGTGGCGATGACGCTGCCGATCGCCCGAGACCTGATGAACGACGGCATCCGCGTCAACACGATCCTGCCCGGCATCTTCGATACGCCGCTGATGGGCCGGGCAAGCCAGCAGGTGAAGGACTCTCTGGCCGCCACCGTGCCGTTCCCCAAGCGGTTCGGCCGGCCGGAGGAGTTCGCCCGGCTGGCGCTGGCGATGATCGAGAACGACTATTTCAATGGCGAGGATGTGCGGCTGGACGGCGGCATCCGCATGGCCCCGCGCTGAACGCCGCACCGGCGCTGCGAAAGGATCGACCGATGGAAATCCCGAACGAGGCGCCGGCCGGTGCGACCGCCCCCCGGTTCGTCACCTACGACGTGCGCGAGGGCGTGGCGTGGGTGATGCTGAATCGGCCGCAATATGGCAACGCGCAGAACTACCGCCTGCTCGACGAGCTGGACGGCTGTTTCCGCCGCGCGATCGACGACGATGCGGTGAAGGTGATCGTATTGGGCGGCGAGGGGAAGCATTTCTCCGCCGGCCACGATCTCGGCACGCCGGACAAGGACACGCACCTTCGGCGCGAGCGGGTCGACCTGTGGTGGGATCACACCGACAAGGACGGGGCCGAGCGGCAATATGTGCTGGAGCAGGACGTGTACCTCGGCCTGTGCCGGCGCTGGGCGGCGATGCCGAAGCCGGCGATCGCGATGGTGCAGGGCGCGTGCATCGCCGGCGGGCTGATGCTGGCGTGGGTGTGCGACATGATCGTCGCCGCCGACGACGCCTTCTTCCAGGATCCGGTGGTGATGATGGCGCAGCCGGGCGTGGAATATTTCGCCCACGCCTTCGAGCTGCCACCCAGGATCGCGCGCGAGTTCCTGTATCTCGGCCAGCGGATGCCGGCGGCGCGGGCCTATCAGTACGGCATGGTCAACCGCGTGGTGCCGCGTGCCGATCTGGCGGCGGAGGGGGCGACGATCGCCGCCGAGATCGCGAAAAAGCCCCGGCTGGGGTTGGCGCTGACCAAGCAGGCGGTGAGCTTCGTCGAGGATCTGCGCGGCAAGCGCACCGCGATGGACGGCGTATTCCACATGCACCATTTCGCCCATGCGCAGAACCAGTTGACGAGCGGCAGCCTCGTCGGCGGGGTGAGCCTGAAGGAGATGGCGGCAGCGAACAGGGCAGGATCCGAATGATGGCGAGCGCGGTGATCGAAACGAAGCCGGACGACCTGATCGGCCTGCTGGGGGACGTAGCAAGGGCGGCGCGCGCCTTCGTCGAGGCGGTGAAGCCCGGGGTGCGCGCGCATATCGCGGGCGCGGACGGGCGGATCGATCGCAAGGCCGCCGATCTGGAGCAGCACCGCGTGCATGGCTTCGGCTGGTACGCCTCCTATGCCGAACTGATGGCCGAGGTGGTCGACTGGGCCGAACGGCTGGCGGCCGACGATCGGTTCGGCGAAGTCGAGCGGCTGCTGGCGGGCCTGCTGTTCGCCGAATATGGCGCGCAGTTGCGCGGTGGGCTGCCGATGAACCAGGGCGAGGTGATCCGCCCCGCCGACCTGACCGACGATCCCGCCACGATCGCCCTGCTCGATGCGCCGGCCCTGTTGCGGGTGATCCGCGACGGCGGCACGCAAACTGCCAAGACCCGGATCGCCGAACTGCTCGTCGTGGCGCGCGGGCAGGCGGTGCTGGAGGATGCCGGGCTGGACGAGACCAGCGTGATGATCCGCGACCAGTTCCACGCCTATGCCGCCGAAAAGGTAACGCCGTTCGCGCACGAATGGCACCTGAAGGACGAGCTGATCCCGCTCGACCTCGTCCGCGAACTCGGCGAGATGGGCGTGTTCGGCATGACCCTGCCCGAGCAATATGGCGGGCTGGGCATGGGCAAGACGGCGATGTGCGTCGTCTCCGAGGAACTGTCGCGCGGGTGGATCGGCGTTGGCTCGCTCGCCACCCGGTCCGAGATCGCGGGCGAGCTGATCCTGGGCGGCGGCACCGAGGCGCAGAAGCGGGCATGGCTGCCGGGCATCGCCTCGGCCGCGATCCTGCCGACCGCCGTGTTCACCGAGCCGAACACCGGATCGGACCTCGGCGCGCTCGGGACGAGGGCCGTGCGGGACGGCGCGGATTGGTCGATCACCGGCAGCAAGACGTGGATCACCCATGCGGCGCGGGCCGACGTGATGATGCTGCTGGCGCGCACCGACCCGGCGACGAAGGACCACCGCGGCCTCTCGATGTTCATCGCACCCAAGCCGCGCGGCACCGATGGCGCGGACTTCCCCGCCGAAGGGATGAGCGGCGGCGAGATCGGCGTGATCGGCTATCGCGGGATGCGCGAATATGAGCTGGGTTTCGACGGCTTCGCGGTGCCCGGCGACAACCTGCTCGGCGGCGAGACGGGGCAGGGCTTCCGCCAGTTGATGTCCACCTTCGAGAGCGCGCGCATCCAGACGGCGGCGCGGGCGATCGGCGTGGGGCAGGCGGCGCTCGATGTGGGGCTGGCCTATGCGGTGGACCGCAAGCAGTTCGGCCGCGCGATCATCGCCTTTCCGCGCATCGCCAACAAGCTGGCGATGATGGCGGCGGAGCTGATGGGCGTGCGCCAGCTGACGTACCATGCCGCGCGGCAGAAGGACGAGGGCAGGCGTTGCGATCTGGAGGCGGGCATGGCCAAACTGATCGCCGCGCGCGTGGCATGGGCGGCGGCGGACAATGCGCTGCAGATCCACGGCGGCAACGGCTTCGCGATGGAATATCCGGTGAGCCGGCTGCTGGCGGACGCGCGGATTCTGAACATCTTCGAGGGCGCCGGGGAGATTCAGGCGCAGGTCATTGCGCGGCGGCTGCTGGACGGTGGGGTTAATTGAGGGCTGTGTGACCGGGATTGGTGGTAGGCGGCCATTGCTGTGCTAGTCCTACGACATGCTTCACACCCGCGATCTTGCTGGCACCATCGAGGTTGATGGCCTACGATATGAGTGGGCCGTTCAGCGCGAGCCGCAGTGGTGCACGGTTGACGGCTGGAAAGGCATGACCATAGCTCTCCGCTTACATGATGCCCAACGCGAAGCGATTTTGGAGTTCCCGATGCCATCTGCGCGTCGGTCGAAACTGCAACCGCAACTACGCCGTCCGCAGGTGAACCAGCGTATTATCGAAAACGGAGTGCGCGCTGCCTTGGCGGCCGGTTGGGAGCCCGTCTCTCGCGGGAAGCCAGTCGTATTTGGGGTGGACGCCAACGGCTGCTAAATGGTTCTGCCCGGCCGCTTCGGGCTTCCACTTCGTCCTGCTCGAATGGCGGAAAGTGGTGGTTAGCTGCCGTTCCCGCTCAGCCTTCGGAGCGCTCCCAAAACCATCGGCATGGTGCTGTTCCGATCGGACGGCGAACGACCCGAAAGGCCTCATCACCCTCGCTCGTAACCTTGCACGGCTCAGGCCGAGCCTTGTAGATCACGGAGGTCATCGATCCCGAGGTGACCATGCCCTCCCGGAAGAGTATGAACGCAGCCCAACTTACGGCCCTGTTCGGGCTCCCGCTTGGGAAGTATGACACGCCTAAGAGCCCCACCTGCCGTAGCTGGGCTTGTATTTCTTTAAGCCCTTCCTCTCCACCGAAAGAGCAGTGCGCGGGCTCTGCGCCACCGTCGCTTCCATCCGCCCAGATGGTGTTATAATCACCGGAACGGCGCGGCTGACACGTCCGCAGGAGCACGATCACCTTGTGGAGGCGCGGAATTGCACCGGGTAGCCAATCGCGTGCCTCAGTGTCGCTGGCCTTCCATCCTTCAGCGCAACTGGTGGTCGCCAAGATGCACAGCGAGGCGAGCAGTGTTACGGCTAACCGCGAATGGGGAGGTATCATGCAGCCCAACTTGCATGAAGTCTGAATGGCGGCAACTGGGCGACAGCGGCCGTTGCTGATCGGATTACACAAGTAGGTAATTCGTCATCTTGAACTCGATTCAGGACCATGCAGTACGCCGTGTCCGTCTCTAACGTCTGCGTGTGTTCGAGGAGCGCATGGATACTGAATTGGGTTCAGGATGACGTCGTGGGGGCGGGCGGCTGAGTGCCGCCCCCCCCCCCGACGCCCGTTACGGCCGCTCCACGATCGTCACGTTGGCCATGCCGCCAGCTTCGCACATCGTTTGCAAGCCGTAGCGACCGCCGGTCTGGTGCAAGGCGGAGATCAGCGTCGCCATCAGCTTCGCGCCGCTCGCGCCGAGCGGGTGGCCCAGCGCGATCGCGCCGCCGTTGATGTTGAGTTTCGCCGGGTCGGCGCCGGTTTCTTGCAGCCATGCCAGCGGCACGGGGGCGAAGGCCTCGTTCACCTCGTACAGGTCGATGTCGTCGATCGTCATGCCGGCCTTCGCCAGTGCGCGGGCGGTGGCGGCGATCGGGGTGTCGAGCATGATGCGGGCGTCGCCGCCGAGCACGCTCATGTGGTGGATTCGGGCGAGCGGGGTGGCGCCGGTCGCCTTCAACCCGGCCTCGCTGCATACGAGCAGGGCGGCGGCGCCGTCGCAGATCTGGCTGGCGTTGGCGGCGGTGATGCGGCCGCCCTCCTGCAACGTCTTCACGCTGCCGATCTTTTCCAGCGTGGAGCCGGGGCGGATGCCCTCGTCGCGATCGTGCATCGCGGTGGTGCCGTCCTCCAGCGTGATCGCCAGCGGCACGATCTCGTCGGCGAAGCGGCCGGCATCGGCGGCGGCGGCTGCCTTGTCGTGGCTTTCCAGCGCGAAGCGGTCGAGCGTCTCGCGGTCCATGCCGTACTTCCCGGCCAGCATCTCCGCGCCGGAGAACTGACTGAACGGCTCCGGGCCGAAGCGCGTGTCGAGGCCGGGGCTGCGATAGGTGCCGAAGCCGTGCTTGGCGGCGAGCGTCCACGGCAGGCCCATCGGCACGCGCGTCATCGACTCGACGCCGGCCGCGATCACCACATCCTGTAACCCGGCCATCACCGTGGCGGCGGCGAAGTGGAGCGCCTGCTGCGAGGAGCCGCACTGGCGATCGACGGTGGTGCCGGGCACGGTATCGGGGAAGCCTGCGGCGAGCGCGGCGTAGCGGCCGATATTCGCGCCCTGCTCGCCACCTGGGCACGCGCAGCCCATGATGACATCCTCGACGAGCGCGGGATCGGCACCGGCGCGATCGACGACGGCGCGCAGGATAGCGCCGGCGAGGTCGGTCGGGTGCCATCCGGCCATCCGCCCGCCCCGGCGGCCACCGGCGCTGCGCGCGATCGCGGCGATATATGCATCTGCCATGTGCCTCTCCCAATCCTGCACTATCGTATAAAGTTGGCCGTGCCATATCACCTGGATGGGCGGGGATCAATTCTGCGTTATGGGTCAGAATTATGTTGCGCTAACCCCCAGTGGCGGGCATGAACGGGAGGGTAAGCAAGGGGAGGACAGGTCGGCGATGATCGACACCGCGGCGCTCGAGACATGGATGGACGCGCAGGGTGTCGGCAGCGGACCGATCCGCGACGTGGTGCCGCTCGCCGGCGGTACGCAGAACATCCTGCTCCGCTTCGCGCGCGGCGCCGACAGCTACGTGTTTCGCCGACCCCCGGCGCATCCCCGCCCCGAATCGAGCGAGACGATGCGACGCGAGGCACGTATCCTGGGGGCGCTGGAGGGGACGGCCGTACCGCACCCGGCGCTGATCGCGGCGTGCGGCGACGAGGCGGTGATGGGCACGGCCTTCTACCTGATGGCGCCCGTCGAGGGGTATAACCCGGCCTCCGGCCTGCCGCCGCTGCATGCCGGATCGCCGGATATCCGCCACCGGATGGGGCTGGCACTGGTCGAGGGAATCGCGGCGCTGGGGGCGCTCGATCATGTGGCGCTGGGGCTGGCCGATTTCGGCAAGGCCGAGGGGTATCTGGCGCGCCAGGTGGCGCGGTGGCGGCGACAGCTGGACGGCTATGCGGCGACCCCGGAATGGGACGGGCGCGCGGCGCTGGGCGACGTGGACGGCGTGGCCGCGTGGCTCGATGCGAACATGCCGGAAGGCTTCACGCCGGGCATCATCCACGGCGACTATCACCTCGCCAACGTGATGGTGCGCAACGACGGGCCGGAACTGGCGGCGATCGTGGACTGGGAACTGGCGACGATCGGCGATCCGCTGATCGATCTGGGCTGGCTGCTGGCGACATGGCCCGAGCCGGACGGCAGCGGCGGCACGATGAGGATCATGCCGTGGGAGGGCTTCCCCACCGCCGACGAACTGGTCGCGCATTATGCCGCGCGCAGCACGCGCGACCTGTCGGCGATCGGCTGGTATCGCGTGCTGGCGGCGTACAAGCTGGCGATCCTGCTGGAGGGCACCCATGCGCGCGCCTGCGCCGGCAAGGCGCCGCGCGAGATGGGCGACCGGCTGCATGGCCGGGCGGTGGCGCTGTTCGGCCGGGCACGGGGGTGGATGGCATGAACGCACTCGATTTCACCGGCCGCAACGTGCTGGTCGTCGGCGGGTCGAGCGGGATCGGCAACGGCATCGCGCAGGAATTCCGCGCCGCCGGGGCCGAGGTGCACGTGTGGGGGACGCGCGCGTCCGCCACCGACTATGCGGACGAAGCGGGGTCGGACCTGAGCGGCCTCGGCTACACGCAGGTGGATGTCGCCTCGACCGGGGCGCTGTTCGCCGCCCCCGCGCCGTTCGACACGCTGGACGTGCTGGTGCTGTCGCAGGGCGCGGTGCTGTACAAGCGGCAGGAGTTCGCGCCCGAGGGCTGGGACCGGGTGATGGCGATCAATCTCGACAGCGTGATGCACATCTCGCAGCGGTTTCACGGCGCGCTGAAGGCGGCGGGTGGATCGGTGATCGTGGTCAGCTCGGTCGCCTCGATCCGCGCGACGATGGGTAACCCGGCCTATGCCGCCTCCAAGGCGGCGGCGGTGGCGCTGGTGCGGACGCTGGGGCAGGCGTGGGCGCCGGACGGCATTCGCGTCAACGGCTTCGCCCCCAGCCTCGTCGAGACGAAGATGACACGCATCACCACCGAGCATCCCGAGCGGCGCGAGAAGGCCATCGCCAAGATCCCGCTCGGTCGCTTCGGCACGGTGAACGAGATGGCGGGCGTGGCCCTGTTCCTCGCCTCGCCGCTCGCCGGCTATATCTGCGGCCAGACGATCATCGTCGATGGCGGCCTGACCCTCTAGCAGCGGAACACGTCACGATGGACTTCGCATATTCCGACAAGGTGCAGGCGCTGCGCGCGACGCTGGAAGCGTTCATGGACGAGAACGTCTATCCGATCGAGCGCGAGAAATATCACTGGGATCATGACCCGGCGCACCAGTGGACGGTGTGGCCGGGGCTGGCCGGGCTGAAGGCCAAGGCGCGCGAGGCGGGCCTGTGGAACCTGTTCCTGCCGCACGAATATGGCGAATGGTCGCCGGGGCTGACGAACCTCGAATATGCCCCGCTGGCCGAGCTGATGGGGCGCGTGTTCGGCGCGTCGGAGATCTTCAACTGCTCGGCGCCCGATACCGGCAACATGGAGGTGCTGGCGCGCTTCGGCTCGCCCGCCCAGCAGGAACGCTGGCTCAAACCGCTGCTCGCGGGCGAGATCCGCTCGGCCTATGCGATGACCGAACCCGACGTCGCCTCGTCCGACGCGACCAACGTGGCGACCACCATCGAGCGCGACGGCGACGAGTATGTCATCAACGGCCGCAAATGGTGGATATCGGGCATGATGGACCCGCGCCTCGCGGTGCTGATCGTGCTCGGCAAGACGGCGAACGCGGATCGGCCGCGCCACCAGCAGCACACCCAGATCCTCGTGCCGCGCGATACGCCGGGCATCGAGGTGGTCCGCCCGCTGAGCGTGCTGGGCGCCTATCATTCCCCCGGCGGCCATGTGGAGATGCGCTTCGACAACGTGCGGGTGCCGGTCGAGAACGTGGTGCTGGGCGAGGGGCGCGGTTTCGAGATCGCGCAGGGGCGGCTGGGGCCGGGGCGCATCCATCACTGCATGCGGGTGATCGGGCAGGCGCAGCGCGCGCTGGAATATATGGCGCGTCGCGTGGACGGGCGCGTCGCGTTCGGCAAGCGGCTCGCCGATCAGGGCAGCATCCGGCAGGACGTGGCGAAATCGTTCTGCGAGATCGAGATGGCGCGGCTGCTGACGCTGAAGGCGGCCGACGCGATGGACCGCCACGGCAACAAGGTGGCCAAGGATCTGATCGCCGCGATCAAGATCGTCGCGCCGCTGATGGGGCAGACGGTGGCCGACCGCGCGATGCAGGCGTTCGGCGGGCAGGGGGTGAGCGACGACACGCCGATCGCCGGCATCTTCGCCACCAGCCGCTACCTGCGGCTGGCCGACGGGCCGGACGAGGTGCACATGGCCCAGCTCGGCAAGCTCAAGATCGCCGAACTCGCCGCGTTGCCGCAACGCTAGGCCGGATGAGGTGACGCCGACCTCCCGTTTCAGGCTCCATGTGTCGAGCGAAGTCGAGACACGAGGCACCGCGTTTGTGGCGCGCCCCTCGACTTCGCTCGGGGAGAGGCGGGTGATATGACATCCTCTTCCAGCGACGAACCTGCCGGCGGCGCACAGGCGTGGTGGATGGTCGCCGCGCTGTTCCTGATGTACGCCTTTTCGTGGCTGGACCGGCTGATCCTGTCGATGCTGGTGACGCCGATCAAGGTCGACCTGCTGCTCACCGACGTGCAGGTCAGCATGATCACCTCCACCTCGTTCGCCATCTTCTACGCGCTGTTCGGCCTGCCGCTGGGCTGGGCGGCGGATCGCTTCAGCCGGCGCTGGATCATCTTCGGCGGCGTATTGGTGTGGGCCTCGGCGACGGTCGCGTGCGGTTTCGCCCGATCCTACGAGGCGCTGCTGGTCGGCCGCGTGATGGTGGGCGCGGGGGAGGCGGCGCTGCTGCCGGCGGCCTACTCGCTGATCTCGGATGCATTCGCGCGCGACCGGCTGACGCTGGCGACCTCGGTGTTCCAGATGGCGGGCAAGATCGGTTCGGCCGCCGCCTTCGGCCTCGGCGGCATGGCCATCGCCTTTGCCACCGCGCGCGCAGGGATCGACCTGCCGTTCCACGGCCCGGCGCAACCCTGGCAGATGGTGCTGATGATGGCCGGCGCCCCCGGCTTCGTGCTGGCGCTGCTGGTGTTCACCTTTCCCGAGCCGGCGCGGCGCGGCACGTCGGCCGGCGGCGTGCGGGCGAAGGCGGGCAAGGGCGCGATGCGCGCGTTCCTCCGCCAGAACGCTCGGCTGATCGGGCTGATGCTGCTCGGCACCTCCTGCCTGTCGATCTGCGGTTATTCGATGACGAACTGGGTCCCGGCGTTCATCGAGCGGCGCTACGGGCTGGAGCCGGTGCAATATGGCTGGTGGCTGTCCGCGATGAACCTGATCGCGGCCGGTTCGCTGGTGGTGAGCGGCGGGATCGTCGACCGGCTCTACCGGCGCGGCATGGATGACGCCCACCTGCGGTTCTACAGCTGGCTGATCCTCGGCCTGTCGCCGGTGATCCTGTTCACCTTCTTCGCGCCCAACGTGTGGCTGTTCCTCGCCTGCTACGGCGTGGTGCAGTTCATCACCGTGCCGTTCATGGTCTATGTCTCGTCGGTGATGGCGCTGCTCGCACCCAATGCGCTGCGCGCGCAGATGCTGGCGATGTTCCTGTTCGTGTTCACCATCCTCGGCCTCGGCGCCGGCCCGGCGATCGTGGCGGTGCTGACCGACCATGTGTTCCGCGACGAGGCCAAGATCGGCCAGTCGCTCGCGGTGGTGGTTATCGCCGGGGCGACGATCGCCTTCGTCTCGCTGCGGCTGTCGCTGCGCTATCTCGCGCCGGCCGTGGCGCGCAACCGTATCGCCTGAAAGGAAGCCCGGAAGATGTCGCTGACCGTTGCAGGGATCGCGCCGGACGAGCGTGACGCGCTCGCGCTGGCGGACGGGCGGGTGCGCCATAGCTGGAATACCCTGGATCCGGTGCTGAACCGGGCGATCAACGCGATGCGGGCGCTCGACTATCCGGGCGAGCGGCGGGTGGCGGTGTTCGCCCCCAACGCCGCCGAGACGGTGATCGCCTACGTCGCCGCGCTGGAGGCCGGCGTGTCGAGTGCGCCGGCGAGCTATCACCTCAACGAGGAAGAGCTTGCCTACATCCTCGGCGTATTGGGCGCGGCGGCGCTGTTCGTCGGGCCGGAGACGGCGGCGGCCGGGCTGGCGGCGGCCAGGCGGACGGGCATCGATACGGTGATCGGCTGGCGCTGCCCGCCGCAGGACGGGCTGACCGCGTGGGAGGGCTGGCTCGCCGCCGCCTCCGAGGCCGCGCCGCCGGTCGACCAGCCCCCCCGCCCGCACCTGCATTTCACCTCGGGCACCACCGGCCGTCCGAAGGCGACCGAGACGCCGCCGGGCTATTTCCCGCCCGCGCCGGACATGGCGTCGTTCGTCGCGATCCTGCGCACGCGCGCCACGCCGTCGCCGGGGCTGGTGGTCGGCCCGCTCTATCACACCGGGCCGCTGACGATGGTGCGCAGCCTGGCCGGCGGCAGCGCGCTGGTGGTGATGGAGCATTTCGACCCCGAACACGCGCTGGCGCTGATCGAGCGGGAGCGGATCGCCGGATCGGTGATGGTGCCAACCCACTTCCAGCGCCTGCTGGCGCTGCCGGCGGAGGTGCGCGCGCGCTACGACGTATCGAGCATGAAGCGGCTCGCCCACACCGGCGCCGCCTGCCCGCGTGAGGTGAAGCGGGCGATGATCGATTGGTTCGGCCCGGTGCTGGCGGAGGCCTATGGCGGCACCGAGGCGGGGACGACCCACGCGATCGGGTCCGAGGAATGGCTGCGCAAGCCCGGATCGGTCGGTCGCGCGGTGGCGCCGCTGGAAACGGTCGTGATCGGCGAGGACGGCGCGCCGCTCGGCCCGGGCGAGATCGGCCAGCTCTACGTGCGCGATCCGAGCGGGCGCGGCATCGTCTATCACGGCGATCCCGAGAAAACGGCGGCCGCGCATATCGCCCCCGGCGTCTTCACGCTCGGCGAGATGGGCTATGTCGACGACGAGGGCTACGTCTTCATCACCGACCGCGTTTCGGACATGATCGTCTCGGGCGGCGTCAACATCTACCCCGCCGAGGCGGAGCAGGTGCTGCTGCGCCATCCGCAAGTGGCCGACGTGGCGGTGATCGGCGTGCCGGACGCCGAGATGGGCGAGGCCGCTAAGGCGCTCGTCATCCCCGCCGACCCGGTCGCGCCGCCGACGGCCGACGATCTGCGCCGTTTCTGTCGCGAGCATCTCGCCGGGTTCAAGTGCCCGCGCTCCTACGACATCGTCGACGATATCGGCCGGAACGTGATGGGCAAGATCAACAAGCGCGATCTGCGCCGCCCCTACTGGCCATCGGACCGAACGATCGGCGGATGACGTAATCTGCCCGGCCGTGCGGGTTTGACGCATCCTGCCCCCACCTGATAATGAAGTCGGGTAGTATCGGGATGACTGAGTTTGCGTGAATCCGGCGAGAAACCATTGACGTATTCCAGCCCGGCCATCCTTGAGCGGCGGCGGCGCATCCTGGAGGAAACCCGCACGCTGATCGCCGAGCAGGGCATCGGCAATTTCAGCATGAACGAGCTGTGCGAGCGCGCCCACGTCGCCAAACGCACGCTGTACAACGCGTTCCAGACGCGCGAGCGGCTGATCGCGACGGCGATCCAGGAGTATTTCCTCGAGTATCTCAGCCGCATCCAGTATCAGGGCGAGGTCGGCACGTTGCAGCGCAACGTCGAGCGGATCGTCGCGGTCGGTCGGCGCAACCGCAAGATCCGCAACTATATCCGCGCCATCATGGCGGTTTATTTCGGACCGGACGGGGTGCCGGATATCTGGCAGGCGATGCATTCGATCGCGGTGGAATCGAACCTCGAGTGGATCCACAACCTGCAGAAGCGCCGGCAGCTGCAGCCGTGGGTGGATGCCGGGACGCTGGCGAACGATATCGTCCGTTTCGAATATGCGACGATCAACGACTGGGCGCGCGGGCTGATCGCCGACGAGGATTTCGTGCCGAACCTGCTGACCAGCTACCTCACCTTCATGCTGGGCGCCACGCGCGGCGCGGCGCGGTCGGAGATCGAGGAGATGATCCGCGACCTGAGCGAGGGGCGGTTCACTGTTCCCGCCCCGCTGGTGACGCCCATGGAGACACCGGCGTCGGAATGAAATCTATACGGCGGTGCAATTTCGTTTGAGCCACCCCCCCAAAGCGGATAAGCCCTCGGGCAACGGGCAAGAGGGAGCCACCGGATGGGCGAGGATATGCCGCTGTTGTTCGAGCGGACCGCCGACGATGTCGCCATCGTCACGCTCAATCGTCGCCATGCCGTCAATTCGGTCTCGTTCGAGATGTGGGAGGCGTTCGCCACCGCGCTCGACACGCTGGAGCGGGAGACGCCGGCGCGCGGGCTGGTCGTGACCGGCGCGGGCGGTTTCTTCTGCATCGGCGGCGACGTGAAGCTGCCCCCCGCGCGGGGCGAGGGCGCGCTCGCCCCGGCGCAGCGGCTGGAGATGGGCCAGCGCATCGTCGCGCGGCTGCGGCGCCTGCCGATGCCGGTGATCGCGGCGGTGGAGGGCGGGGCGTACGGCATCGGCTGGGCGCTGGCGCTGTCCGCCGATCTGGTGTTCGCCGCCGGCGACGCGAAGTTCGGCGCCCCCTTCATCGATTACGGCACGGTGCCCGATGGCGGCGCGGCGTGGCTCCTCGAACGCCAGCTTGGCCGCTATCGCGCCGCCGAACTGATCCTGTCGGGCCGCACGATCGCCGCCGACGAGGCGGAACGGATGGGGCTGGTCAGCCGCATCGTGGCGAAGGGCACCGCGCTGGGCGAGGCGACCGCGTTCCTTGGCGCCACCGGCAAGGGCAACCGCAAGGCGACCGAACTGGCCAAGCGGCTGATCCACGGCGCGCAGGAGAGCAGCCTCGAAGGCAGCCACGCGCTCGAACTGGCCTATTGCGCGATCTGCCAGACCGGCGACGAGGTGGCGCGCGCACGCGACGCGTTCATCGCGCAAGCAAAGGCGCGGCGCGCGCCGGCAGCGGAGTAAGACGATGCAGTTCGACATGGCCGATCTCCCGTTCGGCAGCCGCTACAAGATCATGAACTCCACGATCACGCCGCGGCCGATCGGCTGGACCGTGACTGTGGACGAGGCGGGCGTGCCCAACTGCGCGCCGCACAGCTTCTTCAATGCGCTCGGCAGCGATCCGGCGATGATCGTGCTCGGGCTGATAAAGGTCGGCGGAAACGACAAGGACACGGCGGCGTATATCCGCGCGCGCGGCGATTTCGTCGTGGCGCTGGTCAGCGAGGCCGATGGCGAACGGATGAACCTGACCGCGATCGATTCCCCGCGCGGCGTGAACGAGCTGGCACTGGCCGGGATCGAGAGTATGCCCGCCGCCCGCGTCTCGGCCCCGCTGATCGTCAGCGCGCCGGTGTGCTTCGAGTGCAAGGTGCTCGATCTGCTTGATTATCCGGGGCAGACGGTGGTGATCGCCGAAGTCCTCGTCACCCACATCCGCGACGAGTTCGTCTCGGATGTGAAGCGGATGCACCTCGATACGCCGGCGATGAAGCTGATCGCGCGCACGCACGGCGCCGGCTGGTATCAGCGCGGCAGCGACCAGTTCCAGATGCAGCGGCCGAGCTACGCCGCGAAGACGGACGGCCACGCGCCCGACTGAGCCGCGCGGCCTATCGGCGCGGGTCAGTCCGTCCGGATCCACACGCTCTTGGTGTTGAGGTAGCTTTCGACATGCTCGAAGCCGCCCTCGCGCCCGTAGCCGCTCATCTTGTAGCCGCCGAACGGCACGGACGGGTCCATCGCGAAATAATGGTTCACCCACACGGTGCCGGCGCGGATGCGGCGCACGGCGGCGTGCGCTTTGGTAATGTCCCGCGTCCACACGCCGCCGGCCAGGCCGAAGCGGGTGGCGTTGGCACGCGCGATCACCTCGTCGAACCCGTCGAACGGGAAGATCGACATGACCGGGCCGAAAATCTCCTCGCGGGCGATCCGCATGTCGTCGGTCACGTCGGCGAACCCCGGGGGCGCGACATAATGGCCGGTGGCGAGCGGGCCATCGGTCAGCCGCCGCCCGCCGGTGACGAGGCGCGCGCCGTCCTCCGGCCCGGCATCGAGATAGGATTGCACCCGCGCATACTGGCGGGCCGACACCAGCGGCCCGATCTGGCTCGCCGGATCGAGGCCGGGGCCGACGCGCAGCGTGTCGGCGAAGGCGGCGACGCGGGCGACGACTTCCTCGTAGATCGGCCGCTCCACGAACAGCCGCGTGCCGGCGGCGCAGACCTGCCCGGCGTTGTTGAACACGCCCATCGCGGCGGCGGGGATCGCGCGCTCCAGATCGGCATCGGCGAACAGGATGTTGGGTGATTTGCCGCCCAGTTCCATCGTCACCCGCTTCACCGATCCGGCCGACTGGCGGATGATCTTCTGCCCCGTCTCGCACGATCCGGTGAAGGTGATCTTGTCCACGTCCGGGTGGTCCGACAGCGCCGAGCCGGTCGCGCCCATGCCGGTGACGATGTTGACGACGCCGGCCGGCACGCCCGCCTCCATGCATAAGGCGCCGAACCGCAGCGGGCTGAGCGAGGCATCCTCCGCCGGCTTCAGCACGATGGTGCACCCGGCAGCGAGCGCGGGCGCGATCTTCCACGCGGCGCTGAACAACGGCCCGTTCCACGGGATGATCGCGCCGACCACGCCGATCGGCTCCTTCACCGTATAGGACAGCAGTTCGACGGCGAAGGAATTGGCCAGCGTCTGGCCGTGGATCGCCGTGGCGAGGCCGGCGAAATGACGCAGCGCGCGCACGACGATATCCTGCATCGCGCGGGTCGAGGTGATCGGCCGGCCCATCTCCAGCGTATCGAGCAGCGCCAGCGGCTCGAAATCGCGCGCGACGAGATCGGCCAGGCGCAGCAGGATCGCCTGCCGCTCGGCCGGTTTCATCCGCCCCCACGCGCCATCGAGCGCCGCGCGTGCCGCCGCGACCGCGCGATCGACATCCTCCGTGCCGCCCAGCGCGACCTGCGCGATCGCCGCGCCGGTGGCGGGGTTCAGCGTGGCGAACGTCTCGCCCGAGGCGGCGGGGACGAAGCGCCCGTCGATCAGCAGTTGCGTGGGGGTCGCGGCGAGCAGCGCGTCATGATCGGTCATCGGTTATCCTTGAGGGGTGGCGAGCGAGCGGCGCATCGTCGCCCCGCCGAGCCGGAACAGCAGCGCCGCCGGCAGCAGCACGGCGATCACGATCAGGATCAGCGAGGTGCCGACCCTCTTCTCGTCGCCCAGCACCAGATCGGTGATGAGGCCGACCAGCACCGGCCCGCCGGCCAGCGCGATGATGCCGGTGACGAGCACGTACAGCGCCGAGACGCGGCCGCGCAGCAGCGGTGGGGTGACGACTTGCACGATCGACGGGCCAAGGCCGGCGGTGGACAGGATCAGCGCCATGAATGCGCCGTAGCAGGCGACCGTGATCCACGGATCGGCGACGAGGAAGGCGGCGATGCCGAACGGGGCGGCGAGCAGCAGCGTCGTCATCGCCCAAAACAGGTGCGCGTCGCGGCGGCCTCGCCGGAACAGCGTATCGACGATCCAGCCATGCACCGGCATCAGTGCGGCGGCACCGATCTGGGTGATGCCCAGCACGACGCCGATCCGCCCCGGCGCCCAGTCGTGGACGCGCACCAGATAGCTCGGCGTCCACAACTGGAAGCCGATCGTGACGGCCTGCGCCATGCCGAAGCCGGCGAACATCGCCACCGCCAGCGGCTTGCGCGCGGCGAGGAAGGCGGCGGCCTCGCCATAGCCCTTGTGGCCCGTGGCGGACTTGCGCCGGCGCGGCGGCTCGCGGAACAGGAAGACGAGGAAGGCGAGCAGCAGCCCCGGCGTGCCGGTGATGATGAACACTTCCTGCCAGGGCTGGAGCGGGCCGAACACCGGCCACACCGAAGGCCCGCCGGCCATCACCGCCGCCACGATCGGCCCGCCGACCAGCAGCACGATACCCGATCCCATCACCCCGCCCATGATGAAGATCGACATGGCCAGCGAGACGCGGTGCGGGGGGAAGCTGTCGCCCACCACCGAATAGCTGCCGGTGCCGAAGCCGGATTCGCCGGCGCCTACCCCGGCCCGGGCGACGAACAGCATCATGAAACTGCTGGCGAGGCCGCACGACGCCGCCGAGATGCTCCACACCGTCACCGAGATGTAGAGGATCAGCCGGCGGCTGTAGCGATCGAGCGCCATGCCCACCGGCAGCGCGCAGATGCAGAACAGGATCGCGAAGGCCGGCCCCTGCAACAGGCTGATCTGGAGATCGGACAGCTTCAGGTCGGCTTTGATCGGGCCGACCATCAGCGCCATGATGTTCCGGTCGGTCAGCGACAGGATATAGAGCAGGAACAGGATGGCGACGGTGAGCCAGCCCATCGCCGGCGTCGGATAGGCCGTCTCCGTCGCGGCGGGCGGCACGGCATCGCCTGACGGGGCATGGCCCGGCGGGGCGGCCGCGAGCGGGGCGGACGACATGGCTCTCTCCTCGGGGCACTTTCTGCACCACAGGTCAATATATTGCATCTCCCGGGGGGCGACCGCAACTGTTTTGGCAGGCCCCCCTGCGGCCGGATACATTTCATTGACAGGCGGGGGCGGTGGTGAAAAGTGCATGTAGGAGCAGAATTGGCAGTGGGGCGACTGCCAGCCGTCCGCACCGGGACGGCGCCTGTTCCGGCAAGGCATCGGGCGGGGCGCAACGCACCATCCCCAAACTGGGTGAGACGAGCATGAGCGACGACTTTTCGGCCTGGGTCGGCCGCACCGAGGAGGTTCCGGACAGTCTCGATCCGGCCCGATCCAGTGCGCTGCTGGCGGCGCTGGGCGACGCCACCCGGCTCGATTGCGGCGCGCCGCTGCCGTTGCTCCACCACTGGCTCTATTTCTGGGACGTGCGCCCGCCCGAGGGGCTCGGCATCGACGGGCATCCGGCGCGCGGCGGGTTCCTGCCGCCGGTCGCGTTGCCCCGGCGGATGTGGGCCGGCGGGCGGCTTCGCTTCGTCCGCCCGCTGATCCTGGGGGAACGGGTGACGCGCACCTCGACCATCCTCAAGGTCGAGGCGAAGAGCGGGCGCAGCGGCGACCTCGTGTTCGTGACGGTCGAGCATGTGCTGGCCGGCGGGCAGGGGCCGGCGGTGATCGAGCAGCAGGATATCGTGTACAAGGGGGCCGCGTCGCCGGGGTCGGTCGCCGCGCCAGGTAGCGATGTCGAGCCGGCCGGCGCGGCGTGGCGGCAGGATGTGTTCCCCGATGCCGTCCTGCTGTTCCGCTATTCGGGGCTGACCATGAACGGCCACCGCATCCATTACGACCGGCCCTATGCGATGGACGAGGAAGCCTATCCGGCGCTCGTCGTCCAGGGGCCGTTGCAGGCCACGTTGCTCGCCGGGCTGGCCGCGCGCCGGCTCGATGCGCCGATCACGGCGTTCGATTTTCGCGGGCAGCAGCCGGCGTTCGACGGCACCATGTTGCACGTCTGCGGCGCGCCGACCGGCTCGGGGGCGACGCTGTGGACCGAACAGGGCGGAACGAAAAACATGATCGCGACGGTGACATGCTGAACGCGGACGGCGGCGCCGTGCCGCGCAGCTGGCTGTTCACGCCGGGTTCGCGCCCGGATCGCTTCGCCAAAGCGGCGGCCAGCGCCGCCGATGCGCTGATCCTCGACCTTGAGGACGCCGTCGCCGAGGAGCGCAAGGTCGAGGCGCGCGGGCACGTCGTCGCCTGGCTCGCGGGCGCGCCCGCCGTCCGTCAGCGAATCGCGGTGCGGATCAATCCGCTCGGTCGCGGCGTCGGGCTGGAGGATCTGGTGGCCCTGTCCCGCCTCGCACGCGCGCCGGACTATGTGCTCGTGCCGAAGGCGGAGGAGCCGGCCGAACTGGCACTGGCGGCCCGCGTACTGGAAGAGGCGGGGTCCGCCGCGCGACTGGCCGCGCTGGTGGAATCGGCGCGCGGCGTGGCGCGCGCCGCCGACATCGCCGGGGCGACTCCGCGCCTCGTCGCGCTGCTGTTCGGCGCGGCCGACTATGCCGCCGATCTCGGCCAGAAGGTCGGCGTCTTCCGCCCCGATTTCGCGCGGGCGACGGTAGTGAACGCGGCCGCCTCGGCCGGGATCGCCGCGATCGACTCACCGTTCTTCGCGATCGACGAGCCGGACCGGCATGTCCTCGAATGCCGGGCGGGGCGCGACACCGGCTTCTGGGGCAAGGCGGCGATCCACCCCGCGCAGCTCGACGCGATCGGCACGGCCTTCTCGCCCACCGATGCCGAGCACGACCTTGCCCGGCGGATCATGGCGGCGGCACCGGATGGCGTGGGCGTGCTGGACGGCAAGATGATCGACGTGGCGATGGTGCGCTGGGCGCGGCGGCTGGCCGGGTAAAACCAACCTATCGTGCAATATTCCTTGCGTTCTTCCCCACCGCCCTTCATTCAACGGGCGGGGCGCTGCCCCGATGTCCCGGTCGCCGAAAAGAGCAGGCGGGACAGGAGGGAGGAAGCGTGCCTGACACCCTGAACGAGACGCCCGCGCTTTCCGGCGGTGCGGATGCACCCGTCGTCATGACCGATCTCGGCGCGGTGCGCGGCGTTTCGCTTGGCGGCGGGGCAGCGGCGTTCCGGGACATCCCGTTCGCGGCACCGCCGGTGGGGCCGCTGCGCTGGCGCGAGGCGCAGCCGGCCGCCGCATGGTCCGGTACGCTGGATGCGAGCCGTTTCGGCTTCGCCTGCCCGCAGGCCGTCTCGCCCGGTGCGCCGCCGGTGCCGCAGGGCGAGGATTGCCTGACGCTCAACATCGTCACCCCCGATGTGGGCGGCACCGGGCTGCCGGTGCTGTTCTCGATCCACGGCGGGGCGTTCTTCGTCGGCTCCGGTCGCTATATCGCCGACAAGGATCTGTCGCCGATCGTGCGGCGCGGGGTGGTGCTGGTGTCGGCGAACTACCGGCTGGGTCGGTTCGGGTTCCTCGCGCATCCGGCGCTGACCGCCGAGGCGGGGCGGGGCACCGGCAATTTCTGGCTGAGCGACGAGATCGCCGCACTGCGCTGGGTGCAGCGAAACATCGCGAGGTTCGGCGGCGATCCCGCGAACGTCACCATCCTCGGCTGTTCGGCGGGCGGCTCCAGCGTCAACGCGCTGCTGACGACCGAAGTGGCGCACGGCCTGTTCGCCGCGGCGGCCTGCCATTCGGGTGGCGGCCTGTTCAATGCGGCGCGGCCGCTGGCGCGCGCGCAAGCGGAGGGGATCGCCTTTGCCCGACGCTGCGGCATCGCGCCCGACGATCCGGCCGTGCTGGAAAAACTGCGCGCGCTGACGGTGGAGGAGATCCTGGCGGGCGATCCCGGCCCGCCCGATTTCGGCGCGATCATCGACGGGCATCTCATCACGCGCCCGATCGCCGTGAGCTTTGCCGAAGGGCGGCGCGCGCCCGTGCCGCTGATCGTCGGATCGACCGGCAACGAGGCGAGCATCTTCGGCATGATGGGGTTCGATGCCGCGACGCTCCGGGCGCGCTTCGGCATCGATCTCGGCGAGGTGCGGGGGGTGTACGAGGAGGACGGCCCGCTTTCCGATGCGGAACTGCTGCGGCGGGTGCAGACCGATTTCCTGTTCACCTCGGCCAGCCTCGGCCTCGCTTCCTTTGCCGCCCGCAGCGCGCCGACGTGGGCCTATCATTTCGATTACGTGCCGGCTGCCCGGCGGGGCGGCAAGCCCGGCGCGTCGCACTGCGCCGACATGCCCTACATCTTCGCCGACGATGCCCGCCGCAGTGCGGACGACGTGGCGGTCGCCGAACGGCAGCAGCGCTACTGGTACAATTTCATCGCCACCGGCGACCCCAACGGCCCCGGCCTGCCCGATTGGCCGTGCGTGGCCCCGGGCCGGCCCGCGGTCCTGATGACGGACGACACCAGCGGGATCGCGACGGCGCCTCATGCCCGGCGGATGGCCTACTGGCACGGGCGCTGGTCCGGAGAGACGGGCGTGGCGATGCTGCCCTGAGCGGCACGGGGGAGGGACGCGTGAGACTCTATCATTGCGGCGGGTCGCGCGGCTTGCGCGCGCTGTGGACGATCGAGGAGATCGGCCTCGAGTGCGAGCTGAGGGAGCTGCGGTTCCCGCCCCGCCGGCTGGTGCCCGGTTATCTGGACCTCAACCCCGTCGGCACCGTGCCCACGCTGGTGGACGGCGCGGTCGTGATGACCGAATCCTCGGCGATCGCGCAATATCTGGCGACCCGCTACGCCCCGGACACGCTGGCCGTGCAGCCGGACGAGCCGGACTATGGGCCGTATCTCGACTTCCTCCACCACGCCGATGCGACCCTCACCTTTCCGCAGACCGTGTATCTGCGTTACGCCGTGCTGGAGCCGCATCTGGGGTTGCAGCGGGCCGGCGAACTCTATGCCGACTGGTTCGCCAAACGGCAGGCCAAGGTGGCGCGCCGGCTGGAGACGCGGCGGTTCCTGTGCGCCGACCGCTTCACGGTGGCGGACATCGCCGTCGCCTATGCGATCCTGCTGGCGCGCAAGATCGGCCTCGTCGATCGCGTCGCCCCGCCATTGAATGCGTGGTTCGACAGCCTCGCCGAGCGGCCAGCCTACGCCCGCGCGATCGCGCGCGACGAGGCTGGCGTTCCGCTCGCCCCCGGCACGCCCGTGCCGTGAACCGCCGCCCGAAGGAAACATGCCCATGACCGACGCCACGGCATCGTCCGCCGCCATCGACCGGCCGTTGTCCGGCATGGTCGTGCTGGACCTGCTCGACGACGGGATCGCGGGCGTGACCAGGATCTATGCCGAACTCGGCGCCGAGGTGATCCGCCCGGTCCCGCCGCGCCCGGCCGGCGATACGGCGGTGCCGTCCCGCGCGGATCTGCGACGGCGGATCGACGATCTGGGCAAGACGCTGGTGGAGGCGGGGGACGACACTGGGCTGGCGGCATTCGCCAACCGCTCCGACCTGATCGTCACCGGCCTGCGATCGCCCGATATCGCGACACTGTTGCGGCCGGACCGCCGCGATGCGACCGTGGTGATGACGGTGAGCATGTTCGGCGCCGGGTCGGGCTATACGAACTGGCAGGCGACCGATCCGGTGCTCCACGCGCTGACCGGCGAACTGTCGCGCTCCGGCATCGAGGGGCGGGCGCCGCTGCTGCCGCCCGGTGATCTGGCGCTGCAATGCGCGATGGCGCAGGCGGCCTATGTCGGGATGGCCGCGCTCCATGCCGCGCAGTTGACCGGACGGGGCGACCGCATCGACGTCTCGCTGGTGGAGGCGGCGATGCAGGCGCTCGATCCGGGGTACGGCATATCGGGCAGCGCCACGCTGGGCCGGGCGGCCGTGCATCTGCCGCCGGGCCGGCCCGTGAAGGGATTCCAGTATCCGATCCTGCCGTGCGCCGATGGCGACGTGCGGCTGTGCCTGCTGGCACCGCGGCAATGGCAGACCATGTTCCGCTGGATGGGCGAGCCGGCGGAGTTCGCCGACCCCGTGTTCAACAACACGGCCGTGCGGCAGGGGTCTGCGGCACTGCTCGCGGCGCTGGCCGATTTCCTTGCCGACAAGACGCGCGAGGAGCTGGAACGCGAGGGCGCCGCGCGCGGTGTCCCCATCTCCGGCCTGAACTCGCTGGCGGAATGCCTCGATGCGCCGCACCTCGTCGAGCGTCACGCGATCGCGACCGCCACCACCACCGGCGGGGCGGACTTCCGCCTGCCCGACGGCGTGATCGAGATCGACGGGGTGCGGATGAGCGCGCTCGCGCCCCCGACGACGCCCCCGTCGCCGGCGGTCGAGGCGGGCCGGCGGTCGAAAACGCCGCCGGCCGATCCACGGCGTCCGCTGGCGGGGCTGAAGGTGCTGGATCTCGGCGTGATCGTCGTCGGCGGGGAGCAGAGCCGCTTGCTGGCGGACATAGGGGCGGACGTCATCAAGGTGGAATCATCCGCCTTTCCGGATGGCACGCGCCATTCCTACCTGCCGACCGGCCTGTCGGTGAGCTTTGCCGCCGGCCATCGCAACAAGCGCAGCCTCGGCCTCAACCTGCGCCACGCCGAGGGCAAGGCGCTGTTCCGCCGGCTGGCCGCCGGAGCGGACGTGATCCTCTCCAACTTCAAGCCCGGCACGATGGAATCGCTGGGCCTGGGGTATGACGAGATGGCCGCGATCAACCCCGGCATCGTCATGGTGGAAAGCAGCGCGTTCGGATCGACCGGGCCGTGGGCGGGGCGGATGGGCTATGGCCCGCTCGTCCGCGCGGCGGCGGGGCTGACGGCGCAATGGCGCTATGCCGACGATCCGGCCAGCTACAGCGACTCGATCACGATCTATCCCGATCATGTCGGTGCGCGCTATGGCGCCATCGCCGTGCTGGCCCTGCTCACCCGCCGCCTGCGGACCGGGCGCGGCGGGCGTGCCGGCATCTCGCAGCTGGAGGTGATGCTGAGCCATTTCGCCACGGACATCGCGGCCGCCAGCATCGGCCTGGCGGCGGACGGGCCGCCGGATGCGCCGTGGGGCGTGTTCCGGGCGGCGGGCGAGGATCAATGGTGCGTCGTCACCGTGCGCCACGATGGCGACTGGGCATCGCTGGCGCGGGTTCTGGACAGGCCCGACTGGCAGGGGGCGGATCTCGCCACCGCCGCGCAGCGCCGCGCGCGCCGCGCCTCCATCGAGCGGGACGTCGCCGCGTGGATGGCCGGGCAGGATGCGGACACGGCGATGCATGCGTTGCAGGCGGCCGGGGTGCCGGCGGCGCGGATGCTGCGGATCGCCGACCTGCCCGACTTCGATTATTACCGCCAGCGCCGGTTCTTCCGCGTCGATCGACACCCGCACATGAACGAGCCGGTCGTCGCCGAACGCCGCCATGCCGTCTCGCAATTGCTGGCGGAGCCGGATGCGCGCCCCGCGCCGCTGATGGGCGAGCACAGTCGGGAGGTGGTGCGCGAGTGGCTCGGGCTTGGCGAACACGAGATCGACGTACTGATCCGCGAGAAGGTGCTCGAGACCATCGATCCGGTGGTGGCCCGCATGGTCGCGGCGGGCGAGGGGCGCGGCCCGGCCTGACAGGCTGGCATGCAAGGCAGGACGACGCCGGTGCGCCCGCAACCCAGGCGATACACGCCGGATACGACGACGGCGCCGGCAGCCTTGTGGCCGCCGGCGCCGTCCGCCCCGTTCAGAACTTGAAGCGCACGCCGGCGGTGAAGGCGCGACCGACGAAATCGTACACCGCGATGTTGGTCGGGATGTTCACGCCCGGGATCGTGCCGGGGATCAGCGGCGGATCCTTGTCCAGCAGGTTGTTGACCGTGCCGAACAGCTCGATGTTGCCGTCGCCGTGGGGCACGGTGTAGCGGATCGAGAGATCGGTATAGGCGACCGCCTTGACCTTGTCGTTCACGAACGCGGCGGGCAGCACCGGCACCACGCCTCCGCTGGCGAGCAGCGGGTTGGCGACGCCCGGCGGGATATCCAGCCGCATCTTGTGGATATACTGTTCCGACAGGGTGATGCCGAAGTTGCCGATCGCATAATCGACGGTGAAGTTGCCGCGCCAGCGCGGGAAGCCGGCCGGATTGCTGCCGACGACGCTGACCCCGGTGTAGCGCGACAGCGGCGCCCCGGCGAAACGCTGGGCGACGAACTTGTCGAGATAGTTGGCATACAGCCGCAGCGACAGCGCGCCCTCGCCCAGCTGCGTGCGATAGCTCGCATCGATATCGATGCCCGCCGTCTTCAGGAACGCGCTGTTGGCCGGCTGGATGCGCACCACCGTCGGGAAGCTCGTCGGCGTGGCGCGGTCGATCTGGGCGCATTCGGGCGAACCCGCACCGCCGGCGTTGAGGCAGCCGGTGAGGATTTCCTGCGCGGTCAACTGCTCGATCAGGCCGCCCACGCGGATGCGGTAGTAATCGACCGCAAGCGAGAAGCCGGGGATCGCGGCCGGCGAGAACACGACACCCGCCGTCAGCGTCTTCGCCACCTCCGGCTTCAGGTTCGCGTTGCCGCTGGTCAGGCTGCTGACGTTGATGTTCTGGCCCGAACCGTAGGTACCGGCGGAATTGCGCGCGTCGTTGACGATACCCACGCCGCTCTGCGGGCCGGCGAACAGCTCGAACAGGTTGGGCGCGCGGATGTCACGCGAATAGGTGCCGCGGAACAGCACGTCGGTGATCGGCTTCCATGTGCCGCCCACCTTCCACGTCGTGACGGTGCCGCTGAAGGAATAATCGGTGTAGCGCACCGCGCCGTTGACGCTCAGTTCCTGGAAGAACGGGGTGTCCTTCAGGATCGGCACGGCGATCTCGCCGAACGCTTCCTTCACGTTCAGGCTGCCGTTCGCCCCGCCCACGTTGGTGAGCCAGTAATACAGCGCGCCGGCCGGCACGTTGCGCAGCCCTGCGAAATAGGCGGTGCGCTCCGCCGTCGTGTCCAGCCCCGCCGGGTCGGCGTTGCTGACCAGATCCAGCGTCTGCTTGCGATACTCGCCGCCGATGGCGACATCGACAGGGCCGGCGGGCAGATCGAACAGGCTGCCGCTGATGCTGGCGACGACCGAGTCCTGCTTGATCTTCGCACGGTAGCGCGACGTGCCGGTGGCATAGGCGTATCCTGCGGGCGTCGCCGCCGCCGGATTGCCGCTGAGCACGTTGAGCGGGGTGCAGCCGCCGAAGGCGCCGGCCGCGGCGGTGGTGAGCACGCGGCAGGTGGGCACGCCGTTCACCGACACCACGTCGGTCGCGGCGAACAGCTTGCGGTTGTCGTACAGGCCGTCGACCCGGCTGGTCAGCGTCGAATCACCGTGGGTGTACGATGCGTTCCACTTGAAATCGCCGAACGTGCCGTTCAGGCCGGCGGTCGCCATCCAGAAATCGGTCTTGTTGCGGGCGACGGGCTGCGGCTGGCCGGCGCTATACTGGCCGAACGTCACGAAATCGTTCGCGGTCGGCAAGGTGGCGCGGATGTTGGCGGGCAGGAACGGATTGTCACGGTAGATCGTGATCGTTTCGCCCGGCGGCACCAGCGCGTTGGCCTGCGTGATGAACTGCGCCTCGGCGCGCGAATAGACACCCTGCACATAGGCGGTCACGTCCGGCGTGATCTCGTAGCTCAGCCGGCCGAAGCTCTGGTAGTTGCGGGTCGGTACGATCGCGCTGGTGTTGTCCGGGATCTTGTAACCGTCGCCGCCCTGCTGGAAGCCGGTGGTGCCGACGGCCGTGCCCAGGTTGAACGTGCGGGTCGCGCCGCCCTGACCGATCACCTGCCCGACGAACGGGTTGCCCGTCACGCTGGAGCCGACGATGCGGCCCGAGTCGGCCAGCGCCGAGATGCGCACGTCGGTGGCGATGGTATAGGGGTTGATCTGCGTGCCCGGCGCCGCCGAGCAGGTACGCAACTGCGCGCCGGGAGCCTGTGCGCACAGCGCGCTGTTGCTGCCCACGTAGGTGGCGTTCAGCCGGCCGATGGCGCGATCGTTGCGGTCCATGCCGTCGTTGTTGAGATAATCGCCGCTGAGCAGGACGTGGCCCTTGCCGCCGGCGAAATCCCAGCCGCCGGCCAGACCGAGGCGCTGGCTGGCATTGTAACCGCGCTGGGCGACGCCCGCCTGCGCCACGCCCTTGATGCCGGTAAACTTCTTGTCGAGCACGAAGTTGACGACGCCCGCGACCGCATCGGAACCCCATGCCGCCGATGCGCCGCCGGTGACGACGTCGACCCGCTGCATCAGCAGTTCGGGCAGCACGTTGGTGTCGATCGTGCCGACGAAGGTGGTCGGCGGCACGCGGATGCCGTCGAACAGGATCAACGTGCGCAGCGGCCCCTTGGGGTTGTTGCTGGGGATGCCTAGGCTGCGCAGGTTGAGCACGTTGCCCTGGATCGGCACGGCGGAGAAGTTGCTGGCAGAGCGGGCGGGGCTGAGCGAGTTCGAGAACTGCGGCAGCTTGTTCAGCGCGTCGGGAATGCTCGACGGCGTGGTCTTGACGAGTTCCGCCGTGGTGGCGACCGTCACCGGGGTCGGCGCGGTATAGCCGTCGCGGACGATGCGCGAACCGGTCACGACGATGTCGCTGGCGGGGCGTGCGGCATCGTCGTTCGCGCTGGCGGTGGCCGAAACCGCGGGCGTGGCCGTCTGGTCCTCGGTGGTCGCGGGCGACGGTGTCGCCGGTGCGGGAGCGGCTTGCTCCTGCGCCAGGGCGGGTGCGGCCAGACCGGCCAGACCCGCGCTACTCATCAGGAACCCTGCTAGGCGACGCATTCTCTCTCTCCCCGTGGCACGAGCGGATTGAGCCATCCGCTTATTTTTGACCTACCATGCAGTTTTACGGGGCGGCGCCTTGGCTTGTCAACGGTGGTTCCAATGAAAGTTGCTCACCATTGCAGATTTATCACGCCCCCAAGCGCATCTCCTCGCGCCCCCTGAGGAACAGCAGCGCCGAGGGGATCAGCGCGGCCAGCACCACGGTGAGCAGCGAGGTGCCGACGGCCCTGGGCGAGCCGAAGACGTGATCGGTCAGGAAGCCCACCAGCGACGGGCCGGCTGCCATGCCGATCAGGCCGGTGACGAGCACGTAGATCGCCGAGACGCGCCCCCGCAGCGCCTGCGGCGTGACGACCTGCGTGGCGGCCGGCCCCATCGAGGCGGAGGAGAGGATGAAGGTCAGGTAGATCCCGAACATGACGACCGTGACCCACGGGTTGCTCGCCAGCAGCGCCACCGTGATCGCCGGGGCCGCGATCGCGATCGCGATGATGCACCAGAACAGCGGCGCATCGCGGCGTCCCGCCTTGTAGAAGCGGTTCACGATCCACCCGTGGACCGGCAGGCTGAGCGCGGCGAGCATCTGCACGATGCCGAGCACCACGCCGATCCGCGTATAGCTCCACCCGTGGACGCGGACGAAATAGGCCGGCAACCACAGCTGCAGCGAGATCGTGCTGGTGTAGAGCATCCCGAAGCCGAGCAGGATCGCGCAGAACAGGCGCTTGCGCATGCCGAGGAAACGGATCGCCTCGCCGTAGCCGCCGGCATCGACCGCCGCCGGCCGGGCCTGGCGGGCCGGCTCCGTCACGAGGAAGACGAGCGCGGCGACGGCGATGCCCGGCACGCCGGTCAGTACGAATACCTGCTGCCATGGCCGGAAATGGCCCATCAGCGGCCAGCCGGCGACGCCGCCACCGAGCACGAACTCCACGAACGGGCCGCCCAGCAGGAAGACGATGCCGGCGCCCATGATCCCGCCCATCACGAAGATCGACATCGCCAGCGAGAGTCGGGACGGGGGGAAGCTCTCGCCGATGATCGAATAGGCGCCGGTCGAGAAGCCGGACTGGCCCCCGCCCACGAGCGCGCGGGCCACCGCCAGCGCCATGAAGCTGCCGGCGAAGCCGCAACCGGCGGCGCCGACGCTCCATACCACGACCGCGGCGAACAGCACCCACCGGCGGTTGTAGCGATCGAGCGCGAGGCCGACCGGAATCGCGAACAGGCAGTACAGCACGGCGAAGGCAGGGCCCTGCAACAGGCTGATCTGGAAATCCGAGAGGCCGAGGTCCTGCTTTATCGGATCGACGACGAGCGCGATCAGATAGCGGTCGGCCAGCGAGCGGATGTAGAAGAAGAACAGGATGGCGACGCCGAGCCAGGCGAGCGCCGGGCTGGGGTACGGGGTTCTGGTGTCGGCCGGCGCGCTCACTTGAGCACCTCCGGCCGGTTCGACGATCTGTCATCGCCGGGCGACATCGTCGCGAATGTCCGCATCCCCATCGGTCCCCTCCCGCCGCCGATGTCTTCGGCTTGACGTTTCATGCCACGGACGGATGACTGCGCCTATTATATTATGCACGATAGGGCAGTTTTGATGATTTGCGGTCTGCGGATCGCGCGCATCGGGTCAAGGCGATCGAGTCTCGGGGAGGGTGGCCGAACGGCTGTCCCGCAATCCGGGCGTCGCGCGTTGCGGTATCCTGCTGCGGTACGGGGGTGGTTGCCCGGAACGGATCGACGGTGTCCCGTCACAAACCGATTGTGCGCCACAAAGGCAGCGGCGTTGCCTGTTGTGCGTGGCAGCGCCCCGGCGTCTACTCTCGCTCGCCGGTGGCGATGGTCGGTTTCGGCGAGCGGCCTACTGGAGCGAGCCTGCTGTCTCGCGCGGGCCGGCGATGGCATCCGCCGTGTCGTCGAACAGGAGGATCGTCGCGGCGCGCCCGGCCTGTTCCCCCTGTCGCACGGCCGTCACGCGGAGGAAGTCGAGCCCGTCGAACGCGCGGTTGCCGGTGAGCCGCCCGATCGGCCGGCCGATGGTCGCCGCCGTCACGGCCGACGAGAGGGTCATGCCGGGGAAGGTGATGCTCGCCCCGTCGCCGGTGCGTATCGTCATGCGGGCATCGCCGTAGGGCATCGGCAGGGTGAGCGTCATCGTCAGGTGGCCATCGATACAGCGGACATCCGCGACGGTGATCGAGGCGGCGACCCCGGCCGTCGTCCGGCTCTCCGCATCGAGCGGGTCGATGCCGTGCCAGCGGAGCAGCGCGCGCGCGCAGCCGCTGATCGTGCGCGGCACGGACACGGCCGGGCAGATCGCCGGCTTGGCGGCAATGCGGGCGCGGGCGACAACCCTGGACATCAACAGTTTCTCCGCGCCGCGGCGTCCGGCGGCTACGCACGGTTGTCGCACGGCGCGGTTAATCGAGGATCAACGCGGGCGGGCCTTCCGCCCGATCCGGCCGACCGAAGTGCTTTACCTGGGTTGGTTCAACGTGCTTAATCGACGCATAAGCAACGGACGCCGGCTGTCCCGGTCGGGGTCCAGCAGGGGGTGGCTGGGTCATGGAAGATTTGCTTATCACGACGTTCGCGGAGTCTCCGAAGATCGCGGACGCGGCGGACTATATCGAGAAGGCGGTGTGGGCGCGCCTCGGATTCTTGAACTTCAGCGATCCGTTCGTGCATTATTTCGACCTGATGGAGCGGTATCCCGACTATCAGATCGCCGTCGTCGACCGTCAGCGGGACTTCGTCGTCGCCACGGGCAACCTCATACCGCTTTATCATGACGACCTGTCGACCCTGCCGGACGGCGGATGGGACTGGGCGTTGAGGCAGGCGGCGGCCACGGTGGATCGTGCGCCGAACATGGTAGTCGGCCTCTCCGTCTCCGTGCCGGATGCCTATCGCAACCGCGGGCTGGCGCGGGTGGTGCTGGGGGCGATGCGCAACCTCGCCGAGAGCAAGGGGCTGGGCACGCCCTATCTGCCGGTACGGCCGACGATGCGCGAGTTTCACCTCGATATCGACATCGCCGACTACGTGACGTGGCGGCGGGACGACGGCAAGCTGTTCGATCCGTGGCTGCGCAGCCACGAGGGGGCCGGCGGGCGAATGGTGGGCCTGTGTCGCGAATCGATGGTGATCCGCAAGCCGGTGAATTTCTGGGAGGCGTGGTCCGGCCAGCGGTACGAGGCATCGGGCCGGTTCCCGATCGCGGGCGGGCTGGCGCCGGTGACAATCGATCTGGAACGCGGGATCGGCACCTATGTCGAGCCGAACGTCTGGTATCATTGAGGCCGGTCAGCCGGCCGGCATCTCCCGGATCAGCGCGAGCAGCGGCAGACCGAGCAGCACGATGGTGAGGCCGAGCCGCTGGATACCGCGCACCTGCTCTTTCAGCACGGCGGCGGCGAGAAGCGTGGTGACGGCGCTGGAGAGGGTGGCCAGCACGCTCACCACGGCGATGCCACCGCGCGCCAGCCCGACGTTGTAGAAACCGTAGCCCGCTACGCAGCCAGCGGCGATGCCGAGGATGATCGCCCAGGTGACGCGGCCCACCGGCCGCTCGATCCGTCCCGCAGGCCACAGGGCGGCGGCGATCGCCAGCAGCGCGAAGTTGGCGAACAGCACGTCCGCCACCGGCGTCGTCGGCAGCACGTGGACTGCCGCCAGCCAGATCGAGAGGCCGCTGAACAACGCGCTGCCCGCCGCCGCCGCCGCCCCCGCGCGCGGGCGCAGGCCACCGTCGCCGCCCGACTCCAGCATCACCAGCATCGCGCCCGCCGAGATGACCGCCAGCGTGACGAGCAGCGGCGCGGACACCGCCTCCGTGCCGGTCGCCATGCCGATCGCGGTGGCGACGATGGCGTAGGAACCGATCACCGGCGCCACCACCGCCACCCGCCCGTTCTGGAACGCGGCGTAGAGCAACCCGAGGCCGAACGCGTTGGTGACGGCGACTGCCAGCAGCATCGGCAGCACCGACGGGGGCAGGCCGGCGAGGGGAAGCCGTCCGCCGGCCAGCACCAGCGCCAGCACCGCCAGTGCCGAGGCACCCTGCGTCCAGACCAGCGAGCTTTTCAGCGACAGCCGGCCGCCGAGCAGCTTGATGAGGAAATCGGTGACGCCCCAGAACAGGGCGGTGAGCAGGCCGAACAGCATCTGTTCAGCGCCGGGGCGGGGCGGGGCGGCGCACGGCCGTTCGGGGTCTGCCGGTCATCCCGCGCCTCTAGGGCCTGATCGCCCGGCGTGGAAGCGCCGCACGCTTTCCGCCCAGGATGCGGATCTGGCTTTCATCGGCGTCCGGGCGCGGGCGCGGCCGAAGACTAGAAGCGGCGGGTAACGGTCATCCCGGCCGAGCGCGCGAGGATCGGCGCCCACCGCGTCGCGGGGGATGTGCCGCCGCCGTTGTCCGCCCCGGCGTAGCAGATCGCATCGGTCACGTTGCGGAGATAGCCCTCCACCGTCCAGCCGGCATCGGCGGCATAGCCCGCGCGCATGTCCGCCCGGCCGCAGGCCGGCACCCGGCCGAACCCGCGATCGTCGAACGATCGGCGCGCGCGGCCGGCATAGCTGGCCTCGCCCTGCGCATACGCCTCGCCGCCGCGGAACGGGGCATGGACCCGCAGGATCGCCCCGCCGGAGAGCGCGGGGTTGCCGAGGCCGCCGCAGTCGCGCGCGGTGCATTCCCGGTCGCGCGTCTTGCGGGTGTGGATATAGGCGCCCTCGATCGTCAGGTCGACATGGCGGCCCAGCGTCAATGTCGCCTCCGCCTCCACGCCGCTGCCATATACCCGGCCGATGTTGACGACCTGCGTGCTGTGGGTGACCGGATCGAACACGTTGGCCTGCAGATCGTCGTAGATGTAGTGGAAAACCGTGAGCGCGGCGGTGCCCAGCCCGGCGGGAAGGCGGCCCTTGGCGCCTGCCTCGATGCTGCGCACTTTCTCCTCGCCGTAGTCGTCCGGCCGGGTGCCGGCGGGGGCGGGGCCGTAATCGTCGAGCGCGCCCGGGCCGGGGAGGCTGAACGTGCCGGATCCGCCCGCCTTGGTGCCGCGCGTGGCGCTGGCATAGAGCGTCCACGCCCGGCTCGGCTGCCAGCGCAGGGTGAGGCGCGGCGAGAGGCCGTCCCACGTCCTGGCGGCGCGCACGTAGCCGTCCGTATGATAGGTCGAGAGGAAGATGTTGCCGAGCGAGCTCGCCACTGGCGGCACGTCGAGGTCGAAGCGCTTGCGGTCGCGCGTCCAGCGGGCGCCGGCGCCGAGGGTGAGGGTGGGGGTGGCCTGCCAGTCGGCCGCGCCATAAGCGGAGACGCCCCGGTTGGCGCCACGCGCACGATTGATGTCGGTCAGCGTGCCATCCGGCGAGGGGACGTAGGGGGTGCCGTAGAAATCGGCGGTGAGCGCGTCGCAATCGGTGTAGCCCCAGGCCGGGCCGCAGACGATGGTCTCGGCGATGGCATTGGTGTGGACGCTCCTGATCCGCTCGCGATAGGCCGAGACGCCGAAGCTCCATGTCACCGGGCCGCCGCTGGAGACGGCGGTGAATTCCTGGCTGGCGTAATCGCCCCGCTGACGCACACCGTAGGTGTCGATCGTCAGCGGCGTGCCGTCGTAATCCTCTAGATAGCGATAGCGGTGCGCGCGCACCCCGGTGAGCGAGGCGAACGTCCAGTCGCCGGCGACATGGTCGATCCGCAGGGTCAGCGAGCCGACCCGCGTTGCATCGACGGGCGCGCGCACGTCGCTGTCCACATCGCGCCGCCCGCCGCCGATCGCCAGATCGGGCGCGACGGAAGCGAGCGTGGCGAACACCTCGGTATCGTCCTGTGCGCGGTGGGCCGCGCCGCTCAGCCGGCGGTGCTCATATTCGCCGGTGAGGCGAACGGTCGTCGTCTCGCCCCGGTGCAGCAGCGAGGCGCGCACGGCGGCGACATTGCGCCAGCCGAGCCGGCGGGCGTCGGGCAGCGCCACGTTGCGGGTCGATCCGTCCTCCGTCTCGCGGTCGGCGGCGAGGCGGAAGGCCCAGCCGTCGCCCAGCGGCACATTGTACGCGCCCTGCACCTCGTGGCGATCGCGCGTGCCCAGCCGCGCGCTGGCATAGCCCCCGGCGCGATCGGGATCGGGCGCCACGGTGACGATCGCCAGCGCGCCCGAAATGGCATTGCGGCCGAACAGGAATACCTGCGGCCCGCGCAACGCCTCGATCCGCGCCAGATCGTAGCTGGTCGTGATCGCGGTGCCCGTGCGGCCGAGGTGGATGCCGTCGCGGAACACGCCGATCGAGGGATCGCCGCCGATCCCGTAGTCGTTGGAGGCGATGCCGCGGATGGCGATGCCGTCGACGAAATTATTGTCCGCCGCGCCGGAAAAGCCGGGGGTGAAGCGGATGATCGCCTTGGCGTCGGAAAGGTCCGCCGCCTCCATCGTCGCGCCGGATACCACGGTGACGGCAGCCGGCACGTCGCGCAGGCGCTCCACCCGGCGCTGCGCCGTCACCACGATCTCGCCCGCGTCCTGCGCGATCGCCGGCCCGGTCGCCGCGACGATCAGCGCCACCGGCACGGCACCCGCCGCGATCGTCCGCCGGCGGATCACGAACTCAGCAGTCGAAGCGTCGGCGCCGGGCCTGTTTCGGGCGGGTCGCGCAGGGTTTCGGTCAGCGCCGCGAGATGCTCGGTCGCCCGGGCGGGCGGCAACGCGCGACCGTAGAGCCAGCCCTGGATCTGGTCGCAGCCGAGCATCTTGAGGATCACCGCTTCCTTGATATGCTCCACCCCCTCGGCCACCACCTCGATGCCCAGCGCCCGGCCGACATCGATCACCGCCTTCACCAGCGAGGCGGAACGCGGCTCCTCCAGCTTGCCGTCGCAGATGAAGCTGCGGTCGATCTTGAGCTTGTCGAAGGTGAATTCCTGAAGGTAGCTGAGGCTGGAATAGCCGGTGCCGAAATCGTCCAGCCCCATGCGGAACCCCATCGCGCGGATGCCGTGCAGGGTCTGGCGCGTGCGGCTGGTGGAATCGAGCAGCAGCCCCTCGGTGATCTCGAACATGATCCGGCGGGGATCGGCACCGGTGGCGCGCAGGTGGCGCTCGAGCTGGTCGAGCAGGTCGGGCGCCTTGATCTGCAACGGCGACAGGTTGATCGAGATCCACAGCTTGGGCCAGCGCAGTGAATCCGCGAACGCCCGGCGGATGATCCAGTCGCCCAGCTGCACCATCAGCCCGGCGCTCTCGGCGATGGGGATGAACTCGGCCGGCGACATCGGCATCGGATCGTCCGACGGCCAGCGCAGCAGCGCCTCCATGCCGGAAACGCACGCCGTGCGGATATCGACGATCGGCTGGTAGTGCAGCTCGAACCGCTCGCTCTCGAGCATCTGCACGATGCGCGCCTCGCGCTCCTTGCGGACGAAGATCAGGTCGCGCATCCCGCGATGGTAGATCGCGCAGCGCGCCCGGCCGGCATCCTTGGCCTGATAGAGCGCAATGTCGGCGTTGCGCATCAGGTCGGTCGCGTCACGGCCATGCTCGGGCGCGGTCACGATGCCGACCGAGATGCCGATCCGCGTGGGCGTGCCTCCCAGATCGACCGGCTCGGCGAACGCCTGCTGGATGCGCGCGCCGAACTCCTCCACCGACAGCCATCGTTCCGAATGCATCAGCGCGAACTCGTCGCCGCCGAAACGCGCGACGACGACGCACTCCGGAAAGCTCTCACGCAGGCGGCGGGCGACGATCTGGATCAGCAGGTCGCCCAGCTCGTGGCCGAGCGTGTCGTTGATCGTCTTGAAATTATCGAGATCGCAGAAAGCGAGCGTCGTGTTTTCGGGTGTCGCCAGCGCCGCATCCAGTTTCTGCGAAAACAATCGGCGGTTGGGCAGCGACGATAACGGATCGTAGTTGGTGAGGAAGCTCGCCTCCTTCTCCTTGTCCACCAGCGACACCGAGATGGTCTGCATCCGCCGCAGCGTGACGAGCAGCAGCAGCCCGGCGATGAGGGTGACGACCACGAACAGCGGCAGCACGTAGTGCAGCAGCATCGCGCCGGGCACGCGGGCGGTCCATTCGTACCGCTCGATCGGCACGCCGCGATCGGAGGTGACGATATACCGGCCTGACAGCCGGGGCGGCGCCGAGAGCGGCACGGCCCGCAGGTCGGGGATCAGCAGCGAATCGGCGAACCCGCGAAGCTGGCTCGCGCCGATCCGCACGGCGGTGACGATCAGGAAGGGGCGGCCCTGGATCGTCACCTGGTTGGTGGACGGCACGATCGTCATCACCGACAGGATCACGGCCTGTCCGCGGTTGGCGACGATGTGCGCGGTCCAGTTGCCGCGCGATCCGAGCGAGTTCTGCGCATAGCGGCTCTGGTTGCTGCGGAACGAGGCGTTGCGCATCCGCCGCCCGTCTTCCCGCCCGCCGCGGACGACGGCGACGAGTTCATCCAGATCGGACGTGAACTCGCCCAGCCGGGCGGCGTGCGCCGCATCGCCGGGGGTATAGGCATAGACCGGGCGGTTGGCAGGGTCGAGGATCCACACCGCGCTGTGGCCATAGACCTGCGTCAGATACTCGCCGATCTCGTAGTCGAGCCACGCCTTGTCGAGCGGCCGGGCCTGCAGCTTGCGTACCGTATTGTCCCAGAAAGCCACGGTCTGGACGCCGTTGAGCGCATCCACGACCCCCTGGCTGAGGGCGTTGTCGACGAGCTGGGTCTGGTTGCGGACGGCATCCCGGTTCATCGAGATGCCGGCGAGGGCAATGGCCAGGATGCCGCCGAGCGCGAGCGCCAGCACCACCGAAGCTCCCAGAATGATCTGCCTTCCGTGACGGACATCGCGGACGACGGAGGAAAGCCTGCCCACTCCTCACCGCGCCTTTAACCATTGAACCCGTTAGAATGATGGCAGAGGGATGCTTTCGACATCGCTTTCAAACGTGGTTAGCAATGGGTAAACGGCGGATCATCTCATTGATCCGTTTCGGATGATTCGGGTCGACTGCCCCGTCATGCCGTAGCGGAACCCAATGCAGATGGCAGCGCACGGCCGCTTGGCGCCCTGGATCATTCGACGAAAGTCGAATGGCGCGTTTGGCCGGTTCAGAAACTCGCCGCCAATGCGAAACGCAGGCCGGTTCGCCCCAGCCGGCCGGTATCGCCGGCGCCGCCCTGATGGCTGCCCGTCAGCGAGGCCGAACCGGAGAGGTGGTCGTCGCCCACCGCGAGGCCGGCCTCCCAGTCCAGCTTGCGGGCATAGAAGCCATCCTCATATCCGCCGCGCAGCGTGAGCGAGAACGGCGTATCCGGCATGACGAGGGTGGCGCGTGCGCCGACGTATATGTTGTCCGTGCGGCTGTTATGCTGCTCGGGCACGTAGTCGGCCTCGACCGCCAGCGTCGCCGGGCCGACCGGGCGGCTGAATTCGGCGCGCACCTCCGCATAGTTCACCCGCCGTCCGCGCGGATAGAGGTAGAGCGACGCGCCGAGGCTGTAGTCGAATCCGGCGACATGGCCCGTCCGCCCGCCGTACAGGTCCACCTCCGCCCGCGATCCGCCGTAGCGCGCGATCGTCGATCCCCAGGTGCCGGCATACCAGCCACCCGCGAGGCCGAGGTCGACGCCGCCCTGCAACGCCGGCTTCCGGTTCGAGAGGCTGACGCCGCGAAAGCGATAGTCCGACACGACGCCGATGTTGGCGGACAGATCGGCCGGCGCCGCACGGGCGGCCGATGCGAGCACGATGGCCAGCAGGATCGCACCGAGGGGGCGGGCGCGTGGACGGGGAGGCGGAACCATCGTCGTTTCTTGCCCGACCGTGGTTAAAACGAGGTTTGCACCAGAACCGCTTGTTAAACATCTCGTCCTATCGAATGTCAGCCGAACGGTCGGATGGGATGGCGTGCAGGAATATCGGGCGAAGCGACAGTTTCTCGCGCAGGTGGTGCTGCCGGTCGCGATCGCGCTGAGCCTGACGGCGGCTGTCCTGGCGCTGTTGCTCGCCTGGTCGACCCATGCCGTGGACGAGGCCGCGCGGCAGCGGCAGGCCGGCTTGTTCGCAGTGGTGCTGCACGACAGCATTCGCGCCGTCGCCCACGATCAGGAGGCGTCCACCGTCTGGGACGACGCTGTCGTGCAGGTCCGCCGCGCACCGCTCGACAGGGACTGGCTCGATGCCAATCTCGGCGTGTGGATGCACAGCTATTACGGTCACGACCAGACCTATGTCGTCGATCCGCGCGGGCGCCCGGTGTACGCCATGCAGGACGGGCGCAGGACCGCGCCGTCACGCTACGCCGTGGCGGAACCGACCGCCGGTCCGCTGATGATGCGATTGCGCGCCGAAATGCGCGATCCCGTTCCCCGTCGCGATACGACCGTACTGAGCGACGGCGCGAGCGACCTCGGCATGGTCGCGGGGCGGCCGGCGATCGTCAGCGTGAAGCCGATCGTCTCGGATACGGGCAGGATCCGGCAGGCGGCGGGCAGCGAGTTCCTCCACGTCAGCGTGCGCTTCCTCGATCGCAGCTTCCTGACCCGGCTGGCCGGCGCTTACTGGTTCCGCGACGTCCGCTTCGCCCCGCCGGGGGAGCTGAGGCCCGGCGAGATCGGCGTGCCGCTGCGCTCGGCAGACGGCGTGCTGCTGGGGCGGATCGCGTGGCGGCCGTTCGAGCCGGGGGCGCGGGTGCTCGGCCGGCTGGCGCCGGGGCTGGCGCTCGGCCTGATGCTGATCGGCGGCGTGCTGGGCTGGCTGATGCTGCGCCTCCGCCGGGGCACCGCCCAGCTTCAGTTGAGCCGCGCGCGCGCCGAGCATCTGGCCTTCCATGACAGCCTGACCGGGCTGCCCAACCGCGCCCTGTTCGAGAACCGGCTCGATCAGGCGCTGGCCGGCGTCCGGCGCGGGGCGGGGCGGGCGGCGCTGCTGTATCTCGATCTCGACCGGTTCAAGAACGTGAACGACACGCTCGGCCACCCGGCGGGGGACGACCTGATCCGGCAGCTGGGCCGTCGCCTCGCCATGCTGGTGCGCGAAAGCGATACGGTGGCGCGGCTGGGCGGCGACGAGTTCGCCATTCTCCAGACGGGCGTTGGCTCGCCTGCCGATATCGAGATCCTCTGCCTGCGGATCATCGAGGCGGTCGATGCGCCGTTCGAGGTGCTGGGCGGGCAGGCGCATGTCGGCATCAGCATCGGCGTGGCGCTGGCGCCGGTCCACAGCGTCGAGCGGGTGGAACTGAGCCGGAAGGCCGACATCGCGCTCTATCATGCCAAATCGCACGGGCGCGGCCGCTTCACCGTCTTCGCCGAGGAAATGGATTCGACGCTGCGTTCGCGCCGTTCGCTGGAGCAGGATCTGCGGGCCGCGCTGGCGGGGGATCAACTGGCGGTCCACTATCAGCCGCAGTTCGCGATGCGCGGCGGGGCGATGACCGGGGTGGAGGCGCTCGTCCGCTGGCATCACCCCGCCAAGGGGATGATGCCGCCCGCCGCCTTCCTGCCGGTGGCCGAGGAAAGCGGGCTGATCGAGGCGATCGGCGAATGGGTGCTGCGCGAGGCGACCCGCGCGGCGCGCGACTGGCCGGTGGGACGGTTGTCGATCAACGTCTCGGCCCTCCAGCTTCGCCGGCCGGGGTTCGCCGCGCGGGTGATGGCGCTGTTGGCCGAAAGCGGGTTCGAGCCGGCGCGGTTGCAGCTGGAGATCGGCGAGAGCCGCTACATCGAACATGCGCAGGATTGCCGGCCGAACATCATGCTGCTGCGCGCCAACGGCGTGCAGATGGCGCTGGACGATTTCGGCACCGGCTTCTCCTCGCTCGGCTCGCTGCGCCAGTGCGCGATCGACCGGGTGAAGATCGACCGTTCGTTCGTGCAGGCGATCGACCGCGATGCGGATGGCGATGCGGTGATCGCCGCGATCATCCGGCTGGCGCAGGCGACCGGCCTGCACGTGACGGCGGGCGGGGTGGAGACGGCCGGGCAGAATGCGGCGCTGGCGACGATGGGATGCGACGAGGTGCAGGGCTTCCTGCTGGCGCGCCCGCTCCCCGCCGCCGCGATCGCCCGGCTGCTGGCCGACGGGGGCGGCCCGGGGTTGCTGCCCGCCCCGGCCCGTACGGTGTGGCACGGCGTCTAGCTCGCAACGGCGATCCCCCATCGCCCCCATCGCCCGCGATCGTCCGGCATGATCGCCGACGCCGCTGACCGTCCCCGGCGGCATATCGCCGGATGGCGGACATGGCGTCCGAATGGGTCTTTTTGCACGCCGGACGGATCGAACCACCACCGGCGGCGTTCGCCCCCGCAATTCCAGCCATCGGGAGCGACCATGCAGACCACTCTTCTACAGGCGGCCGATTTCCATGCCCCCGCGATCCTGCTGTCCGGCACGGTCGATTACGACATGTACAAGCTGTTCCGGCAGCAGCTGGACAATGCCCCCGAGAGCGGCCTCGTGGTGGTCGAACTGACCACGCTGGGCGGCGATCCCGAAGTGGCGCGGATGATGGGCGAGGACATCCGCTTCCACAGCGACATCTCTGGCGGACAGCGCCGCTTCGTCTTCCTCGGGAAGGCGGCAATCTATTCGGCCGGCACCACCTTCATGAGCTTTTTCGCGCGGCCGAACCGCTATCTCACCCGCGGCACCCGGCTGATGATCCACGAGCGCAAGATCAAGAAGGATCTTCATGTCGAGGGGCCGCTGACCACCTGCATCGCCGGGGTGACGGCGCTGCTCCACGAGATCGAATGTTCGATCCTGATCCAGAACGAGGGCTTTGCCAGCCTGATCCAGGGATCGAGCGTGACGATGGACGAGGTGCTCGAGCGCGCGCCCAGCAACTGGTACATCGAGGCGGAGGAAGCACGGTCGCTCGGACTGATCGAGGCGGTCCTCTAGCCTCCGCCTGCGGAAAACGGTTGACCGGCGATACAGGTGGGATTCATCCCGGCCGATCATAGGGTCGGCAAAATCGGGGTGAACGGATGACGAGCGAGTTGCGGAAGACGATCCGGCGGGCCGGCGGCCGGCATCGGGCGGCGATCATGTTGCCGGTCTTGCTGGCCGGCTGCGTTTCGCCCTCCGCGCCGCAGCGGGTGTCCACACCGACACCGCCGGTGCGGGTGGTGCAGCCGCGTGTCGTGCCGCCCGGCGCCACGCCGCGCCCGCCCGCGATGCTGCTGAGCGAACTGGAGCGGCTGGGGCGCGGGTTCGACGGCGTCGTCGGCATCGCCGTGCGCGACGTGCAGGCCGGATGGAGCGTGTCGTGGAACGGCACCGGCCGTTTCCCGCAGCAGAGCGTGAGCAAGCTGTGGGTGGCGCTTACCCTGCTCGACGCGGTGGATCGCGGCACGTTGCGGCTGGAAGACCCGATCACCGTCCGCCGGTCCGACCTCACCCTGTTTCACCAGCCGGTCCGCGCGATGATGGGGCCGGACGGTTTCACCACCAGCATCCGCAACCTGCTGACCATCGCGATGACGCAGAGCGACAACACTGCCAACGACGTGCTGCTGCAACGCGTGGGCGGCCCGTCGGCGGTGCGTGCCTTCTTCACCCGCGCCAGCATTTCCGGCATCGCCTTCGGCCCGGGCGAGAAACTGTTGCAGAGCCGGATCGCCGGCATGGAATGGAAGCCGGAATATGCCGGCGGGCAGGGCTGGCTCGTCGCCCGCGCCGCGCTGCCGCTGGAGGTGCGCCGCGCCGCGCTGGAACGCTACCTCGCCGATCCGATGGACGGCGCGCAGCCCGAAGGCATGGTTGCCGCGCTCGCCCGATTGCGCAAGGGCGATATCCTTTCGCCGGGATCGACGCAGGTGCTGCTGTCGATCATGGCGCAGAGCAAGACCGGGCCGCAGCGGCTGAAGGGCGGCCTGGGCGAGAATTGGGCCTTCGCGCACAAGACGGGGACGGGACAGGAACTGGGCAGCCTCGCCACCGGCTACAACGACGTGGGCCTGCTCACCGCGCCCGATGGCCGCACCTTCGCGGTGGCGGTAATGATCGCCAGCACCCGCCAGCCGATCTGGGCGCGGATGCAGTTGATGCAGAACGTGACGCGGGCGGTGGTGTCGTTCGCCGGTGCGCGGCCGTCTTGAGCGAAGCCTCAGCCGGCGTACAGCAGCCGCCCGCGCCCGAGCCGCGCCAGCAACGGGCCGATATCGGCGGTCGAGACGGCGAAGCAGCCGTCGCTGCGGCCGAGCACGCCCTGTCGCGCGACGATCTCAGGCCCGACGTACCAGGCGGAATGGATCACGATGGCACGTGCCTCGGCGTGGTCGTTGCTCGGGTCCAGCCCGATCAGCCGGCGCGAGGCGCCGTGGATGCCGTCGTATGCCTCTCCGGTAAGGTAGGCCCCTCGCGAGGTGGCGGCCGACCCCTCCACATTGGAGAAGGCGGCGAGCATGCCGCTGTGATCGGGATCGGACCCCTTGCCGTGCGCCACCAGCATCGTGGTGACGGTGCCGCCGAGCAGGTCGATCAGGTACAGCCGGGGCGTGGCGGACGGCAGCGCGAAATCGACGATTGCGATCGCATCGCGCGACCAGATCGCCGACTCGTGCCGTGCCAGCGCCGCCGACGCCGCAGCCACCAGATCGGGCCGGATGTCCCGCGCGATCGCCGCAAGCCCGGCCTGCGGCACCGCGCCCGCCGCCCTCGTGGAGAGCGCGAGGCCGAGGCCGGCGGCAAGAAGCGTGCGGCGGGCGACCCAGGACTGGCCTGCAGGGCATCGTTCGGTCATCGGGAGCGAAGCGGCCTCGTCTTCGTTAGGGACATTGCGGGACGCGGGGTCGCGTTCGCAGAGCCGGGCGGTAGCCGATGCGCGGTCCGGTTTCGAGTGGTTTGCCGGCCGTCATGATGCGGCAGGGCTTGCGCGGCCGGTGGCCGACTATAGGGTTTCAGCGACATGCCCCGCGTATGGTGGCATGGCAGACGGGGGCGTGGAAATGAGCAGTTTGTCGAACGGCGGGATGCGTATGCCCGCCTGGCTGGCCGGGATCGGCGCGGCCGCGCTGATGACAGGCCTCGCGGTCGCCCCGGTCGAATCGCAGGTGCCGGTGCCCGACGCGCCGATGACGGTGATGCCCTTGCCGCTGGACCGCACCGTCGCCACCCCTCCGCTCCCCGCCCCAACGCTGACCTCGGCGCAGGCAAAACTGCTGCGTCAGATGCTCGACGGTGCCTCGGCGCACGGCCTGACCGCCGATCCGGCGAAATCGTCCGTCCAGCCGGTCGCGCTCGGACCGGATGATCCGGCGCTGATCGGGGCGGTGATGGATCATGCCCGCGCGCTGCATGCAGGGCGCCTCACCAAGGCCGACTACCTCCCGGCGTGGGGGCTGCGCCCCGCCGCCTACGATCCGTGGCCGGGCTTCGTCGCGGCAGTGACGCAGGACCGGCTGGCGAGCTGGATCGCATCGCTGCCGCCGCCCTACGCCGGTTACGATGCGTTGCGTCGTGGCCTCACCACCTATCGCCAGATCGAGGCGAGCGGTGGCTGGCCGGTGGTCCCGGCCGGGCCGGATATCGGCCCCGGCAGCAGTGGCCCGCGCGTGGTGGCGCTGCGCAAGCGGCTGGCGGTGGAGGACAAGGACGCCGACCTCGGCACCTCTGACAAGTTCGACACGAAGCTGGCCGAGCATGTCCGCCGCGCACAGAAGCGTTACGGGCTGGAGCCGACCGGCACCGCCGGCCAGCAGACGCTCGCCGCGCTGAACGTACCGGCCGCGCAGCGCGTGCGCCAGATCGTCGCGAACATGGAGCGGTGGCGCTGGCTGCCGGCCGATCTGCCGGCCGACCGCATCCAGGTGAACATCGCCGCCGCCGTGCTGACGATGTTCAAGGGTGATACCCCCGTCACCTCGATGCGCGCCGTGACCGGGCGGCCGGGCGACGAGACGCCGATGCTGCAATCGAGCATCCACAGCATCGTCATCAACCCGCCGTGGAACGTGCCGCAGTCGATCGCGAAGAAAGAATTAATGCCGAAGGGCGCTGCCTATCTGAAGCGCGCCGGCTTCAAGATCATCCCGCTCGACGGTGGCGGCACGCGGTTGCAGCAGAAACCGGGCGAGGGCAATTCGCTGGGCCGCATCAAGTTCGATTTCGACAATCCCTATGGGGTGTACCTGCACGACACCTCGTCGCGCGCCACCTTCTCGCGTTATGCCCGCATGGTCAGCCACGGCTGCGTGCGGCTAGAGCGGCCGGTCGATCTGGCCGAACTGGCGCTGACGGGCGACGCGAAGTGGGAGGGCGATGCGGTGCAGGCCGCGATCGACAAGGGCGATACCGTGCGTGCGCGGCTGCCGCAGCCGATTTCCGTCTATCTGCTCTACTGGACGGCATTCGCCAGCGCCAACGGGCAGGTCAGCTTCCGGGCCGACCCCTATGGCTGGGACGACACGCTGGCGAACAAGGTGGCGGCGAGCGCGCGGCGTGCGCCGGTGGTGACGGCATCGGTTTCCGGGGGGGCGTGATGGGCATGACGGGGGAACGGCGCGACGCGAAGCGTGGCGGAGCGATCGGGCGCGGGCTGATCGTGGCGGGGCTGGCGATGGCGGTGCTGGCGGGGTGTTCCGAATCCCCGCCCCAGCGTGAGGACGACACCTTCGCGAACGAAGTGGTGGAGGTGCTGCCCACTCCGGCCGAGCCGCCACCCGTCGTGGAAAAGGTGACGCCGCCGCCAAAGCTGCCCGAGCCGGATGCCAACGTGGCCGACGCGCTGCCGGCCGAAGAGCCACCGTCCCCCGATGCGCAGATGCTGGAAGATGCCGACGCCAGCGGCCTCACCTCCCGCGTGACACGGACCGAGGATGCTGCGGACGGATCGGGCGAGACGGCCGCGCCCGCGTCTGACGGCACGCCGTAAAGCGCTGGCGGGTCGCACGCGGCTTCGCGTCACGCGGACTGGGCTCGAGGCAGGTAAGCGGTCCGGACGGCGGCATCAGTCGTTGACGGGGCACTTGAGGTGCCGGGGGCCGGTGGCACTGCCAGCGGCCTTGCTTCGTAGCGGCACCTTGCCTCGCCCGAAGACTGGCTGACCGGGAACCCTGCCTCCTGTCTTCGCTGCGGTGCCGGAGGGCGCCATAGGCTCGATACGTTTCAAGGTCGCTGACGTAGGGGAGCGGGGTTAAAGGTCTGACTGGCCGCTGGGCCACGTGGGGCAGAGCTAGACCGCCCTGTCGGCTATCAAGCCATCCCGGCAAGCCGACGGATTGGTTGGCCTCTCCGATCAGACCCCCGAAGGCAGGTGATTACTACTACCGATCTCTCGGTCGCAGTCATGGGGTCATGAAAGCGCGCAAAGTATGCCGCGTGGCCGAAACTGTTCGTCACTCTTCCCGTCGCCGGTCAGCCGATCAGGCTGGAAAGGAACCAGATCCGCGTCGCGCCGGTGCGCATCAGCGCGCAGCCGCAACCGCGGCAACTGCTGCGCTGGATGCCGTCGTCACCGCGTGCGGTCGAACGGTCGGGCTGGTGGATGCCAGCGCGGCAATCGGTGATGCGCGAACGTCTCAAGGGGTGTCTCCTGCGTGGTGCGCAGGGGATAGGCCGGGTGGATCGCAGGCGGATTTCGGGGATGTTGCGCCATGTTGCAGCGGCGGCCTTGCCGTAGCGGCAGGTCAGCCGATCGCCACGACCTGCGGCAGGATCGCGTCGAGCAGCAGCATGCCGGCCTCCGTCACGATCAGCCGGTCGCGCCTCTGCGCAACGAGGCCGAGCGTCTCGAGCCTGGCGACGGCGGCGGCATCGACCAACCGAGCCGTCGCGATCCCGGTACGCGCGGCGATGGCGGCCGGATCGATCCCCTCGGCCAGTCGCAGCCCCATCAGCAGCGCCTCGGTGGCGCGCGCCTCGGGCGTGAGGATATCGTCCTCGGCGATGCCGTGGGCGTTGCGGTCCATCGCGGCGAGCCAGTTTTCCGGCTTGCGATGGCGGATGGTGGCGTGGCCATGGCGGCGGCCGTGCGCGCCGGGGCCGATGCCGGCATAGTCGCCCTGCCGCCAGTAGGTGAGGTTGTGGCGGCTCTCCTCGCCCGGCCGCGCATGGTTCGACACCTCGTAGGCGGGCAGCCCGGCGGCGGTGGTGAGCGCGCGGGTGGCCTCGAAGAGGTCGGCGGCGTGATCGGGGTCGGCCGGCACCAGTTTGCCCTGTGCGGCCAGCGTGGCGAAGCGCGTGCCCGGCTCGATGGTGAGCTGGTAGAGCGAGAGGTGGCCGGTGCCGAGGCCGATCGCGTGGGTGAGCATCGCCTGCCATGCCGCCAGCGACTGGCCGGGCAGCGCGTAGATCAGGTCGAAATTGACGCGGGCGAACGCGGCCTGTGCTGTTTCCAGCGCGGCCAGCCCCTCGGCCACGCCATGCGCGCGGCCGAGGAAGGCGAGCGCATCGTCGTCGAGCGATTGCAGGCCGAGCGAGACGCGGTTGATGCCGGCCGCGCCCAGATCGGCGAAGCGCGCCGCCTCCACCGAGGAGGGGTTCGCCTCCAGCGTGATCTCGATATCGGGCGCAAAGCCCCAGTGGCGCTCCGCCGCCGCGATCAGCGCCGCGACGGTGGCGGGCGGCATCAGCGAGGGGGTGCCGCCGCCGAAGAAGATCGAGGTCAGCCGGCGACCGGGCAGCGACGTTGCTTCATGCGCCATGTCCGACAGCAACGCGGCACGCCAGCGATCCTCGTCCACGCCGGCGCGGACGTGGCTGTTGAAGTCGCAATATGGGCATTTGGAAACGCAGAACGGCCAGTGGATATAAAGCGCGAGGTCGCCGCCTTGCCGTTCCCCGAGCGCAGTCGAGGGGTCGCCACGGTTCTCCCGTAACGCCGCCCCTCGACCCGGCCCGGGGGAGGGATTCAAAATACCGCCGCGACGAGTTTGGCGAACGCCTTGGCGCGATGGCTCATCGCGTGCTTGGCGTCCGGGTCCATCTCGCCGAAGGTCTGCTTGTGGCCGTTGGGCAGGAACATCGGATCGTAGCCGAAGCCCTGCTGCCCGCGTGGCGGCCACACCAGGGTGCCGTCGCTGCGCCCCTCGAACGTCTCGATATGCCCGTCCGGCCAGCACAGCGACAGCGCGCAGACGAAATGCGCATCGCGCCCCGTCTCCGGCCCGGCCTTGCCGAGAGCATCCTCGACCAGTTGCATCGCCACGCCGAAATCCTTGCTCTCGCCCGCCCAGCGCGCCGAGAAGATGCCCGGATCGCCGCCCAGCGCCTCGACGCACAGGCCGCTGTCGTCGGCCAGCGCGGGCAGGCCGGAGAGATCGGCCGACGCACGCGCCTTCAGCTCGGCATTGGCGGCGAAGGTGGTGCCGGTTTCCTCAGGCTCCGGCAGGTCGAGCGAGGCGGCGGACACCGGCTCGATCCCGAAGGGGGCGAGCAGGGCGCGGATTTCCCGCACCTTGCCCTCGTTGTGGCTCGCGATCACCAGCCGGCCGGGGGCGAGCCTGCGATGCGCGCCCGTCACCGGCCGGTGGCCCGGCGCTGCGCGGCGAAAATCTCGCCGCAGCCGATGCGGGCGAGGCGCAGCAGACGGAGCAGCGCCTCCTCGTCGTAGGTCGCGCCCTCGGCGGTGGCCTGCACCTCGGCGATGTTGCCGTCGCCGATCAGCACGAAATTGGCGTCGGCGTGCGCGTTCGAATCCTCGATATAGTCGAGGTCGAGCACCGGCGTGCCCTCGTGGATGCCGCACGAGACGGCGGCGACCTGCGCGACGATCGGATCCTGCGTCAGCGCGCCCGAGGCGAGCAGCTTGTCCACCGCGAGGCGCAGCGCCACCCAGCCGCCGGAGATGGCGGCGGTGCGGGTGCCGCCGTCGGCCTGGATCACGTCACAGTCGATCGTGATCTGGCGCTCGCCGAGCTTTGCCATGTCCACCACGGTGCGCAACGATCGGCCGATCAGCCGCTGGATCTCCTGCGTGCGGCCGGACTGCTTGCCCTTGGCCGCCTCGCGCGATCCGCGGGTGTGCGTGGCGCGCGGCAGCATGCCGTATTCCGCCGTCACCCAGCCCTTGCCCTTGCCGCGCAGGAACGGCGGCACGCGCTCCTCCAGCGAGGCGGTGACGAGTACGCGGGTGTCGCCGAAGCTGACGAGGCACGAACCCTCGGCATGCTTGGTGAAGCCGGTCTCCATCGAAATGGGTCGCATCTGGTCTGGGGCACGGCCGGAGGGGCGCATCGGAATGTCCTTGCTTGGTCTGGGCTGATCGGGGCGGCAGGCGCATGTAGCGGCAGCGGCACCCGGCCGCCAGTGTGAAGGAGAGGGCGATAGCCCGACTGTTGCGGATCGTGGACTTCGCGGCGCTGGCGATGGGCCACCGGGGATCGGGCAGGGGACGGGCCGATCCGGTGGCTCGCCCCCGGCATCAGGCGCGATCGGCAACCGTGGGCACCGCGCTTCGTGCTGTGCGCCGCGGTCGGCGTGGGGCTGCGGGGGCGGTCACGACGGCGGCCTCGTTGAGCGGGCGGGGCGGTTGCTCTATATCGGCGCCATGAACGGCCCCATCCTGTCCGCCGCGCCGATCGGCGAGATGTCCGCCCGCGCGCGTGACGTGTTCCGGCTGGTGGTGGAAAATTACCTGGGATCCGGCCAGCCGGTCGGCTCGCAGACGATCGCGCGGCTGCCGGGGCTGAACCTGTCGCCCGCCTCGATCCGCAACGTGATGCAGGATCTGGAGGAGCGCGGCCTGCTCGCCTCCCCGCACACCTCCGCCGGCCGCTTGCCGACCGAGACGGGGCTGCGGCTGTTCGTGGATGCGATGATGCAGGCAGCCGCCCCTTCGGCGCAGGAACGCGCGGCGATCGAGGCGCGGGCGCTGGGCGGCGGGCCGATCGAGGAGGCGCTGGCCGCCACCAGCGCCGCGCTCTCCGGCCTGTCCGCCTGCGCCGGCATCGTGCTGGTGCCGCGGCGGGAGCCGGTATTGCGCCAGTTCGGTTTCGTGCCGCTCTCGCACGGGCAGGCGCTGGCGGTGCTGGTGGGGCATGACGGCACGGTGGAGAACCGGGTGGTCGACCTGCCGCGCGGGCTGCCGCCTTCCGCGCTGGTGGAGGCGGGCAATTACATTACCGAGCGGCTGGCGGGCTTGACCCTGCGCGAGGCGGAGGCGCGGTTGCGCCACGAGATCGGCGAGGGCCGCGCCGCGCTGGATAGCGCCGCGCATGAACTGATCGCGCGCGGCTTGGCGGTCTGGTCGCAGGACAATGCGGCGCGGCCGGTGCTGATCGTGCGCGGCGCCGCCAACCTGATCGACGCCACCGCCGCCGCCGATCTGGAACGGGTGCGCCAGTTGCTCGACGAGATCGAAGGCAAGGAGGAGATCGCCCGCCTGCTCGATCGCGCGCGCAGCGGCGCGGGGATGAAGATCTTCATCGGATCGGAGAACAAGCTGTTCTCGCTTTCCGGCTCCTCGGTGATCGCGGCACCCTATCACGATGGCGAGGGCCGGGTGGTCGGCGTGGTGGGGGTGATCGGGCCGACGCGGTTGAACTATGCGCGCGTCGTGCCCATGGTGGATTTTACGGCACAGGCACTATCGAGATTGATGGCATGAACGAAGACGATACGACGAACATCGACACCAACGAGACGGCGGCTGACGCTGCCGACGAGAACCCGTTCGCCCGGCTGGAGGGCGAGCTGGAACGGCTGAAGAACGAGGTGCTCTACGCACAGGCCGAGACGCAGAACGTGCGCCGCCGGCTGGAAAAGGAAAAGCAGGACGCGCAGGCCTATGCCACGACCGGCTTCGCGCGCGATCTGCTGTCGGTGAGCGACAATCTGGCACGCGCGTTGGCCGCGATCCCCGATTCGCTGCGCGAGGACGAGAAGATGAAGCCCCTCGTCACCGGCATCGAGATGACCGGCAAGGAACTGGAGACGGTGTTCGGCCGCCACGGCATCTCGAAGATCGAGGCTATGGGCGCCAAGCTCGATCCGAACAGGCATCAGGCGATCATGGAGATGGAGCAGGACGGCGCCGAGCCGGGCACCGTCGTGCATGAGATGCAGGCCGGGTATATGATCAAGGACCGCCTGCTGCGCCCCGCTATGGTGGGCGTGGCCAAGGCCGGTGCCGCTGGCACGAAGGTCGACGCGCAGGCCTGACCGGCCGCTCGCTTGCTGATGAACAGGCCGCCGCAGGCAACTGCGGCGGCCTGTTCATGCCTGTGCGCCGGCGGTCGCTCGACCCCGATTGGCCGACGATCGAAGCGGGGAAGGCGCTGGCGTCGCAGCACGATGCGGCGTTCGGGGGCGTCGTTGCGGATCGTCTCGATCCGGTGCCAGCAGGCGGAGAGGACCGGATCGACCGGGATCGCATCCGGCGCCCGACCGAGGCCGCGCTCGAACAGCAGATGCAGATATGGCGGGCCGACCTCTATTGCGGGCCGGCCTCGCGCGGCTCTCCGGGGCCGTCGACGGCCTGCTCGATTGTCCTGCCCAAGCGTTGCTACTGGCCGACGCGCGCCGATGCGGTCGAAGCCGCCGACGATCAGCGCGCCGGTTCGGTCCGATATCGACGTATCTCCTCCGGCCTGGCTGCTGTCGCTCTATCCGAATGGCTTCGGCGTAGCCGCTCCCGGTGCGTCACCCGCCATATCCACGCGGGGGTCGCCGCATCCCGCCAGCATCGCGAGCAGGACGGAGGTGGCGACGGGTTCTACCCTGTCCTCACGGGGAGGGCGTCCCTGTAATCATCCGGCATGTAGACACCGCCCAGTATCGAGACGCCGTGGATGAGCCGATAATAGTCCTGAACCATCTGGCCCATCTGTTCGATGCCGTAATCCTCGAGCCGCTTGCCGGCGACGAGCGTATATTCGTAGTTCCGGTCGAACGGCCCGGAGAGCATCAGGTAATAGCCGAGCACGTACGTCTGATAGAGGTGGGTCGCCTCGTGCAGGAACAGCGCCCTCAACGATATCGACACCGTGGGGGCGCTGAAATCGTCGCGGTAATCGCGTCGGGGGAAATAGATGCTGCCGTCCGGCGTCATCGCGCGGTCGTTGGGGTACGGCCACCAGAAGTTGAAGGGGAAGATGCGGGCGGAGGCGATGCCCCTGGTCGTGCCGAACATCGCGTCGATCATGTCGAGCTCGCCTGCCGTCAGCCTCCGGCCGCGCACATGGCGACAGACCCATCGCGCGGCGGTGCTGACGCGGCGGGGGAATTTGCCGATAACACCGCGCGCCGGATGCGCTACGTCCCCGGTCCGCCCGATCTCGCGACGAACGCTGGAGCGGCCGGTTCCGTCTTCATCGACCATCGCTGTGCTCTCCCGAGGCGATCGCCGATGCGCATGCCTGCCCGGCGGCGGACGAGCGGATGATGCGCGCCTTAGACCGCCGGCTCAACCGGTTGGCCGACAGGGCGGGCGGTGTCGTGCGGATCAGAAACCGGGCGCCTCGCCGCCCGCGCCCACGGTCTTCGCCTCACCTTCCACCGCCTTGCCGCTGGCAAAGCGGAAGCGCAGGGGAATGGCGGTGCCGGGCGTGATCGCCGGGTCGACACCGAACAGCATGGCGTGCTTGCCGCCGGGCTGGAACAGCGCCGAGCCGCCGGGCGGCACGTCCACCCCGGCCAGCGGCTTCATCGACATCATGCCCTCCGTGCCGCCACCCATGCTCTCGTGCAGCTCGATCCGCTGCACCAGCGCGCTGTCGATCGCGACCAGCCGATCGGGTTTCGCCGCCCCCGTGAGGGTGAAATACAGCGCCGCCGGGCGGCCCGCGACGGGCGAAAGCCGCGCCCACGCATATTTTACCGCCACCGCATCGGGCGCGGATGGCTGGCAGGCGGAGAGCGCAAGGCCAAGAAAAGCCACGCCGAATGCGCGCAGGCGGATGTTTCGCATCGGGACTCCGATCGTCGGGAACTGCCGCTGCCATAAGGCGTGCAGGCGACTTGCGGCAAGCGAAAGCCCCCCTATATCGCCCACCGTAACGTTGCCCGGAGACTGCCTCGCTTCACTGGCAAGGGGGTGGTCGGGGCAGCAGGGGCATATAGGAGTTGAAAGGTCAGACTATGGCAAAAGTGATCGGTATCGACCTCGGCACCACCAACAGCTGCGTGTCGGTGATGGAGGGCGGCAAGCCCAAGGTGATCGAGAACAGCGAAGGCGCACGCACCACGCCCTCGATCGTCGCCTTCGCCAAGGATGGCGAGCGACTGGTCGGGCAGCCGGCCAAGCGGCAGGCGGTGACGAACCCGGACGGCACCATCTATGCGGTGAAGCGCCTGATCGGCCGCCGCTTCGACGATCCCGTCACGCGTAAGGATACCGAGCTGGTTTCCTATGACATCGTCAAGGGCAGCAACGGCGATGCGTGGGTGAAGGCCGGCGGCGAGGATTATTCCCCCGCTCAGATTTCCGCCTTCACGCTCCAGAAGATGAAGGACACCGCCGAGGCGTATCTCGGCGAGACCGTGACGCAGGCGGTCATCACCGTGCCGGCGTATTTCAACGACGCCCAGCGGCAGGCAACCAAGGACGCCGGCCGCATCGCCGGCCTCGAGGTGCTGCGCATCATCAACGAGCCGACCGCCGCCGCGCTCGCCTACGGGCTGGAGAAGCAGGACGGCAAGACGATCGCGGTGTACGATCTGGGCGGCGGCACGTTCGACGTTTCGATCCTCGAGATCGGCGACGGCGTGTTCGAGGTGAAGTCGACCAACGGCGATACCTTCCTCGGCGGCGAGGATTTCGACGCCAAGCTGGTCGAGTATCTCGCAGCCGAGTTCCAGAAGGCCGAGGGGATCGATCTCAAGAAGGATCGTCTTGCTCTCCAGCGCCTGAAGGAAGCAGCCGAGAAGGCCAAGATCGAGCTGTCGTCGGCGCAGAGCACCGAAGTGAACCTGCCGTTCATCACGGCGGACGCGACGGGGCCGAAGCATCTGGTGAAGAACATCACCCGTGCCGATCTGGAGCGGCTGGTCGAGGATCTCATCAAGCGCACGCAGGAGCCGATGCGCAAGGCGCTGGCCGATGCCGGGCTGAAGGCGGCCGACATCGCCGAGGTGGTGCTGGTCGGCGGCATGACGCGCATGCCCAAGGTGCGCGAGGCGGTGAAGGCGTTCTTCGGCAAGGAGCCGCACACCGGCGTTAACCCGGACGAGGTCGTCGCGATGGGCGCCGCCATCCAGGCGGGCGTGCTGCAGGGCGACGTCAAGGATGTGCTGTTGCTCGACGTGACGCCGCTGTCGCTGGGCATCGAGACGCTGGGTGGCGTGTTCACCCGGATGATCGATCGCAACACCACGATCCCGACGAAGAAGTCGCAGGTGTATTCCACCGCCGACGACAATCAGGGCGCCGTCACCATCCGCGTGTTCCAGGGCGAGCGCGAGATGGCTGCGGACAACAAGATGCTCGGCCAGTTCGATCTGGTCGGCATTCCGCCAGCACCGCGCGGCGTGCCGCAGATCGAGGTGATCTTCGACATCGACGCCAACGGCATCGTGCACGTGACCGCCAAGGACAAGGGCACCGGCAAGGAGCAGCAGATCAAGATCCAGGCATCGGGCGGTCTGTCCGACGCCGACGTCGATCAGATGGTCCGAGACGCCGAGAAGTTCGCCGAGGAGGACAAGAAGCGTCGCGCATCGGCCGAGGCGAAGAACAACGCCGAAAGCCTGATCCACACCACCGAGCAGCAGCTGCGCGAGCATGGTGAGAAGATCGATGCGTCGCTGAAGGCCGAGATCGAGGCGGCGGTGGCCGAGGCCAAGACCGCGGTCGAGGGCGGCGAGCCGGAGGCGATGACCGAGAAGGCGCAGGCGCTGGCGCAGGTGTCGATGAAGCTGGGTCAGGCGATCTACGAGAAGGAGCAGGCGGCGGCTGCCTCTCCGGGTGGCGACGGCGGCGAGACGGCGAAGGCCGACGACGTGGTTGATGCCGAGTTCTCGGAAGTCGACGAAGACCGCAAGGCTTGACGGCGACGGCCCCCGCTCCATCACGGAGCGGGGGCTGATCCGCGCCGGGGGACTGCATGGCTGATACCGAATATTACGAGCTGCTCGAAATCGAGCGCACCGCCGACGACAAGACGATCAAGTCGTCGTACCGCCGGTTGGCGATGATCTGCCACCCGGACAAGAACCCGGGCTGCAAGGACAGCGAGGCGCGGTTCAAGGCGATCAGCGAGGCCTATGACTGCCTCAAGGATCCACAGAAACGCGCCGCCTACGACCGCTTCGGCAAGGCCGCGTTCCAGCAGGGCGGCCCGGGCGGCGGCCGGGGCGGCGCCGACATGGGCGGCTTCTCCGACATCTTCGACAATATCTTCGGCGAGTTCATGGGCGGCCAGCGCGGTGGCCGTGGCGGGCCGGCACGTGGCGCGGACCTGCGCTACGACATGGAGATCACGCTGGAGGAAGCCTTTCACGGCAAGCCGACGGAGATCCATGTCGACGTGGCGGCGCTGTGCGACACCTGCGACGGCACCGGATCGCGGGCCGGGACGGCGGCGCGCACCTGCTCAACCTGCGCCGGCCACGGCAAGGTGCGGGCGCAGCAGGGCTTCTTCGTCGTCGAGCGGACATGCCCGACCTGCCACGGTGCGGGCCAGATGATCGCCGACCCGTGCCCCGCCTGCAATGGCGAGGGCCGGGTGGACAAGGCCAAGACGCTGTCGGTGAACGTGCCGGCCGGCGTGGACGAGGGCACCCGCATCCGCCTGACTGGCGAGGGCGAGGCGGGGGCGCGCGGGGGACCGGCGGGCGACCTCTACATCTTCATCCACGTGGCCCGCCACGGCCTGTTCGAGCGAGAGGGCAACACGCTGTTCGCACGTTGCCCGGTATCGTTCACCACCGCCTCGCTGGGCGGTACGATCGAGGTGCCGGGGTTGGACGGCCAGCGTCATTCGATCCGAATCCCGGCCGGCATACAGTCCGGCAAGCAGCTGCGTCAGCGCGGAGCCGGCATGCCGGTACTCAACGGGCGGGGCACGGGTGACATGGTCGTGCAGATCGATGTCGAGACGCCGACGAAGCTGAGCGCCCGCCAGAAGGAGTTGCTGGAGGAATTCCGCGCGACCGAGACCGGCGCGGAATGTCCTCAGTCCGAGGGTTTCTTCTCGCGGATCAAGGGCATGTTCGCCAGCGACTGAGGCGATCTGGAACTGATACCAAAAAGGCCCGTCGGCATCCCTGCCGGCGGGCCTTTTTGGTAACGCCTGTACGCTTACAGCGCGAGGACGACGCCCACGGCAAGCGCCTGCGCCGCCACCGCCAGCATGAAGCTGGTGGCAGATTCAAAAATCGACATGTCTGTTCTCCGATGGCCGCCGTACTCGACGTGCCTGACCCCTGCTTGTGCAGTGCAACATAGATAGGGCTCTGTCGGCCTATCTCAATTTGAAAACGCTACGACGCGGTTGCGTCACACGCAATCGCCCATGATTGGTCTCACCATGTCGGTCTACCGCACCCACAACCGTATGATGGCTAGCCGGCAGTGCGGTTTACATGAACAAACTCATAAGTACTATCAAATGGTTAGTAGACTCAAAGTGCGAAGACAAAGCCGACGGCGAGAGCCTGCGCGGCGATGGCGAGAAGGAAGCTGGTGGCCGATTCGAACTTGTACATGATGCTTCTCCGACAAGGCATGGCGCCTACGAGCCGCCCTATGTTTGCGATGCAGCATACTTAGCCACGTTAGTGTTTACGTTCAATTAAAAAGCCCGGCGATACGGTTGCAATTGTTGCAACCATATCGCCGGGCGATCTGCCTTGGATTGAATTGTCGTTATCTATCAGTTGGATATCGCCGCGAGGCCATACCCCGCTGCGTTCAACGGTTATTTCGTCCCGAAAACTCGATCGAAAATCACGTCCACCTGCGCCAGATGGTAGCCGAGGTCGAACTTGTCCTCCAGCTCGGCCGCGCTCAAGCGAGCGGAAACCTCCGGATCGGCCTTGAGCAGTTCGAGCAGCGACAGCGCGCCGTCCGATTCCCACACCTTCATCGCGTTCTGCTGGACGAGGCGATAGCTGTCCTCTCGGCTGATGCCGGCCTGCGTCAACGCCAGCAGCACGCGCTGCGAGTGGACGAGGCCACCCATCCGGTCGAGGTTCTTTTGCATCCGCTCGGGGTAGACGAGCAGCTTGTCGATCACCCCGGTCAGCCGCGCCAGCGCGAAATCGAGCGTGATCGTGGCATCCGGCCCGATGTACCGCTCCACCGAGGAGTGGCTGATGTCGCGCTCGTGCCACAGCGCCACATTCTCCAGCGCCGGGGTGACATAGCCGCGCACCATGCGGGCAAGGCCGGTGAGGTTCTCGGTCAGCACCGGGTTGCGCTTGTGCGGCATCGCCGACGAGCCCTTCTGGCCGGGCGAGAAATATTCCTCGGCCTCCAGCACCTCGGTGCGTTGCAGGTGGCGCACCTCGGTGGCCAGCCGCTCGATCGAGGAGGCGATCACCCCCAGCGTGGCGAAATACATCGCGTGGCGATCGCGCGGGATGACCTGCGTGGAGACCGGCTCCACCGCGAGGCCGAGCTTGTCCGCCACATGCGTTTCCACGCGCGGATCGATATTGGCGAAGGTGCCGACCGCACCGGAGATCGCGCAGGTGGCGATGTCGGCGCGCGCCGCGATCAGCCGCTGGCGGTTGCGGTCGAACTCGGCATAGGCCTGCGCCAGCTTGAGGCCGAACGTCACCGGCTCGGCATGGATGCCGTGGCTGCGGCCGATCGTCGGCGTCATCTTGTGCTCAAGCGCGCGGCGCTTCAGCACCTCCAGCAGCCGGTCGAGATCGGCGAGCAGCAGGTCGGTCGCCCGCGCCAGCTGCACGCTGAGGCAGGTGTCCAGCACGTCGGACGAGGTCATGCCCTGGTGCATGAAGCGGGCCTCCGGGCCGACCTGCTCGGACACCCAGGTGAGGAAGGCGATCACGTCATGCTTGGTGACGGCCTCGATCGCGTCGATCGCGGCGACGTCGATCGTGGGCTTGGTATCCCACCAGCGCCACAGCGCGGCGGCCGCTTCCCTGGGCACCACGCCGAGTTCGGCCAGCGCATCGGTGGCGTGCGCCTCGATCTCGAACCAGATGGCGAACTTGGCTTCGGGTGCCCAGATGGCCACCATCTCGGGCCGCGAGTAGCGCGGGATCATCGGCAATATCCTGTGATGAAAGGGGTGCCGCGCGGGTAGCAGAGCCGGCCCCCGGCTTCAATCGAGGTGGCGGGGCGGCGCGGCTTCCCCGGCCACGCCGGATCGCGCATGATCGGGCGATGGCCACGCCCCCGCTCACCCTCGACGATCATCCCGCCCGCCTGCTGGCAGCCGAATGGGGCGAGCATCTGCGGCGGGACCGGCGCCGGTCGGACCATACCGTGCGCGCCTATGTGGCGACCGCGCACCGGCTGGTGGCGTTCCTCGGCACGCATCGCGGGGCGGCGGTGGACCGGGCGCTGCTGGCGACGCTGGACAAGGCGGACCTGCGCGCCTTCCTTGCCGCCCGGCGCGGGGCGGGCGAGGGCGGCGACGCGGCGATCGGCAATGCATCCGCCGCGCGGGAGCTTTCGGCGGTGCGCGGCTTCCTCGCCTTTGCCGGGGGGGCGGTGCCGCGCGTGAAGGGGCCGCGCGTGAAGGCCGGGGTGCCGCGCCCCGTCTCCCCGGCGCAGGCGATCGCGCTGGCCGAAGACGTGGCCGACGCCAGCGACGTGGCGTGGATCGCCGCGCGCGATCTGGCGGTGCTGCTGCTGCTCTACGGCGCGGGCCTGCGCGTGGGCGAGGCGGTGGCGCTGACGGGCGCGATCCTGCCGCTGGGCGAGACGATCCGCGTGACCGGCAAGCGCGACAAGACCCGCGTGGTGCCGCTGCTGCCGCGCGTGGCCGCCGCGATCGAGGCCTATGCGGCGCTCACCCCGTGGCCGGTGAGCCGCGACGCCCCGCTGTTCCGGGGCGCGAAGGGCGGCCCGCTTTCGCCCGACATCGTGCGGCTGGCAGTACGCGGCGCGCGCGCCCGGCTGGGCCTGGGCGACCGCACCACCCCCCACGCCCTGCGCCACAGCTTCGCCACGCACCTGCTGGGCCGGGGGGCGGACCTGCGATCGTTGCAGGAACTGCTCGGCCATGCGAGCCTGTCCTCGACGCAGATCTATACGGCGGTGGATGCGGCGCACCTGATGGACGTCTATCGGAACGCGCATCCGCGGGCTTGATTCAGGACAAAAGTAGAGTTCGGAGCAAGGCAACCAGAGAAACGGTTAGCGATAGGAGGGAAATGACGAGAGGCGCTTTTGCTCGTCTGTCAGCCTGTAGAAGATCACCCCTTACGCTGACAAGATACGGGAAATTGATACAATGTCGATCATCGCCAACGACCCTAGCGAAGAAATGGACCTTCGATCCATTATCCTGTGCGTAAGAAAACTTACGGTCGATCATATAATATAGGCGTCCAAATAGCTCGTAGCTCTCGTAACCCAAATCGTTTGCAATCGCATCCAAGTCGATAGGAAGATATGTCCGATAGAGCGCCCCCTCCAACTCATGCGTTCTGAAACTCTGGACGTAACGATCGTAGATCGCATTCATGATCCGAAGGTCAGTCGGGGTACGGATCGCCTTCATCCCCGCCGCGGCTTCCAAGTCACCACCCGGAACAGATACCACGCCAGCAGCAGCACCACGACGCCGGTGGAAAGCGGCCCCAGATACTTGTCCACGTCCTTCCAGTTGGCGCCCAGTGCGTAACCGGCGATCGCCAGCGCGCTCGTCCAGCCGGCGGTGCCGAGGGTGGACCAGAGGATGAACGGCAGCGGCTTCATGCCGAACAGGCCGGCGGGTACGGAGACGAGCGAGCGGATCGTCGGCATCATGCGGCCGAAGCATACGAAGAAGCGATCGTAGCGGTCGAAGAAATGGTCGGCGCGTTCCACCTCGCGCCAGTCCAGCGTCAGCACCCGGCCGAAGCGCTCGACCAGCGGGCGGAAGCGGTCGATGCCCAGCCAGCGCGCCACCACGTACCACACGATGTTGCCCAGCATCGCGCCGATCGTGCCGGCCACGATCGCGCCCCACAAGGTCATCGTGCCGCGCTGGGCCTGTAGCCCGGACAGCGACATGATGACCTCCGACGGGATCGGCGGGAACACCGTTTCGAGGAACATCAGGAAGGCGACGCCGAGATAGCCCGCGCCCTCGATCCACTCGCGGACGAAATCAGCCATTCGCGCGCGCCGCCGCCCTGGCCTCGATCGCCTCCCAGATCAGCGCCGGCGTGTCGGTGCCGTTGAAGCGGTCGATCGCGACGATGCCCGTAGGGGAGGTGACGTTGATCTCGGTCAGGTGCCCGGCGATCACGTCGATGCCGACGAACAGCAGCCCGCGCCGCGCCAGTTCCGGCCCGAGCTTGTCGCAGATCTCATGCTCGCGTGGTGTGAGCTCGGCCGCCGCGCCCGATCCGCCGACCGCCAGGTTCGATCGGATCTCGCCCGGCTTGGGCAGGCGGTTGACCGCGCCCGCCGCCTTGCCGTCGATCAGCACGATGCGCTTGTCGCCCTTCGACACGTCCGGCAGGAAGGCCTGCACCATGAACGGCTCGCGCCACACCTGGCCGAACAGTTCGGTCAGCGCGGCCAGATTGGCGTCGTTGCGGCCGACGTGGAATACCGCCGAACCGGCGTTGCCGTACAGCGGCTTCACCACCACCTCGCCATGTTCGGCATGGAAGGCGCGCGCATCCTCCAGCCGGCGGGTGATGAGGGTGGGGGGCATGAACTCGGCATAGTCGAGCACGAACAGCTTTTCCGGCGCGTTGCGGACGGCGGCGGGGTCGTTCACCACCAACGTGCGGTGCTGGATGCGTTCCAGCAGATGCGTGGCGGTGATGTAGGCGAGATCGAACGGCGGATCCTGCCGCATCAGCACGACATCGACATCCTCGGCCAGATCGAGCGTCTGCCAGTCGCCATAGGCGTGGTGCGATCCTTCGATCCGCTGGACGGACACGGGGCGGGCCGGCGCCATCACCCGCCCGTCGCGATAGCTGAGATCGCCGGCGTTGTAGTGGAACAGCCGATGCCCACGCGCCTGTGCCCCGAGCATGACGGCGAAGGTGCTGTCGCCGGCGATGTTGATCGTTTCGAGCGGATCCATCTGGACCGCGACGCGCAGGGACATGGGCAGGGACATGGGGGGGTGGGTGCCTTCTCGTCGTTTCACCGGGCGAGGTAGGGGAGGGGCCTGGGATTGTCACCCCTCGGTCCGTTGCGGCCCATCACGTCACGAAACGACGGCGGTTCGACTGGGTAAGGACCGGCAATTGCAGATGGAATGACAGAAAAGAAACGATAGATTGACTTCAAAACCTGGAATGATAGCTTTCAGTCATCCGCTAGATCGGAGGGTGGGATGGCCGTGCTGGATCATGGTGTCGTTTCCAATCGGACCAAGATACGATCCGTTATCGTCGCTATCATAATCCACTTGGCCGTCATCTCGATTACGACCGGGATCGTATTGCTTATCGCGATACCCTCATGGATAGCCGCCTATGTCATCAGCGGTAGGGAGCTTGCGGCGATCGCCAACGAGGCCTTCCATTTTAAGAAATCCTATCCGTTCCGCTACTTCGGGAGTTCGTTCGGAGAGTTCACCCATGTCTTCTGCCACGGCCAGGATCTGGAGGAGCGAACGCTGGCCACCATCGACCGGGCGCTCAAGGCGCAGGTGCCGGTCTCGCCGTTGAAGGCGATTACCATCACCGATATCGACGGCGAATTGCGCGATCCCGAGGAGCGTACATTCAGGGTATCTACGGCCGGGACGACCAGTCGGGGAACGACGGTGACGTTGCTGCTGCGTTATGCGCGGTTCGGTCAGTTGCAGTCGGTGCAGTGGTGGGTTCTGGCCGGAGGATATGTCGACAGGGACAAGAAGTTCAATTTCGTCGCCTATGCGCCGCTGACGATCTGGTTCTGGCTGATCCCTTATCTGCGCCGCGATCACGATATCGTGCCGAGGCTGCGAAGCCTGTACTCCTCGACCTATAATTATCTCGACGTGGAGACGCAGGTAAAAGGGTTTCACGAGGTGGTATTCAACGCGCTGATCGAGGAACTGGAACACAACGGGATAGATACGAGCGAGTTGAAGGTGCAGCGGATGCAGGTGATGAACATCAGCATCTCCGGCGGTCAGGTGCAGATGGGGAATGTGGTGCAGGGTGCGATGAACCGGGTGGTCAACTCGGCCAAGGGGGCAGGCAAGTGAGCAACGGCATCAGTATCAGCGTCGGCGGGGGAAACGGCGTCGCCTTCGGTAACGTCATTCAGGGCGATGGGGCGACAATCACCGCCGGTACGCAGCATACAGTCGTGCAGACTGATGCGGCGTTGGCGGACGCCTGCGAGGCGATCGATCGGGAGGGCGCGCGCCAACCTAACGACGTCGCGGACGTGGATGAGATCGAGCGCCTGAAGGCCGAACTGGCTATCCTGAAAAAGTCGATGGAAACCGCCAGGCCCGGCGGGTGGGCATCGTTTGGCGATACGGCGCGGGCGATCTACGAGAAATACGGCTGGGCAGCGATGCCGTTGAAAAAGCTGTTCGGCATTTTGATACCCGGTTGGCTACCCGCCTGATACGCACTCACCCGCACCAGGCGTTTTCGATATGCCGGGGCGGCACACCCGGCGCGATCAAAATCACGTCGATGCGGATGTCGTCGTCGGGGCCGGTGAAGCGGGGGATCAGGATTTCGGCGGCGGCGGCCACGCGGGCGAGGCGGCGGGCGTCGATCGCATAGTCCAGCTCGGCGGCAGAAGCCCGCGTCTTCACCTCCACGAAGGCGACGATCGTGTCGCGGCGGGCGACCAGATCGACCTCGCCGGCGGGCGTGCGGACGCGGGTGGCGAGGATCGCCCAGCCGTGGCGGCGCAGATGCAGCGCGGCTTCCTCCTCGCCGGCGCGGCCACGCTGCTCGGCGTGACGGCGTTTCGGTGCGGGCGGCGGCTTCACGCGTCCTCCGCGCCTTTCGCCTCGTCCCGCAGCGCCATCGCGCGCGCATAGAGATCGCGGCGGGGCAGTCCGGTCGCCTTGGCCACCTCGCCGGCGGCGCCGGCGGTGGGCAGACGGGTCATCGCCTCGATCAGCGCGTCGTCCACGTCGGCTTCGGGCGGGGCGGCGGCCTCGCCGGGCGGGGCGACGACGATGACGATCTCGCCCTTCGGCGGCGCGTTCTCATAGCGCGCGGCCAGCGCCGAAAGCGTGTCGGTCACGCATTCCTCATAGGCCTTGCTGATCTCGCGCGCGACGGCGGCCTCGCGGTTGCCCAGCCCCTCGGCCAGCAGCGCAAGCGTGGCGGCCAGGCGCGGGCCGCTTTCGTACAGGATCAGCGTGGCACGCACCGCCGCCACCTCGGCGATCGCATCGGCCTTGGCTTTCTCCTTGGCCGGCAGGAAGCCGAGGAAGAAGAAGCGGTCGGTCGGCAGCCCCGCCAGCGTCAGCGCGGCGATGGCGGCGCACGGGCCGGGGATCGTCACCACCGCATGCCCGGCGGCGCGCGCATCGCGCACCAGCTTGAAGCCGGGGTCGGAGATCAGCGGCGTGCCCGCGTCCGAGGTGAGCGCGATCGCCTCCGCCCCCATCCGCGCGACGAGGCCGGGGCGCACGCGATCGGCGTTGTGATCGTGATAGGCGGTCATCGGCCGCTTCACCCCGATGTGGTTGAGCAGCTTGCCCGTCACCCGGCTGTCCTCCACCGCGATCACATCGGCGCGCGACAGGATCGACGCGGCGCGCGGAGACAGGTCGCCGAGATTGCCGATCGGGGTGGCGACGATATAGAGACCGGGCGCCAGCCTGTCGGAAGCCGGTCTGTCGGAAGCAAGCGTGTCGGGATGAGGATCGTTCATAGGATGTACGTCATGGCAGAGGGCTCGCCCTTCCCGCAACCGCGTCGGTTCCTGCGCGCAGGGGCCGTCGTCGCCGCGCTGCTGCTGGGCGCGTGCCAGACGATGGTGCCCAAAAGCGGCCCGCCCAAGGCGGTGCCGCCCCCGATCGCCGATCGGCCCGCCGATACCGGCGCGCTGCCGCAGGACGAGGCACGCAACCGTGTGGCGCTGCTGGTGCCGATGACCGGGCCGAACGCGGCGGTGGGCCAGTCCATCGCCAACGCCGCCAATCTGGCGCTGCTCGATACCGGCGGCGCGCGCGTGCGGGTGACGACCTACGATACCGGGCCGGGCGCGGCGGCGGCGGCGGCGCGCGCGCTGGCGGACGGCAACCGGCTGATCCTCGGCCCGCTGCTGGCCGACGAGGTGCGCGCCACGGCGGCGGCGGCGCGGCCGGCGGGGGTGCCGGTGATCGCCTTTTCCAACGATGCCGCCGTGGCGGGCAACGGCACCTTCCTGATGGGCTTTTCGCCCGCGCAGTCGGTCGATCGGGTGGTGCGCTATGCCCGCTCGCGCGGGATGACGCGGTTCGCCGGGCTGATGCCGACGGGCGCCTATGGCCGCAACGCCTCCAATGTGCTGCTCCGCACCGCCGAGGCGGCGGGCGGCAGCGTGGTGTCCATGCAGACCTACGATCGCACGCCCGCCTCGCTCGCCGCCGCCGTGGGGCGGATCGGGCAGACGCGCGCCGCCGGCCAGCCCTATGAGGCGGTGCTGATCGCCGATGGCGGGCGCATCGCCACGCAGGCCGCCCCGCTACTGCGCCGGCAGGGGGCGACGCAGCTGCTCGGCACCGAACTGTGGAATGCGGAGGGGGCGCTGGCGAACAATCCGGCGATGCAGGGCGCGTGGTTCGCCAGCGTGCCCGATGCGATGTACCGCCAGCTCGGCACCAAGTATCGCGCGCGCTTCGGCAAGGCACCCTACCGGCTCGCCAGCCTCGGCTACGATGCGGTGCTGCTGACCGTGCGGATCGCGGCGGACTGGAAGACGGGCGCGCCGTTTCCGGCCAAGGCGCTGACCGACAAGGGCGGCTTCTCCGGCGTGGACGGCGCCTTCCGCTTCCGCGCCGATGGCATCGCCGAGCGATCGCTGGCGGTGCACCAGATCGGGCCGGGCGGCGCCACCGTGATCGCGCCCGCGCCGCGTGGCTTCGGCGGCTGAGGGCGGCGGCACCGGCCGGGCGGCGGGGCGGCATGACCTGCGCCGATCGGCCCGCCATACGGATTTTACGCGCCGCGCTGGCGCAATAGAGTAGCCGCCACGAAAAGAGACGGGAGAGCCGAATGAGCCAAGCGATCTATCCAGTACGCCCCGAGGATGCGGCGCGCGCCCATGTCGATGCCGCCGCCTACGAGCGGCTCTATGCCGAGGCGGCGCAGGATCCCGATGGCTTCTGGCGCCGTCAGGCGGAGCGGCTCGACTGGACGACGCCGCCGACGCAGATCGGCGACTGGTCCTTCGACGAGGCCGACTTCCACATCAAGTGGTTCGCCGACGGCGCGCTGAACGTGAGCGCCAACTGCCTCGATCGCCATCTCGCCACGCGCGGCGACGACACCGCGATCATCTGGGAAGGCGACGATCCCGCCGACGGCCGTCGGATCAGCTACCGCGAGCTTCACGCCGACGTGTGCCGGCTGGCGAACGCGCTGAAGGCGAAGGGCGTGGCGAAGGGCGATCGCGTGACGATCTATCTGCCGATGATCCCGGAGGCGGCGGTGGCGATGCTCGCCTGCACGCGGATCGGCGCGGTCCACTCGATCGTCTTCGGCGGGTTCTCGCCCGATGCGCTGGCCAACCGAATCCAGGATTGCGACAGCCGCCTCCTCATCACCGCCGATGAAGGGCGGCGCGGCGGGAAGCGCGTGCCGCTGAAGGCCAACGTCGATGCCGCGCTGGCGCACTGCACCTCGGTCGATACGGTGCTGGTGGTGCGCCACACCGGCGGCGAGGTGACGATGCAGCCCGGCCGCGACACGGATTATGCCGAGGCGATCGCCGCCGCCGCGCCTGATTGCCCGGCCGAGCCGATGGGGGCGGAGGATCCGCTGTTCATCCTCTACACCTCCGGCTCCACCGGCAAGCCCAAGGGCGTGCTGCACACCACCGGCGGCTATCTGCTGTGGGCCGCCTATACCCATGAAACGGTGTTCGATTATCGCCCGGGCGAGGTATTCTGGTGCACCGCCGACGTGGGCTGGGTGACGGGCCACAGCTATACGGTGTACGGCCCGCTCGCCAACGGCGGCACGACCCTGATGTTCGAGGGGGTGCCTAACTGGCCCGACCACGGCCGCTTCTGGGATGTGATCGACAAGCACAAGGTCGATATCTTCTACACCGCCCCGACCGCCCTGCGCGCCTTGATGCGCGAAGGCGACGACTGGGTGACAAGATCGTCACGCAAGAGCCTGCGATTGCTGGGTTCGGTCGGCGAGCCGATCAACCCGGAGGCGTGGGAATGGTATCATCGCGTCGTCGGTGAGGGGAAACTGCCGATCGTCGACACCTGGTGGCAGACCGAGACCGGCGGCATCATGATCTCGCCTTTGCCGGGCGCGACCGATCTCAAACCGGGGTCGGCGAGCAAGCCCTTCTTCGGTGTGCTGCCGCAGGTGGTGGATGCCGAGGGCGTGGTGCTGGAGGGTGCCACCGAGGGCAATCTGGTGCTGGCCGCCTCATGGCCGGGCCAGATGCGGACGGTGTGGAACGACCACGACCGTTTCTTCCAGACCTATTTCACCACCTACAAGGGCAAGTACTTCACTGGCGACGGCGTGCGCCGCGATGCCGACGGCTATTACTGGATCACCGGGCGGGTGGACGACGTCATCAACGTCTCCGGCCACCGCATGGGCACGGCCGAGGTGGAGAGCGCCCTCGTCGCCCACGCCAAGGTGGCCGAGGCCGCCGTGGTGGGGATGCCGCACGACGTGAAGGGGCAGGGCATCTACGCCTATGTCACGCTCAACGCCGGCGTCGAGGGCGATGAGGCGTTGCGCAAGGAACTGGTCCAGTGGGTTCGCCGCGAGATCGGGCCGATCGCCAGCCCCGACGCGATCCAGTTCGCCCCCGGCCTGCCCAAGACCCGCAGCGGCAAGATCATGCGCCGCATCCTGCGCAAGATCGCCGAGGGCGAGGTGGGCGCGCTGGGCGATACCTCGACGCTGGCCGATCCGGCGGTGGTGGATCACCTCGTGGCGAACCGGGTTTCCTGAGCATGATCGCGCGCCATCTGATCGTGCGCGGCCGCGTGCAGGGCGTGGGCTACCGTTACTGGACGGAGGACCGCGCCCGGGCCGCCGGCCTCACCGGCTGGGTCCGTAACCGGCCGGACGGCACGGTGGAGATCGTGGCGGAGGGCGAGGAGACGGCCATCGCCGCGTTCATCGACGCCTGTCGCGACGGCCCGTCCGGCGCACGGGTGGAAGCGGTGGAGGCGACCGACCTGCCGCCGGTCGGAACGACCGGGTTCGAGCGGCGGACGACCGGATAGGTAACGTCCGCAACTGGCTGTCTGCTAGACCTAATCCAGTTTATGAGGCTCCCCGGCTCTCTCGATTGTTTTGTCTTGCCCTGGAATGACGTGCCGGTTTCTGCCGGGGCAGGCTTATGGAGCATCACCGCCCGTCGACAAGGAAAGCCGGGGCTGGAGAGCGGGACAAACCGTCGGACCGGCGTGCGACAATGCCGATGGAAGCAACGAGTGAGGGCGTTGCTCGACCCCTGCTCACGCCCGCCAGGATTGGCCAACCTCATCAGGAGGTTGCCAAGTGTAGCGGATAACTCCGGAAAATCACGTCGCAGCAGGAATGAGCGTGGTGGCCTCTGAGGGACTCGAACCCCCGACGCCCACATTAGGAATGTGGCGCTCTGTCCTGCTGAGCTAAGAGGCCGCTCCACGCCCGCCCGGCATAACCCGGCGAGGTGGCGTTGTCGATATTTCCAGGCCTGTCATCGCTCCGGCGTGATCCGCCACCGCCGCGTCCGGTCGAACACTTCGGCCGGGTCGGCCAGTTGGAAACCGACGATGCCGTCGCCCCGGCAGGCAGATCCGGGGCGGCGGCGCATCATCTTGACCCCTCGGTCCGGAACGGCTTCTCGAATGTCGCGAGATGGTCCGCCATCGCCTTGCGGTGGGCGGGGCGCTCCTCCCCTCGCGCGACGTAGGTGGCAAGCGCCGGAAAGCGATCGAGGACGCCGGTGCCTCGCAGGCCGCCCAGCACCGACACCATCATCAGGTCGCCGACGTCGAAATCCTCGCCTTCCAGCCACGTCCTTTCGCCCAATGCCGTCTGAAGGTCGGCAAGGCGCCCATCGAGATCCTCGACCACCTTGGCATGGCGCGCGGCCGACCATTCCCGGTCGGCCTCGAAGATGTCATTTATCGCCAGGGCCATGACAAACGGCTCGACCGAATTGAGCGCCGCCGTAAGCCACTGGATCGCCCGGATACGCGCCGCTCCATCGGCCGGAATCAGGCGGCCCGCACCGGCCACGGCCGCGCGCTCGGCGATATGCAGCACGATCGCGCCCGACTCGAAGATGTCGACGATGTCGTCTCGGTAGCTCGGCACCTGCCCGAAAGGCTGGTGCCGACGATGCTCGGGCGTCTTGGCATCGGTGATCAGCGCGACCTCATAAGGCTGGCCGACTTCCTCGAAGGCCCAGCGCGGGCGCAGATCGCGGACGAACCCGCGCGCGAAAGGCGGCACCCAGCCAAATGTCGTGATGACAGGGATCACGAACCTCTCCCACATTGTGGCAGCCGTCCCCCGGTCGGTGCCCGATGGTACGACTCGATGGCGGGATCGTGCCGGGGGCCGGCCGCAAAGACAATGCCGTGGCCCGTCGGGAGAACCACGGTGCTCGGCTATTGCGTGCCCGCCGGGGCCATGCCACTCCCGCTGCGACGGGTCGGACGGCCAATCATGGTATCGGCCGGAACGGGTGGCCAGGTCGTCCTGCGGGCTGACGGTGCGTTTCGTTCCACGCAATATCAATGGACTACGGGGGATCGCGCCGAAATGGTGGCAAGTAGCAGCAGCGATACGGCGCGCAAGGTAGGTGCGTTCGAGCCGCTGCGCGAGCCGGTATTCCGGCGTATCTGGACGGCGAGCCTGCTGTCGAACTTCGGCCAGCTTATCCTGGGTGTCGGCGTTGCGTGGGAGATGACCCGGCTCACCTCCTCGCCCGGCATGGTGGCGCTGGTGCAGACTGCGCTGATGCTGCCGCTGATGCTGGTGGCGGTGCCTGCCGGCGCCATCGCCGACATGTTCGATCGCCGCCGCGTGGCGATGATCGGGCTGGCGATCTCGATGCTGTTCGGTGCGATCCTGACGACCCTTGCGTGGGCGGGGCTGGCGACGCCGTGGGTGCTGCTCGCCTTCTGTTTCCTGATCGGCGCCGGCGTCGCGCTCTATGCACCGTCGTGGCAGGCCTCGATCGGTGAACAGGTGGTGCCGGAGCATCTGCCCGCCGCGGTCGCGCTGGGCACGATCAGCTACAATCTGGCGCGCAGCTTCGGCCCGGCGCTGGGCGGGGTGATCGTGCTGGCGGCGGGCGCGAAGGCGGCTTTCGCCATCAATGCGGTATGTTATGCGCCGTTGCTCTTTGCGTATCTTATCTGGCGCCGCCGTCATATCCCCTCGCGTCTGCCGCCGGAGCGGATCGACCGGGCGATCGTCGCGGGCGCGCGTTATGTGTTGTACGCCGGTTCGATCCGGGTGGTGCTGATCCGTGCCTTCCTGTTCGGCATGGCTGGTGCGACGACGACGGCGCTGGCGCCGTTGATCGCCAAGACCATGCTGGGCGGCGATGCCGGCACCTATGGCATCATGCTGGGCTCCAGCGGGGTCGGCGCGGTGGTGGGGGCGCTCACGATCAATCGCTTTCGCGAAAGGCTGGGCACCGAAATCTCGACCAGGCTGCTGGCCGCCGTCTCGGGCGTGGCGCTGGTCGTAATCGGGTTGAGCCACTCGCTGGCGCTGACCTGCGCGATGCTGGGCATTGCAGGCGGCGCCAACATCGTCACGATCGCGCTGTTCAACATCTCCGTCCAGCTTTCCGCGCCGCGCTGGGTGACGGCCCGGGCGCTGTCGCTGTTCTCTTCCGCGCTCACCGGCGGCATCGCGTTCGGCGCCTGGGTGTGGGGTTCGGTCGCAGGGGAATGGTCGCTGTCGGGCGCGATCGTCACTTCGGGCGTCATGTTGCTGGCGATGCCGCTGGTCGCCCGCCTGCTGCCGCTGCCGGAGGTAAGCCAGGCCGACGTCGCGCTGGTGGAACTGACGAACACGCCGGAGGTGGCGCTCGCCCTGACCCCGCGATCCGGCCCGGTGGTGATCGAGATCGATTATGACGTGGACCCGGCGGATGCGCGCGAATTCTATGGCGCGATGCTGAAGGTGCAGCGGGTGCGGTTGCGCAACGGCGCGTTCGGCTGGTCGATCTCGCGCGATATCGCCGACTCCGCCGGATGGACGGAGCGCTATCAGTGCCAGACGTGGGGGGATTACCTGCGGATGCGCGCGCGCTTCACCCAGACGGATCATACCGCGCAGGAGCATGCCAACAGCTTCGATCGCAGGGCACCGGCCGACCGGCACGTCCGCCGCCGGCTGGAGCGGCCGTTCGGCTCGGTCCGCTGGCGGGCGGATTCACCGGATCCGCAGCAGCAGACGCTGGGCTATATCGCCCCCTGAGCGGCGGTCCGTTCGGGCGGGGCAGGCCGGCGACGCGGCCTGTCGCACAGGTGCCATGCGGCCGGATTATGGGGCCGGTGGCGATACGGCAGGTGGTGGAAGGAAGACGATGACGATGGCGAACCGTTGGGCGATGCTGGCGGCCGGTGCCGTCCTGTTCGCGGGGCATCAGGGGCTGGTCGAGGCATCTCCGGCCGAGCCTTCTACGGCCCCGGCATCGATACCGGCGATGGCGCGATCAGATTCGCCGGGCACGGCCGCGCCGAACCGTATGGCGGCCGGCTATCTCGCCGAGCCGGCATTGTCCGCCGATGCGGGCCTGTCGCCTTCGCCGCCGGTGGCGGGATCGGCTGCCGATGCGCGCGACACAGAGGGCATGCAGGCGGCGCTGGCGTTGCGCGGCACCCCGCGCTGGGCGCAGGCGACGGCTGACGCCGAACTGTTCGGCCCACATGCCACCAGCGGCTTCTCCTGCGCGGCGGGGGTGGAGATCGGGCCGCAGACGACGCCGAAGACCGACGCGCTCATGCGCAAGTCGATGGCGGACCTCGGCCTCTCCACCTCGGCGATCAAGCGTCGGTATCAGCGGCCGCGTCCGTTCATGGTCAACGGCCAGCCGACCTGCACCCCTGACTGGGAACCGCTGCTGCGACGCGACGGCTCCTACCCCTCGGGCCACAGTGCCATCGGCTTCGGCTGGGGACTGATACTGGCCGAGGTGATCCCCGATCGGGCCGCCGCGCTGGTGGCGAGGGGCCGTGCGTTCGGCGACAGCCGCCGCATCTGCAACGTCCACTGGCTGAGCGACGTGGAAGAGGGGCGGATCGCGGCCGCTGCGAATGTCGCGCGGCTCAACGCCGACCCCGTGTTCCGGAAGGATATGGATCGCGCACGCAAGGAGCTGAAGAAGGTTCGCGCGGAGCCACGTGACTGTGCAAGCGAGGCGGGAGCGGCGTCGGCGACCGACCGCTGACGATCGACCGCCGATCGGAAAGCTTGACCTCTCCATGACGTTTGAAGGTCTTCCGGGGTGCTGGAAGCGCGCCGTGAAAGTCCCCTTTCCTATAATGGCTTATAGGGAAAGTCTCATAATCTGCGCGATATAACGGTGGCCGCGCTGCAACACTTTTTTGAGGACGACCATCGTCCTGACGGTTTGGGTAAGATGCCGCCCCTCCCATCCGACCGTATGGTTGCCGACTGCACGAACGTCCGGCAACCGGCACAAGGCGCGTCATGGCGATATCCGCCGGCCCGGCCCCGGCGTCGAGCGCTATGCCGCGTGTTTCGGTGCGGTCGGGCGGCGGCGGGCGAGGAAGAAGCGGATCATCTCGCGCGAGGCGTCCGGCCCCGCCGGATCGGTGTGCGAGCCGGCGACGCTGCCGCCCGACCACGCATGCCCGCTGCCGTGGATCACCCAATCCTCCAGCACCACCGCGTCATCGGCGTGGGCATGGACGGTGCAGGTGTAATCCCGCCCGCCCGCCGATCGCCCGTGCGAGACGCGACTGACGAGCGGCTTCGTCGTCGAACGACGCAGGTGGCCGAGGAAACCGGCGGCGTTGGCGGGGTGGACGATCTTGTCCCTGTCGCCGTGGAAAACGATCGTGGGCGGCGGGGTGCGGGCCTTGCCGGTGCCGCCGCCGTTACCGCTCCGCATCGCCCCCAGCGCCCCGGTCAGCGTCGTGATATCACCCCGCGCCACGCCGGAATGCACGCCGACGGCGACGAACAGCTCCGGATACGCCGCCGCCGTGATCGCCGCCGCCGCGCCGCCGGCCGAGATGCCGGCGATGTAGATGCGGCCGGGATGGGCATGACAGATCACTGCGATGTCGCGGGTCAGCGCGGCGATCGTTTTCGGCTCGCCGCTGCGGACCTGGTCGCCGGGTCGGTGCCAGTTCCAGCAGCGCCCGAAATTGGCCTGCCGCGATTGTTCGGGATACAGCACGAGAAAGCCGTATTCGTCGGCGAGGCGGTTCATCGCCGTACCGGCCGCGAAATCATCGGCGGACTGGCCGCAGCCGTGCAGCATCACCACCAGCGGCAACTTCCGCCGGTTGGAGCCGACGGGGGTGTAGAGCTTGTAGATCATTTCCCCCTGCGCGCTGGTGTGCCGGCCCTGCACGAAGGTGCCGGGGGCGGGGCGTGCCGGCAGCGGGGGTTTCGTCCGTCGTTTCGGCGCGGCACGGGGCTTCGCCGGAGGCGGCGCGAGCAGGGTGTGCAACGCGGTGGCGGCGGCGAAAGGGCGGCCGGTGCGGACCAGCTTCTGCGCCCTGGCAATCGTACGGAACGGGTTCTGCATCGATTTCACCTTGCGCCCACGGACCAGCCGTGCCGATCTCGGGGTCAACGCACGGGACCGAGGGGTCGATCCCGCAGTGCAGCAAAAGGATGAACGATGGATGATCGGGAGGAGCCGGTCCGTTGTGGCTGGGCGCGCGGCGACCCGCTGATGCGGGCCTATCACGATACCGAATGGGGCGTGCCGGAGGGGGACGGCCGCGCGCTGTGGGAGAAACTGGCGCTCGACGGCTTTCAGGCCGGGCTGGCGTGGATCACAGTGCTCCGCAAGCGTGAGGCGTTCCGTGCCGCCTTCGCCGGCTTCGATCCGGCGGTGGTGGCACGGTTCGGCGAGGCGGATGTGGCGCGGTTGCTCGGCGACGCTGGCATCATCCGCTCCCGCGCCAAGATCGAGGCGACGATCGGCGGCGCGCGCGCGTGGCTGGCGATGCAGGAGGCGGGTGAGGGCTTCGCCGGTTTCTGCTGGTCGTTCACCGATGGCGTGCCGTTACGCGGCGACGGCGTGACGATCCCGACCCAGACGCCGCTTTCCGCCGAGATATCGAAGGCGCTGAAGGCGCGCGGCTTCAAGTTCGTCGGGCCGGTGATCGTCTATGCATGGATGCAGGCGGTCGGCATCGTCGACGATCACGCGGTCGATTGCTTCCGTCGCGGCGAAGGGATGTCCAGCGCGAAGCGATAGCTGGTCTGCGTGAAGCCGGTGGCGCGGAAGAAGCCGTGGACGTTGCGGACCTCGATATCGCTCATCGCCTCGATCGCCCTACAGCCCCGCGCCGTGATCGCGGCGATCGCGCTCTCGACCAGCGCACGGCCGATGCCCTGTCGCCGCGATCGCTCGGCCACCACCAGCGTCACGAGGCGGCCTATCGCGCCATCGGGCAGCGGGATCGGATGCCAGCCGAGGCAACCGGCGACCCCGCCGCGATCGGCGACCAGCAACGGCGCCCTAGCCCGCGCCTGTGCCGCAATATGCCGTTCGATCGCCGCCGATGACATGCCAAGCAGCGCGGCGATGGCGGGCGCATCGGCGCGCGTGGCATGGCGGATCGCCAGTACCGGTTCGGGGGGCGGGGCAGCGGGCTTCGGCGGATGCTCGGGTCTGGCGGCACGGCGACGCTTCGGTGCGGGAGCGGGTTCCGGCGCGGAAGGCCGGGTGTCGCCACGGTCGCGTTCACCCGCGGGCAGTGCGGCGGCCGGTTTCGATACGGCGAGAGATCTGCTGTCAGGCGGTCGTTTTCCGGCCGGACGCTTCGGGGGGTCGGGCGTGGCATCGGCCGACTCGCGCCACCCCGCCGCGACACTGCCGCGCAGGTGATCGGCCACCTCGCCGGCGGTGGCGGTCAGGGCGCCGTCGTCGGCGATGCCGAACAGCGGCTTGCCCGTGGCCGGATCGGCAAGGCCGTACCGACCATAATCGCCGACCCCCGGCGTGCGCCGCCGCGAACGGACGAGGCGAAAGCCGCGATGCGACGCCATCGCGCGCAGTTCGTCCGCTTCGCCGTCTTCCGCCATCGCGACGGGATAGGACAGGCGTTGGCGTCGAACAATCGGCGATCCGCTACGTCAGGGGCGGGTGGCGATCCAGGTCCCGGAGAGGAGCGCGACGCCGGCAGGCACATAGGCCCATGGCGCCGGCAGGAAGATCAACCCCATCACGCCGCTGCCGGCCAGCATCACGATCGCGGCGATCTTGCCGCGTCGGCTGATCGCGCCACGTTCCCGCCACGCCCGGATGTGCGGGCCAAAATGCGGATGGTCGAGCAGGCGTCGCTCGAACGCGGGGTTGCCCTTGCCGAACAGGAAGGCGGCGAGGATGTAGAACGGCACTGTGGGCAGCAATGGCAACGCGATCCCGATGCTGCCGACCACGAACGATGTGATGCCGAGCGCGTTGAACAGCCGCCGCCGGGCGGTCGAGACGCCGGCGGGCGGTGTCAGTACCGGTGGCGGCGGTTCAGCCGGCGTCATCCAGCGCCTCACCCCGGCGCAGCAGGCGGGCGAAATCATGCGCCGCCCGGCGCTCGGTCGCTCCCTTGAAGGTCGTCTCCGAGTCGGGCGCGCGGCCCAGCACCGCCATCAGCGCCCACAGCGCGAAACGGCGGCCGGCCTCGCGCTCGACCCCTAGGTCGATGGCGATGCGATCGGTCGCGGCGGCCAGCGTGGCGGCGTCCGCCGTGGCCGGGTCGTCCGTGCCGAGGTAGTGATACAGCAGCGCGTCGAGGTCCATGGGGCGCTCAGGACTCGCCGTGGCCGCGAAACGACGGCAGGTCGGCGCGGATCCGTTCCATCGCGTCGATCGCGGCGAGCAGGTCGGTCATGCCGAGCCGCACCTCTTCCGCGCCGGCGACCCGTGCTGAGCCCAGCGCGCAACGGATCACCGGCTCGTCACCCTCGATCGCCGCCGAGGTCAGCCCGTTGGCGACGAGGTTGCGCAGCCGCAATGCATCCTGGACGCGGTCGCCCAGTTGCTCGATCCCGGCATGCTGGTCGGCATTGCGGCGGCGTCCGCGGCCGAGCAAAGCGCGCCATTCGCCCAGCCGCTCGCTGATCGAGCGCGGGCGAACGTGCGGCGCCGCGATATCGCCGGCGGCGCGACGCAGTTCGAGGATCTCGTCGTCGAGCGACTGCTCGACCATGCTCCACTGGAACAGCGTGTAGCCGACGCCGGCCATCAGATCGTGAAACGTCGCGGGGGGCGGCGCGCTGACGGCGGGATCGAGGGTCTCTTGGACAGTCATGCAAAACTCCAGGGGGCTTTCCGCTTAGGGAAGATTTTGCGGTCGGGCCATGCCCGCCGTCCGTTTTCACCCACGGGCGACCGCATATCGGGCGGTGCGAACGACGGCGACGCAGGTGGCAAGCGCCAACTTCAATGCCGGTCAATCATCGTCGAAGGCGGGACAGGCGCAAGTTTGTTGCGACAGCGACGGCCAGAGGCAATCATCGTTCTTTGTTGTCGACGGACAAGGTTGACTGCAACGGCGTGGCCAAACTCCACGCGGACGACCTGGATTACTGGGTGTAACCATTGCGATGTCCGTAATCGCTCGCTTCTTGTCCGTTTTTGCGGGCAGCTTGTCTTGTTGGGTAGTGGCGTACGCTGATTACTACACCTATATGACACCGGGTTCCGGGCATGCTGATGAGGCGGCCGGTACATCCAAAAAAGAAAGGTCGCCATCGTGTCCACCGAAACGCCGTCGCCGGATATTCTCGCTCTCGTCGCGGACATCGTCGCGGCTCATGTCAGTAACAACAATGTCCCGATCGAGGCCGTTCCGGCACTCATCACGACCGTCCACACATCGCTCGTCGGGCTGGGCAACGAGCCTGAGGCCGTCGCTCCCCGTCCGGAGCCGGCCGTGTCCGTGCGGGCTTCGGTGAAGCCCGATTATCTGATCTCGCTCGAGTCGGGCCGCAAGCTGAAGATGCTCAAGCGCTACCTCCTCACCAGCTACGGGATGACCCCGGACGACTATCGCCGCAAGTGGGATCTGCCGTCCGATTACCCGATGGTCGCGCCCAATTACGCGGCACAGCGCAAGGAACTGGCGCACCGCATCGGCCTTGGCCACAAGCGCACGCCCGAGCCGGTCGAGCCGGTCGAGGCACCGCGTCGGCGTCAGTCGCGCAAGGTGGCCGACGCGGAGTAAGGCCCCGGCGCGCGATCCTGCCGTGGCGGATCGCGCGCCGGCCCGATCTGGGGCAGATTTCGTCGTCGCAAGTAACGATCCGCCCCGCCCGCAGAAACTAACGCAGATTATGAACGCTGTTGGTGGTTGCGAAAGGTTTACCCCCGATACCGGGCGCCGGTTCAGGCATCACCGGGTCGGGAATGTGATCGGCAGATTATCCGCAGCATCTTCGAAACGATCCTGGCGGCTTGACGGGATCTTCGCCGGCTCTTGTGACGAGCAGGGCGGGCTGTTCCGCCGGATCGGCAAGTTCCTCGCGGATCACCGGCTGGAGCCGACCCCTGCCAATTACGCGCTCGCGCATGTCGTGGTGACGGATGGCAATGCCACGGTATTGCGGGCGGTCGCCGAGGCGACGTTCGGCGATGTCAGGCTTACCCAGGCGCAAGCGGATCGCATCGGCGGGCTTGCACAACCGGTTGCCCCTGTCGCGGTCCCAGTCGCGGATACGCAGGCGGCCGCCGCCGCGATGGCCGACCTGATGCGGTCGATCGACGATGCGCGCGAGCGCTTCGAGCGATTCGCCGGCATCGTCGATACCTCCCGGCGCGACGCGCAGGATTACGGCGACGCGCTCGTCAGCGGCGCTGCCACGCTCACGCCGGTCGCCAGTGCGGCCGCCGCACAGGCCGAGACGCTGGCGGCATTGCTCGCCCTTACCCAGTCGATGATCGGCAAGACCCGCTCGGCCGAGGAGCAGCTGCGTGCCGCATCGGTCGAGATGGACGACCTGCGGGCCAGCCTGGCGGCGGCGCGGCAGGATGCGGGGACCGATCCGCTGACCGGCCTGCCCAACCGCCGCGCATTCGAGACCCGGTTCGCCGATCTCATGAACCGGCCGATCCCGTGCACGGTGTCGCTGGCGATGTGCGACATCGACATGTTCAAGGGCATCAACGATCGGCACGGCCACGATGTCGGCGACCGGGTGATCCGGCTGGTGGGCAAGCAACTGGCGGACGGCTGCGACGATGCGGTCGTGGCCCGGTATGGCGGCGAGGAATTCGTGATGCTGTTCGACGGCTGCGATGCGGTCGAGGCGGCGCAGGCGCTGGATGCCACCCGCGCGGCGATCAGTGCTCGCAGCTTCAAGGTGGCGGGCAGCGGCGAGACGCTGGAACGGCTGTCCTTCTCCGGCGGGGTCGTGACGGTCGCGCCCGGCGAGGCGGTGCGCGATGCCGTGCGACGCGCCGATACCGCGTTGTACCGCGCCAAGCAGGACGGCCGGAACCGGATCGAACTGGGCATCTAGCCGTTCGATCGGCCGGCGAGGGTTGGGCGCGGACGAGCCTGACCGCAGCGCTGCGAACGAGCGAGGAGTCGACATGGCGAACGTGGTCATCACCGGGGCGAGCCGGGGCATCGGGCTGGAGCTGGCCCGGCATTATGCCGCCGCGGGCGATCGGGTGTTCGCTTTCTGTCGCGATCCGGCAGGGGCGGAGGCGCTGGCCACGCTGGCGACGTCCTCCTCTGGCCGGCTGACGGCGCATGCGATGGACGTGGCCGACGATGCTTCCGTTCAGGGCGGTGCAGCCGCGCTCGACGGCGCGGCGGTGGACGTGCTCATCAACAACGCCGGGATCAATCCACCGGGGCAGGGCCTTGCCATGACGACGGAGGTGTTCCGTGAGGTCAACGAGGTGATGCTGATCGGCCCGTTCCGGGTGCTGCAGGCGTTCCTGCCGAATCTGGAGCGTGCCGGCACCGCACGGGTGATGAACGTGACGAGCCAGATCGGTGCCTCGACGTGGCGGCATGGCGGCTATTATGCCTATGCCGCCGCCAAGGCCGGGCTGAACCGGCTGATGCGCAGCATGTCGGTGGACGTGAAGGCGCGCGGTATCCTGATCGGCCTCGTCCACCCCGGCTTCGTGCAGACCGACATGGGCGGGTCGGGGGCCGACATTTCCCCGGCGCAGAGTGCGGCGGGGATCGCGAAGGGCACGGCCGCGCTCACGCCCGAGACGACCGGCGGTTTCTTCGACTGGACCGGAGCGCCCCACCGCTGGTGATGCGGGGCGGGGGCTATGCCATCCGCGTCATCACGATCCGAACGGCGGCGATGCGATCCACATCGGCATAGGCCGGCTGGTCCAGCTCCTCGCCGAAGATGTCGGGGTCCAGTTCGGCATGGTCGAAGGTGCAGCCGAGCGTGGCGGCATCGGCGGCGAGCCGTTCGCGCATCGCATCCCGTCCGTCCACGATCGCGCTGCCGGTATACAGCAGCAGCCGCCCGCCGGGCGCCAGCCGCCGTGCTGCGGCCTCCGCCCAGTCGATCGAGATGCGCGCGCCGTGCATGTCGCCGCCGTCGCGGTAGGCACGAGCGCCCGGATCGACGATGAACGGCGGATTGGCCAGCACGAGGTCGAACGGCCCGTCCAGCCCGTCCAGCCCGCTGCCCAGACGGGTGACGGCATGCAGGCCGGCGTGGACGGCATTGATCTCGGCCAGGAACAGCGCATCCGGGTTGATGTCCACGAGTGTCAGCGTCGCGGTGCGATGGCGAAGCCCGGCGATTACCCCGCCGACGCCCGCGCCGGTGCCGATGTCGACGATCCGGGTCGGCTCCGGCGTCCACTCCAGCCGGGTGCGGATGAAATCGGCGAAGCGATAGGTGTCGGGGCCGAGGAATACGGCATCCCGATGCTCGGTGGGGTAGGCCGAATGGAGGAACAGCGTGCCGCCCACCCGCGACACGCGCAACGACGCCTTCAGCCCCGCCGGGTGCAACTCCACCGCCCCGGCCGCTTCCAGCGCGGCGATCAGTTGCGGCGGCAGCAGCGCCGGGGCGAACGGCAGGCTCCAGCCGAACACGTCGCGCAGATCGCGAGCCACCTGCCGGCCGGGCCGGGCGAGGATGCGGGCATGGGTGGCGGGGGTGGGCGTGACGAAATCATAGCCTGACGACTCGAGCCGGGCGAGCAGGTCGCGCAGCGCATCGCGGGCGGCGGGGGTCTTGAGCACGGTGGTTCCTCGATACGACAGCGGCCGGCCGTAGCCCGCCGGACGCCGCCCGGCCATCGCCACAAATCAGTTTGTTGCGCCGGGAACGGCCCGCGGGGCCGATTGTTCTTACTGCATCTGCTACTGCAAAGGCATGGCGCCGGCTGTGGTACGGACATGACAACGCCAAATAATCGTGCTAATACAGCACTCCATCGTCGCCATAAGAGCGGCGAGGCCGAGGATAGCCTGATGAAATCCCCCATGTTTGCCCCCGCCGCCGTCGCTTGTCTTGTCGATGGCCGCGAACCGCGTGCTGAAGAGATCGACCAGTTGGCCGCCAAGATCTGGCACGATGTCTATCATCGCAGCTGGAAGATCGACTGGAGCGAGGTCGAGCGTGGTTCGAGACTTTATCTTGCCACGTATGCAGCGGCCCTTGCCGCGCTCGGCGCGATTGCATCGTTCAGCCCCGATATCATGAGCGTGGCCGCCTGAAGCACCGGGACGGTGCTGGCGGGGTTTGTCGGCCTCGGTCGTAGAGAAGCGACAACGCTCTCTTGCGTCGAGGCCCGCCATCGCCCCATGTTGGGCAGGTGCTGAGACAATATGAACTTATCGATCGGGTGCTTGGCTATGACCCGGATGCCGACGAGGCGCTGCTGAATCGCGCCTACGTCTTTTCCATGCAGGCGCACGGCAGCCAGAAACGCGCCAGCGGCGACCCCTATTTCAGTCACCCGATCGAGGTGGCCGGCATCCTCACCGACCTGCGGCTGGACGACGAGACGATCGCCACCGCCATCCTCCACGACACGATCGAGGATACCGTCGCCACGCACGAGGAGATCGAACGCAAGTTCGGCGTGAACGTGGCGCGGCTGGTGGACGGCGTGACCAAGCTCTCCAAGATTGAGGCGCAAACCGAGAACGAGCGCGCCGCGGAGAACCTGCGCAAGTTCCTGCTCGCCATGTCGGACGATATCCGCGTGCTACTGGTGAAGCTGGCGGACCGGCTGCACAACATGCGCACGTTGCATCACATCCCCAGCGAGGCGAAGCGCCGCCGGATCGCACGCGAGACGATGGATATCTACGCGCCCCTTGCCGAGCGGGTGGGCATGTACGAGTTCATGAAGGAGATGCAGACGCTCGCCTTCCGCGAGCTGGAGCCAGAGGCCTACGAATCGATCACCCGCCGGCTGGAGCAGCTGCGCGAGGGCGGCGGGGACCAGATCGCCCGGATCGGCTCGGGCATCACGCTGCACCTCGGCCGCCACGGCATCCGCGCCGAGGTGTCGGGGCGCGAGAAGCATCCCTATTCGATCTGGCGCAAGATGGCCGAGCGCCACATCAGCTTCGAGCAGCTCTCGGACATCATGGCGTTTCGCGTGATCGTGGCCGATCCGGACCAGTGCTATCGCGCACTGGGGCTGATCCACCGCAAGTGGCCGATGGTGCCGGGGCGGTTCAAGGATTACATCTCCACCCCCAAGCGCAACGGCTACCGCTCGCTGCACACCGCCGTGATCCATTCGGAGCGGATGCGGATCGAGATCCAGATCCGCGATCAGGAGATGCACGGGCAGGCCGAGCATGGCCTCGCCGCCCACTGGGCCTACAAGCAGAAGACGGGCAAGCCGGACAGCCAGTCCAGCTGGATCCGCGATCTGGTCGAGATCCTCGATCATGCCGAAAGCCCGGAGGAACTGCTCGAACATACCCGCATGGCGATGTATCAGGATCGCATCTTCGCCTTCACCCCCACCGGCGAGCTGATCCAGCTGCCCAAGGGCGCCACGCCGGTCGACTTCGCCTACGCCGTCCACACCGATCTCGGCGACCAGACGGTGGGGGCCAAGATCAACGGGCGGGTGATGCCGCTGCGGACCGTGATCGAGAACGGCGATCAGGTGGAGATTTTGCGGTCCAAGGCGCAGGAGCCGCAGCCCGGCTGGATGAACTTCGTCGCCACCGGCAAGGCGCGCGCCTCGATCCGCCGCTACGTCCGCCAGAAGGAACGTGGCGAGCGGGTGGCGCTGGGCACCAAATTCTACGACGAGATCATCAAACGGCTGCCGGCGCAGCTTGGCCCCCAGGCTCTCAAACAGGCGCTGAAGAGGCTGGGCTTGCCCGATCAGGACGCGCTGATGGAGGCGATCGCGCTCCAGTCGGTCAGCGATGCGGCGGTGCTGGAGGCGCTGATGCCGGGTGCGGGTGGCGCGGCGCTGGCCGTGCGCGCCGCTGCCGCGCCGCAGAGCGAGGCGATCTCGATCCGCGGGCTCACCCCCGGCGTCGCCTATACGCTGGCGCCCTGCTGCCATCCGGTGCCGGGCGACCGCATCGTCGGCCTGCGCCGCCCGGACGAGGCGGTGGAGGTCCACGCGATAGACTGCCCGCGTCTGGCCGACGGGGTGGATGCGGACTGGGTGGATCTGGCGTGGGGCGATGTGTCGGATGGCGGCACCGCGCGGCTGGCGATCGTGATCCGCAACGAGGCGGGCGCGCTGGGCGTGATGGCCGGCATCCTCGGCAGCCAGAGCGCGAACATCGTCAACCTGCTGCTGGTGCACCGCGATGCCAGCTTCCACACCTTCCATCTGGCGGTGGAGGTGCGTGACGTGCAGCACCTGATGCGGATCCTCGCGGCGCTGCGCGCGGCGGATGCGGTGTCCTCGGCGGAGCGGCTCTAGCGCAGGCGCCCCCGTGTCACAGCACGCGGTAGGGCACCACCTCGCGCAGATCCGGGTCCACCGCGATCGCGCGGTCGGCCGGGGGGAAGGCGCGCTGGTCGCAGTCGCTGCGCGGGCACAGCCGGCAGGAGATGCCGATCGGCGTGGCGGCGGCGCGGCTGGCGATATCGAGGCCGTCGGCATAGATGAAGTCGCCGGCATGTTCCGTCTCGCAACCCAGCGCCACGGCATAGCGGCGCGGCGACCGGGTGTAGCTGCCGCTCGGTTTCACCAGCCCCTTGGCCATCGAGACGTAGCGCACGCCGTCCGGCGTCTCGGCGAGCTGGACGAGGATGCGATCCGGGATCGCCACCGCCTCGTGCACGATCCACAACGGGCAGGCGCCGCCGAACCGGGCGAACTGCAGCCGCGTGGCGGAATGGCGCTTGGTGATGTTGCCGGCCATGTCCACCCGGCAGAAGAAGAAGGGGATGCCGCGCGCGCCCGGCCGTTGCAGCGTGGAGAGGCGGTGGCAGGCCTGCTCGAAACTGACGCCGAAACGCTGGCACAGCCGGTCGATATCGTGGCGGCAGGCCCGCGCGCTTTCGCGGAACCGCACGTACGGCATCAGCAGCGCGCCCGCCGCATGGTTGGCGAGGCCGACCGAGAGCAGGCGCCGCGCCTCCCCGCTGACCAGCTCGGCCTCGTGGCGGACCTGCGCGATCACGTCCGCCAGCGAGAGCGAGACGAGCTGGTGGGCGAGGAAGAAGCGGCGGGTGGCCTGCGGCATCGCCCGGTCCAGCGTCAGCAGCCCGCGCGCGCGGTCGAAGCGGCGAAGCGGATGGGCGGTGGTTTCGTCGCCCGAGGCGACCACGTCCACGCCGTGCCACGTCTTCAGCGCATGGATCAGCAGCGCGTCGGGGATCGGCTCGGCATCCAGCGTATCGGCCAGCGCCTCCGACGCGCGATCGATCGGGTCGACGTAGTTGCCGGCGTCGTGGAACCAGTCGCGCACCTCTTCCCACGGCAGGCGGCCGCCGCCGGGCACACCGCTGCCGATCGCCTCGTCGGCGATCAGCCGCTGTTCCTCGCTGCGGCGGTAGGCGGCATGCAGGCGGACGAAGCGTTCGGCGAGGCCCGGCTGCTGCTCGGCCGCGCGTTCCAGCGACTGCCGCTCGGCGGGCAGGTCGGCGAACAGCGGGTCGGCGATCGCGGCGCGCAACGTGGCGAGGTGCGCGGCGCCCCCGGCGTCGGCCGGGTTCCAGTCGAGCGGGAAGGCGCCGGCCAGCGCGTCGGACACCATCGGCGTGATCGGGCGGTCGTCGTTCTCCAGCTGCGACAGGTAGCTGACCGACAGGCCGAGCCGCGCCGCCATCGCGGCCTGCCCCAGGCTGTGCCGCTGGCGCAGCGCGCGCAGGGCCGGTCCTGCGAAAAGGCGCCGGCGGGGAGGCATGGCGGGGGACGACATTCTGCAAACACCCTCTTCGCAATTCCGCAAATTCACATTTGCACTGCCGCGCCCGGCTTGGAAAGGGGAATGCCGAACGATCGATTGGACGAGGCCCGATGCTGGCGATTTTGCAGAAGCTGGAAGAAAAGCGCGATCAGGCCAAGCTTGGCGGCGGGCAGGCGCGCATCGATGCGCAGCACCGGAAGGGCCGCCTCACCGCGCGCGAGCGGATCGACGTGCTGGTCGATCCCGGCTCGTTCGAGGAGCTGGACACCTACGTCGAGCATAACTGCATCGATTTCGGCATGCAGGATCAGGTGATCCCGGGCGACGGCGTCGTCACCGGATCGGGTACGATCAACGGCCGGCTGGTGTTCGTCTTCAGCCAAGATTTCACCGTATTCGGCGGCTCGCTGTCGGAGCGGCACGCGCAGAAGATCTGCAAGATCATGGACATGGCGATGAAGGTCGGCGCGCCGGTGATCGGCCTGAACGACAGCGGCGGCGCGCGCATCCAGGAGGGTGTCGCCAGCCTCGCCGGCTATGCCGAGGTGTTCCAGCGCAACGTGATGGCCTCGGGCGTGATCCCGCAGATCAGCGTCATCATGGGGCCGTGCGCGGGCGGCGCGGTATATTCGCCGGCGATGACCGACTTCATCTTCATGGTGAAGGACAGCAGCTACATGTTCGTCACCGGCCCGGACGTGGTGAAGACGGTGACGAACGAAGTCGTGACGCAGGAGGAGCTGGGCGGTGCCGTGACGCACACCACCAAGTCCGGCGTGGCCGACGTGGCGTTCGAGAACGATATCGAGGCGCTGCTGTCGGTCCGCGAGTTCGTCGACTTCCTGCCGCTGTCCAACCGGCAGGACGTGCCGGAGCGGCCGACCGGCGATGCGTGGGATCGCAACGAGGCCAGCCTCGACACGCTGATCCCCGACAGCGCGAACAAGCCCTACGACATGAAGGAGCTGATCGCCAAGGTGGTGGACGAGGGCGACTTCTTCGAGGTGCAGCCCACCCACGCGCCCAACATCGTCACCTGCTTCGCGCGGATCGAGGGGCGCACGATCGGCATCGTCGCCAACCAGCCGATGGCGCTGGCGGGCGTACTGGATATCAACTCGTCGAAGAAGGCAGCGCGCTTCGTGCGCTTTTGCGATGCGTTCGACATCCCGATCATCACCTTCGTGGACGTGCCCGGCTTCCTGCCCGGCACCGCGCAGGAGCATAACGGCATCATCAAGCATGGCGCCAAGCTGCTGTTCGCCTATGCCGAGGCGACCGTGCCGAAGATCACCGTCATCACCCGCAAGGCCTATGGCGGCGCCTACGACGTGATGAGCAGCAAGCATCTGCGCGGCGACCTGAACTATGCGTGGCCCACCGCCGAGATCGCGGTGATGGGCGCCAAGGGCGCGGTGGAGATCATCTTCCGCAAGGACATCGGCGACAAGGACAAGATCGCGGCACGCACGGCGGAGTATGAGGAGCGGTTCGCCAACCCGTTCGTGGCGGCGAGCAAGGGCTTCATCGACGAGGTCATCATGCCGCAGACCACCCGGCGCCGTATCGCGCAGGGCCTGCGCAAGCTGCGTAACAAGCAGCTCGAGAACCCCTGGAAGAAGCATGACAACATCCCGCTGTGATCTTGTCGGGCCAGATTGTGTGCATTATCATGTCATGTGAAGGAGACATGGGATGCAGACCGAACGCGTGACGTTCCTCACCACGCCCGATCATAAGGCGGCCCTGGATGCCTTTGCGCGTGGCAGTGGCCAGTCTGTCGGGCATGTGCTGCGCGAGGCGTCCTCGCGCTACGTCGCCGACAGCGAGATGGGCGAGGAAGAAAGCTTCAAGCTTCTGGTTCGCGAATTGAACGAGGCGCTGCCCGCGATGCACGCCGCGCTGGACGACGCCATCGCCGGACAACAGCAGTTGCGGGCCGAGGTCGATACGTTGATGCGCGACGCCGGCCTGCGCGCATGAGCCTGATGGGCGACGCCATGCGGACGATCGAATCGGTCGTTCTGCTCCGCGGCAAGGTCGAACGGCTCAACGAGGAACTGGCGCGGACCAATGACGACGTGAGGCAGATCGCGCGCATGATCATCCAGATCGACCGGCGGCTTATCCGCTTGGAAACGATCGAGGAAGTGCGTGGCGGACTTAGCCCCCTGGCAAGGATTGAAGGATGAAACTCGGCCGCCTCAACCACATCGGCGTCGCCACGCCGTCGCTCGACAAGAGCATCGCTTACTATCGCGACGTGATGGGCGCGACGAAGATCCACGCGCCGTTCGACCTGCCCGCGCAGGGGGTGAAGGTGTGCTTCGTCGATACGCCGGGGGAGAACGGCACCGCCGGCACCCAGATCGAGTTGATCGAGCCGCTGGGCGATGCCTCGCCGATCCACGGCTTCATCGCCAAGAACCCGGCCGGCGGGCAGCATCACATGTGTTACGAGGTGGCCGACATCCACGAGGCCAAGGCGTGGTTCGAGGGCAAGGGCGCGCGCGTGCTGGGCGAGCCGCGCATCGGCGCGCACGGCACGCCTATCTTCTTCGTGCACCCCAAGGATATGAACGGCGTGCTGACCGAGATCATGGAGACGCCCAGTGAGCAGCATTGATCCGGCGAACATCGAGCTGAACACGGGCGAGGATGCCGGCGCCGCCCCGAAGGCGCGCGACCTGCCCGAGCCTTCCGCTCGCCCCACGCTCGACAAGTGGGAGGCCGCCGCCGCCAAGGAGGTGAAGGGCAAGGATCTCACCTGGAACACGCCGGAAGGGATCGCGGTCAAGCCGCTCTACACGGCGGATGACGTGAAGACCGATCCCGGCCTTCCCGGCTTCGCCCCGTTCACGCGCGGCGTGCGCGCCTCGATGTATGCCGGGCGGCCGTGGACGATCCGGCAATACGCCGGTTTCTCGACCGCGGAAGCCTCCAATGCCTTCTACCACCGCAACCTGAAGGCGGGGCAGAAGGGGCTGTCGGTCGCGTTCGATCTGGCGACGCATCGCGGCTACGACAGCGACCATCCGCGCGTGACCGGCGACGTCGGCAAGGCCGGTGTCGCGATCGACACGATCGACGACATGAAGATCCTGTTCGACGGCATCCCGCTCGACAAGATGTCCGTCTCGATGACGATGAACGGCGCGGTGATCCCGATCCTCGCCTTCTTCATCGTGGCGGGCGAGGAACAGGGCGTGCCGCGCGCGCAGCTCGACGGGACCATCCAGAACGACATCCTCAAGGAGTTCATGGTCCGCAACACGTATATCTACCCGCCCGAGCCTTCGATGCGGATCATCTCGGATATCTTCGGCTACACCAGCCGGGAGATGCCGAAGTTCAACAGCATCTCGATCAGCGGCTATCATATGCAGGAAGCTGGCGCGACGCAGGTGCAGGAGCTGGCCTTCACCATCGCCGACGGCCAGGAATATGTGAAGTACGGCGTCGCCAGCGGGCTGGATATCGACAAGTTCGCCGGGCGCCTGAGCTTCTTCTTCGCGATCGGCATGAACTTCTTCATGGAGATCGCCAAGCTGCGTGCCGCGCGCGTGCTGTGGCACCGCGTGATGACGAACCTCGGCGCGAAGGACGAGCGCAGCAAGATGCTGCGGACGCACTGCCAGACCAGCGGCGTCTCGCTGACCGAGCAGGATCCGTACAACAACGTGATGCGCACCACGATCGAGGCGATGGCGGCGATGCTGGGGGGCACGCAGTCGCTCCACACCAACGCGCTGGACGAGGCGATCGCGCTGCCAACCGATTTCTCCGCCCGCATCGCGCGCAACACGCAGATCGTGATCCAGGAAGAGACGGGGATGACCAAGGTCGTCGATCCACTCGGCGGCAGCTACTACATCGAGGCGTTGACGCAGGAACTGGTCGATAAGGCGTGGGCCATCATCGAGAAGGTGGAGGCCGACGGCGGCATGGCGAAGGCCGTGGCGGCGGGCTGGCCCAAGGCGATGATCGAGGAGGCCGCCGCCGCGCAGGCCGCGCGGGTCGATCGCGTCGAGCAGGTGATCGTCGGCGTCAACAAGTACAAGCTGGCCGAGCAGGATGCGATCGACATCCTCGATGTGGATAACGTCGCGGTGCGCGAGGCGCAGATCCGCCGCATCGAGAAGGTGAAGGCCGGGCGCGACGAGGCGACATGCACCGCCGCGCTCGATGCACTGCGCGAGGGCGCCCGGGGCACCGGCAACCTGCTTGAGCTGGCGGTGGAATGCGCCCGCCAGCGTGCCACGCTGGGCGAGATTAGCCAGGCGATGGAGGATGTGTTCGGCCGCTACGGCACCAACCCGACGCCGGTGAAGGGCGTGTACGGCGGTGCCTATGGCGACGACCAGCGCTGGAGCAACCTGATCGACGGCGTATCCGCGATCGAGCGGCGCAAGGGCCGCAAGCCGAAGATGCTCGTCGCCAAGATGGGCCAGGACGGGCACGATCGCGGCGCCAATCTCGTGTCGTCGGCCTTCGGTGATCTCGGGTTCGAGATTGTCGCCGGCCCGCTGTTTCAGACGCCGAAGGAAGCCGCCGAGCTGGCGATCAAGGCGGATGTCGACGTGGTGGGCGCCTCGTCGCTCGCCGCCGGGCACAAGACGCTGATCCCGGAACTGATCGGCTATCTGAAAGACGCCGGGCGCACCGACATCAAGGTGATCGCCGGCGGCGTGATCCCCGCGCAGGATTACCAGTTCCTGCGCGATGCCGGGGTGCAGGGCATCTTCGGGCCGGGCACCAACCTGGTCGATGCGGCCGGCTCGGTGCTCCAGTTGCTCGGCCACAACGTGCCGCCCGAGGGCGTTCCCGAGGCGGCGGAATGAGCATGGTGCTGCTGTTCGGCGCGGCGATGGCGATGGCCGATGCGTGCGGCAAGGACGTGAGGCAGGCCGCGCTCAACCGGTGCGCGGCCACCGCCTACGCGCGCGCGGACGGTGCGCTCAACCGCCAGTGGACCGGCACCTACGCCGCGATGAAGCGGCGCGGTGCGGGCGGCGGCGCCTTCGGCCATGCCGCAGCCCTACTGGCCAGCCAGCGCGCCTGGATCGCCTATCGCGATGCCCAGTGCCGGGTGGAAGGTGGGCGTTACGCCGGCGGCTCGGCCCAGGGCATGACCGTCGCCTTCTGCAAGGCGAACCTCACGACCGTGCGCGCAGCCCAACTCAAGGAACTGATATGGCAGGACTGACCGTCGATCCGCGCGACAGCGCAGCCGGCGTACGCACCGACTGGACGCGCGGCGAGATCGCCGCCTTGTTCGATCTGCCGTTCAACGACCTGCTGTGGCAGGCGCAAGGGGTACACCGCGCCTACCACCCGGCCAACGAGGTTCAGCTTTCGACGCTGCTTTCGATCAAGACCGGCGGATGCGCCGAGGATTGCGGCTATTGCAGCCAGTCCGCCTTCGCCGACAGCGGCCTGAAAGCCGAGAAGCTGATGGACGTGGAAACCGTGGTCGCCGAGGCACGCGCGGCGGCGGCGGCCGGCTCTGACCGTTTCTGCATGGGTGCCGCCTGGCGCAGCCCCAAGGAGCGCGACATGCCCGCGCTGCTCGACATGGTGAGCCGGGTAAAGGCGCTGGGTCTGGAAACCTGCATGACGCTGGGGATGCTGGACGGCGATCAGGCGGTGCGGCTTAAGCAGGCGGGTCTGGATTACTACAACCACAACCTCGATACCTCGCCCGAATATTATGGCGAGGTCATCACCACCCGCACCTATGCCGACCGGCTGGATACGCTGGCGCAGGTGCGCGCGGCCGGCATGTCGGTGTGCTGCGGCGGGATCATGGGGATGGGTGAGACGCGGGCCGACCGGGTGGGCTTCATTCACGCGCTCGCCACGCTGCCCGCGCATCCCGAAAGCGTGCCGCTGAACGAGCTGGTGCCGATCGCCGGCACCGTGCTGGGCGACATGCTGAAGGACGTGCCGCCCGCGGTGGACGACGTGGAGTTCGTCCGCACCGTGGCGGTGGCGCGGATCACCATGCCCGAGGCGATCGTGCGGCTGTCGGCCGGGCGTGAGAGCATGCCGGTCTCGACGCAGGCGCTGTGTTTTCTGGCCGGCGCGAACTCGATCTTCACCGGCGACCGGCTGCTGACCACCGGCAACGCCGGCGACGACAGCGACGCCCGCCTGTTCGCCACGCTGGGGCTGAAGCCGATGCAGGGCGCCGAGCCGGAGCGGATCGCGGCGGAGTGAGGCAGACGGCAGTTACTCTAGCAGCGCTTTGCTTGACGGCGTGCAACACGACGCCGGCTTGGAAAGGCTGGGTTTATCCAGATGGTTCAGATCTGACCCAAGATATTCCGATCGGTGCTTTCGACAGTCTTGATGAATGCCGAAATTCCGCTCGTCCTCTTCTCGCAAACTTTAATCGGTATCAGAGCGGTGAGAAGACTGAAGGTGACTATGAGTGTGGTTACAAATGCAAGCGGGACGCCGGCCATAGTGGCTTGAACGTCTGTGAACGAACCGAACGCTAAGGACGCGAATAGATGTTCGATAAAATCCTGATCGCCAATCGCGGCGAAATCGCCTGCCGCGTGATCCGCACGGCCAAGAGAATGGGCATCAAGACGGTCGCCGTCTATTCCGATGCCGATGCGCGCGCCAAGCATGTGCAGATGGCGGACGAGGCGGTGCGGCTCGGGCCGCCGCCGGCTGGCGAGAGCTACCTGCTGGCCGATGCCATCATCGCCGCCTGCAAGGCCACCGGCGCTCAGGCGGTGCATCCGGGCTACGGTTTCCTGTCGGAGCGCACCAGCTTCGCGCAGGCGCTGGAAGACGCCGGCATCGCCTTCATCGGCCCACCGGTGAACGCGATCGCCGCGATGGGCGACAAGATCGAATCGAAGAAGCTGGCCAAGGAGGCCGGCGTCAACGTGGTGCCCGGTTTCCTCGGCGAGATCGCCGATACCGACGAAGCGGTGAAGATCGCCGGGGAGATCGGCTATCCGGTGATGATGAAGGCCTCGGCGGGCGGCGGCGGCAAGGGCATGCGGCTGGCCTATAGCGAGAAGGACGTGCGCGAGGGCTTCGAGGCGACCAAGCGCGAGGGGCTGGCCAGTTTCGGCGACGATCGCGTGTTCATCGAGAAGTTCATCGAAAGCCCGCGCCACATCGAGATCCAGCTGATCGGCGACAAGCACGGCAACATCCTCTACCTGAACGAGCGGGAATGCTCGGTGCAGCGCCGCCACCAGAAGGTGGTGGAGGAGGCGCCGTCGCCGTTCGTCACCCCGGCGATGCGCAAGGCGATGGGCGAGCAGGCCGTCGCGCTGGCGCGGGCGGTAGGCTATTTCTCGGCCGGCACGGTGGAGCTGATCGTCTCCGGTGCGGACACCACGGGGCAGGGCTTTTATTTCCTCGAGATGAACACCCGCCTTCAGGTGGAGCATCCCGTCACCGAATATATCACCGGGCTGGATCTGGTGGAGCAGATGATCCGCGTGGCCTATGGCGAGAAGCTGGCCTTCACGCAGGACGAGGTGCAGCTCAAGGGCTGGTCGATCGAGAACCGGGTGTACGCCGAGGATCCCTATCGCGGCTTCCTGCCTTCGACCGGGCGCCTTTCGCGCTATCGCCCGCCGAGCGGACAGGAGAACGTGCGCGTGGACGACGGGGTGTACGAAGGCTCCGAAATCTCGATGTTCTACGATCCGATGATCGCCAAGCTCGTGACGTATGGCGAGACGCGCGAGGAAGCGATCGACCGGCAGATCGCCGCGCTCGACAATTTCGAGATCGACGGCATCGGCCACAACGTCGATTTCCTGTCGGCGCTGATGCAGCATCCGCGTTTCCGTTCGGGCAACATCACCACCGGCTTCATCGCCGAGGAATATCCCGAGGGGTTCAAGGGCGCACCTGCCGATGCGCGGCTCATCGCGCGGCTCGCGGCGGTGGCGGGGATGATCGCTAGCGTGGAAGCGGATCGCGCCGGGCTGATCGACGGCCAGCTCGCACCGTCCAGCGCGGTCGCGACCACGACCGCCGCTAATGACTGGGTGGTGACGCTGGACGGGACCGAGCACCTCGTCTCGATCGGGGTCGGCGCGGTGACGGTGGACGGCGAGGTCGTCGTGGTCGATGCGCCCTACGTGCCCGGCCAGCGGCTGGTGGAGGCGACGGTGGACGACGATCCGCTGATCATCCGGGTCGAGCGCAAGCGCACCGGCTGGCGCTTCACCACGCGCGGCGCGTCGCACTCGCTGCGGGTGCTGCGCCCGGCGGTGAACGACCTGGCGCACCACATGATCGAGAAGGTGCCGCCGGATCTCTCCCGCTTCCTGCTGTGCCCGATGCCGGGCCTCGTCACGGCGGTGAACGTGGCCGAGGGCGACGCGGTGGAGGCGGGCCAGCCGCTCGCCATCGTCGAGGCGATGAAGATGGAGAACATCCTTCGCGCCGAGAAGAGCGGCAAGGTGAAGGCGGTGATGGCCAAGGCGGGCGAGAGCCTGGCGGTGGACGCGGTGATCCTGGAGTTCGAATAAGGTTTTCAGCCCCTCCCTTTCGGGGGGAGGGGCTGTGACAGGCGGATCGGGCGAGATCCTTCCCGGGGCGCTCTCACGGCGGATCGCTGTCCCGTCATGGGAGGAGGAAACGCTCGCGTCATCGCCCCGAGTTTGTTCCGGGGTCCACCGTTCCGAGGGCGCCGCAGTCCGGGTTCCGGGCGGCGTCATCAGACGTTAGGCGGCGTCGCTCGATCCACCGTGCTCGATCCACCGTGAACTTCCGCACGAAGCCGGCGGAACGGGTGGTCCGGGGTACGGGTGGGCCGGGGTACGGGTGGGTCGGCGTGACGGGCGGTGGTGCGCCCCTGTCGCCTGCGACTGGCTGTCACCACGCGCAAGGGGCGTCCGCCTCAGGTAACCTCCTTGCCCTCCGCCTCAAGGAAGGGGCGCGTTTCGCCTAGCCGCTGTTCCGCAACGCCGTCGCGATCGCGTTGATCGAGAGCTGGATGCCCTCGCGGATGCGGGGGTCGTCCTCGCCCGCGCGGTGGCGCTTGAGCAGCTCGATCTGAAGGTGGTTGAGCGGCTCGATATAGGGCAGCCGCAACCGGATCGAGTGATCGAGCGCCGGGCTTTTCTCCAGCAGCCGGGTCTGGCGGGTGATCGACAGCAGGCAGTCGTGCGTCACCTGCCAGCCGTCGCGGATGCTGCCGAAGGTGGCCTGCGCCATCGCCTGATCCTCCACCAGCGGCAGATAGTGGCTGGCGATCACCATGTCCGATTTAGCCAGCACCATCTCCAGATTGGCAAGCGTCGCCTGCAGGAACGGCCATGCATCCAGCATCTCGCGCAGTAGCGCCTGATCCTTGAAGCCCTTCAGTGCGTGGCCGACGCCGTACCACCCCGGCAGCATCACCCGCGCCTGCGCCCAGCTGAACACCCACGGGATCGCTCGCAGATCCTCGATCCGGTCGCTCTTGGTGCGGCTGGCCGGGCGCGAGCCGATCTTGAGCGTCGCGATCTCCGCGATGGGAGTGAACTGGCGGAAGAAGGTGCGGAAATCGTCGGTGCCGTACACCAGCTCGCGATAGGCGGTGAAGGCGGCGGACGAAATCGTGTCCATCGCCGCCGAATACCGCTCGAAATCCTTCTGCGGCAGCGAGGGCTTTTCCAGCGACGCGAGCAGGGTGGCGGAGGCCATCGCCTCCAGATTGGCGGCGGCGCTCTCGCGCGTGCCGTATTTGGCGGCGATCACCTCGCCCTGTTCGGTGATGCGGATGCGGCCCTTCACCGTGCCGGGCGGCTGCGCGCGGATCGCGGCGAACGAGGAACCGCCGCCGCGCCCGACCGCGCCGCCACGCCCGTGGAACAACTGCATTGCCGCCCCCGCCTGCTCGAACACCGGCGCCAGCGCGCGGCTGGCCTGGTGCAGCGACCAGACCGAGGTGAGATAGCCGCCGTCCTTGTTCGAATCCGAATAGCCGACCATCACCTCCTGATGACCGCGCGCGGCGGTGATCGCGGCGGCCTCGGGCAGGGCGAACCAGTCCGCCATCACCTTGGGCGCGTTCTCCAGATCGCCGATCGTCTCGAACAGCGGTACCACCATAATCGCGGCGCTGGGCGGGGTCTCACCCGTGCCGGGGCGGAACAGGCCCGCCTCCTTCAGCAGGACATGCACCTCCAGCAGATCGGAGACGCTCTCCGCCTTGGAGATGTTGTAGGTGGTGATCGACTGGGGGCCGTAGCGCCGGTGCGCCTCGGCTGCGGCCTGCACGATCGCGATCTCCGAGCGGGTTTCGTCCGAGTAATCGGCATAGGCGATCCACAGTAGCCGTCCGCCGGCCAGCTCGTCGCGCAGCAGCGCAACGCGCGCCGCCTCGTCCAGCGCGAGATAATCCGCCTCCACCCCGGCGACCTTCAGCAATTCGGCGACGACGCGCTCGTGCACGTCGGCGTTCTGGCGCAGGTCCAGCGTGGCGAGGTGGAAGCCGAAGGTATCGACCGCGCGGATCAGCCGGCCGATCGCGCCGCCGTTGGCCAGCGTGCCGCCGCCGCCCTTCTTCACCGCATGGCCGATCTCGACCAGATCCTCGCGCAGCGCCTCCGGGTTTTCATAGGGGTCGGCCGCGACGGTGCCGGGGCGTGGCGGGCCGTTCCCGGTCAGCGCCTGATAGGTGCCGGCGAGGCGCGCGTAGATGCCGGAAAGCGCGCGGCGATATGGCTCGTCGCGGCGGGCGGGGCTCTGGTCATGGCTCCTGTCGGCCAGCGCCTCCACCTCCGGCGTCACCTCGGCAAGTTCGGTGGAGATCGAAAGCTCGGCGCCGAGCGCGTGGATGAGTTCGAGATAATGGCCGATCAGCACCTCCGACTGGCGGCGCAGCGCGTAGCGCAGCGTGTCGGCGTTCACGTTCGGGTTGCCGTCGCGATCGCCGCCGATCCAGTTGCCCAGCCGCAGGAACGAGGGTGCGCGTTCGCCCAGCGTGCGCTTCCAGCGGGCGTGCAGCGCCGGGATCACCGGCAGGAAGATGTCGCGCATGTAGGCGAGCACGGTGTCGATCTCGTCCTGCACGTACAAGCGCTCGCGCCGCAGCGGGCGGGTCTGCCAGAGCAGGGCGATCTGGCGGCGGATCGAATCGTCGATCATCTCGCCGTCGTCGGTCTCCTCGCGTCCGCGATCCCGCAGCTGGAGAAGGGCGGCGATGTGGTTGCGGTGGTCGATCATGCTCTTGCGCCGCACCTCGGTGGGGTGGGCGGTGAGCACGGGCACCACCAGCGCCTGATCGAGCAGCACCATGATCGCCTCGCGGTCGACGCCTTCCTTGCCCAGCCGCTCGACCGCCGAGGCGAGATCGGCGCCCGGCTCGGTCGCCACGCCCTGCCGGTCCTCCGCCAGATTGGCGAGCATCGAGAACAGCATGAAGCCACGCACGAAGGCCAGCGTGTCGTCCAGCGTCAGCGCCTCAAGCCCGGCGTCGATCGCATCCGCTTCAACGATCCCGCGATGGCGATCGACCGAGGTGGAGCGGATATACTCGATCCGCCGGAACAGCGCCTCGCCGCCATAGGCGCGGATGACGTCGCCCAGCTGCTTGCCGAGGAATCGGATGTCGGGATTCTGGGTGATCGGTGCCTGTGCCATCGCCTATTGCTGCACCGCACCCGCCGGGCGCTCAACCCCGAATCGTCGGCCGGTTCAGCTGATCCGCGCGAGCGGGGCAATATTTCCGGTGATTCCGCGCCGCTGCAGCGTCAGCCGCGTCACCGGCGGCGGATCGTTCTGGAACAGGGTGGGGGTCAGCCCGGTAAACCGCTTGAAGTCGCGGATGAAGTGGGACTGGTCGAAGAAGGCATCGCCCGCCGCCTCGGACCAGTGCAGTTCGCTCGTGCCGATCAGCGAGGCGGCGCGCAGCGTGCGATACTTGCGTGCCAGCAGCTTGGGGGGCGCGCCGTAGATGCGCTTGGTCAGCCGTTCCGCCTGCCGCGCCGATACGCCGAGGCTGGCGACCAGCGCATCCACGCTCGGGTCGGTCGCGCCGGTCAGCCAGGCATCGGTGATGCGGGTCAGGTCGAACGGTGCCTCCGCCGCCTGCGGGGTGAGCGCGCGAATCACCACGTCGGCGATGCTGACCATCGCCTGCGTGTCGGGCGCGGACCTCATCGCGTCGAGCGCATCCTCCAGCAGCGGCCCGAAGCGGCCTACCGCATTGCCGGCACGATCCGCGTGGAGGCTGGCGTCCTCACGGACGAGTGCGGCCCAGCCGGCCGGATGCAGGCCGATGCCGAACACCAGCAGCGGGCCGGCCACGTCGAACCGGGTCGCCGCGTTGCTCGGCCCGAGCAGGCAGACCTCGGGCGTCTCGACGATCTGGTCGCCGAACATGTAATGCCCGCAGCCGCGCAACATGAAGCGGATCTGGCCGAGATCGGCGCGCATCACGTCCGCCACCCGCGTCACGTCCGCGCGGAACAGGTAATAGGAAGATACGAGCGCCGCGAGATCGGGCGCCGGCTCGAAATAGCGAAGGCCGATGCTTGTCGCCGCCCCCGGCAAACGTATCCGCATGACAACGAAACCCCAGTTCGCCTTACGACCCGCTCATGCGGTCGCACCGATCGAAGATCGTGTCATCGAAAAAAAGGCCCGGCCGATCTCTCGGCCGGGCCCTAAGTGAAAGGTACCTCACGTGAGTAAGGCTCCTTCGGGTCGCAAACACCTTCTAGACCGGGCGCCGGCGGCTGCATTGGATGGAAACGACACACTCCTGTCTATTTAATGGATGCCGCCGGAATGGAGGCAATTGTCGGTGATCCGTCAGGGGTCGCCTAAGCCGGACGGCTGCGCCATAGCCCCGCGAATGAGTCTGTATCGCACCCTCCGTCCGCTGATTTTCTCCGTCGACGCCGAGAAGGCGCATCGTGCGACCATCACCGCGCTGCGCCTTCGCCCGGGGGGGCGACGACCGAAGTTTCCGGCGGTGCTGGCCAGCCGGATCGCCGGCATCGACTTCCCCTCGCCGGTCGGGTTGGCGGCCGGGTTCGACAAGGACGCGCAGGTGCCCGATGCGATGCTGGCGACGGGCTTCGGCTTCGTCGAGGTCGGCACGCTCACGCCGCAGCCGCAGCCGGGCAACCCGCGCCCGCGCCTGTTCCGCCTGGTCGAGGACGAGGCGGTCATCAATCGCTTCGGCTTCAACAACGGCGGGCAGGCAGCGGCGCTGGAGCGACTGCTGCGACGGCGCGCGCGTGGCGGCGTGGTGGGCGTGAACATCGGCGCCAACAAGGATGCGACCGACCGCATCGCCGACTATGTGACGGGCGTGACGGTGATGCGCGGCGTCGCGAGCTACCTCACGGTCAACGTCTCGTCGCCCAATACGCCGGGCCTGCGCACGCTCCAGTCGCGCGATGCGCTGGATGAACTGCTGGCCGCAGTCGTGGAGGCGCGGGGTCGGCAGGGGCCACCGATCTTCCTCAAGCTGGCGCCCGATCTGACGCCGGCAGACATGGACGACATCGCCGAGGTGTCGCTGCGCCGGGGGGTGGATGCGCTGATCGTGTCGAACACCACGATCTCGCGGCCTTCGTTGCTGTCGCCGCTGGCGGGGGAGACGGGCGGGCTTTCCGGCGCACCGCTGCACGATCTGGCGCTGCGTCGGCTGATCGATTTCCGCGCGGCCACCGCCGGCCACATGCCGCTGATCGCGGCGGGCGGTATCGCCACCGCCGATCAGGCCTATGCCCGCATCCTGGCGGGGGCGAGCCTCGTGCAGCTGTACAGCGCGCTCGTCTATCAGGGGCCGGGGCTGGCGAAGCGGATCGCGGACGGGCTGGCCACGTTGCTGGCGCGGGACGGTTTCGGCTCCGTGGCCGATGCGGTGGGGCGGGGATAGGCGGGGGCTTGCCGCCTTCCCGCGAGGCTTTACTGTCCGGCGGATGATCCAGCGGTTCCTCCTCTCCTTCGTCCTGTTCCTCTCCCTGCCGGCCGTGGCGCTGGCGAAGGGCGGCGTCGTCTCGGCCGCGGATCCGCGCGCGGCGGCGGCGGGGCAGGCGATGCTGCGCGCCGGCGGCACCGCCACCGATGCGGCGATGGCCACGATGATCGCGCTGACCGTGGTGGAGCCGCAATCGTCCGGCATCGGCGGCGGCGGCTTCCTCGTCCACAGCGACGCGCGCGGGCAGGTGAGCACGATCGACGGCCGCGAGACGGCCCCCGCCGCCGCCGGCCCGCGCCGTTTCCTGGGGGCGGACGGCAAGCCGCTGCCGTTCGTGCAGGCGGTGGCCGGTGGGCTTTCGGTGGGCGTACCGGGCAACGTGCGGCTGATGGCGGCGGCGCACCGGCGCTGGGGCCGACTGCCGTGGGCCACCCTGTTCGAGCCGGCGATCGCGCTGGCCGACGGTGGCTTTGCCGCCACCCCCCGGCTGGTGGCGGCGGTGGGCGCGGTGGACCGGCTGTGGGGCGATTTTCCCGCGATCACCGCGCTCTACCATCCGGGCGGCAAGCCGCCGGTGGCGGGCGCCACGCTGCGCAACCCCGCGCTTGCCCGGCTGCTGCGGACGATCGCGCAAGGGGGGGCGGATGCCTTCTACACCGGCCCCGTCGCCGCCTCGATCACCACGGCGGGGGCGACGGCGAAGCGCAATCCCAGCGCGCTGACCGCCGCCGATCTCGCCGGCTACGAGGCCAAGGAACGGCCGGCGGTGTGCGCGCCGTACCGGACATACCGGCTGTGCGGGATGGGGCCGCCTTCGGCCGGCGCGATGACGGTGCTCCAGATCCTCGGCCTGCTCGAACGTTTCGACATGAAGGCACTGGGGCCGGACAATCCGATATCGTGGCACCTGATCGGGGAGGCGATGCAGCTGGCCTACGCCGATCGTGACAAATATCTGGGCGATACCGATTTCGTCGCGGTGCCGCTCGCCGGGCTGCTGGACAAGCGGTACATCGCCCGTCGCGCGCTCTTGATCGACCCGGCAAGTTCGCTGCCCCGCTACGAGGCGGGCACGCCCCCCGGCGCCGCCCCGCGCACCGCCGCCGTCTCGTCGGAGGTGCCGGCCACCACCAACTTCGTCACCGTCGACGGGCAGGGCGATGTCGTCACGATGACCTCCACCGTCGAGGGGCCGTTCGGCAGCCAGATCGTCACGGACGGGATGGTGCTCAACAACGAGCTGACCGATTTCAGCTTCGCGCCCGAGTGGGACGGCGCCCCCGTCGCCAATCGGGTTGAGGCGGGCAAGCGGCCGCTCTCCTCCATGGCACCGACGATCGTCTATGATGCGCGGGGCAGGGTGGTGCTGGCCCTCGGCTCGGCCGGGGGGCGACGCATCCCGATGCATGTGCTGAAAACGCTGGTCGGCGTGCTCGACTGGGGGCTGCCGGTGGCCGATGCGATCGCGCTGCCCAACATCTACTTCGGCGGCGGCGCGCTGCTGGTGGAACGGGGCACGAGCCTTGCCGCGATGAAGCCGGCGCTGGAGCGTCTCGGCCAGACCGTCGTCGTCGCGGACGTCGGATCGAAGGTCAACGCGATCGAGCGCACCGCAACCGGCTGGCGCGGCGCCGCCGATCCACGCAGCGAAGGCGTGGCACTGGCCGAATAAGCGGCGGGAAGGGGAGGCGATGCGCAGACTCGAACGATTCCCGAACCTCGTCGCGATGTTCGCAGCGCGCGTGGCGACGCTGGGCGACGCGCCGTTCCTCTGGGCGAAGCATGAGGGGGCGTGGCGATCGACCAGTTGGGCGCAGGCCGGCGCGCAGGTGTCGGCGATGGCGAAGGCGCTGCGCGCGATCGGCCTGATGCCCGGCGACCGGGTGATGCTGGTGTCGGAGAACCGACCCGAATGGTGCATCGCCGATCTGGCGATCATGGCCGCCGGTTGCGTGACGGTGCCGACCTACATCACCAACACCGAACGCGACCACGCCCACATCCTGGAGAACAGCGGCGCGCGCGCGGTGATCGTCTCGACGCCGAAGCTGGCACGCACGCTGATGCCGGCGGTGATGCGCTCGTCCGCCTGCGGCATCGTGATCGGGATCGAGCCGCTGCGGATCGGCCAGTCCGGCGCGGCGCACGTTCACGACTGGCAGGGGCTGATCGATGCCCACCCCGGCGAGATGGCCGCCTGCGCCGCCGCCGCCGGGTTCGCCCGCGAGGATCTGGCGTGCATCATCTACACCAGCGGCACCGGCGGCGCGCCGCGCGGGGTGTGCCAGCATCACGGCGCGATCCTGCACAACGTCGCCGGCGCCTCCGCCGTGATCGCCGAGGATTTCGGCTGGGGGGACGAGGTGTTCCTCAGCTTCCTGCCCGCCTCCCACGCCTATGAGCACACCGGGGGCCAGTTCCTGCCGATCGGGTTGGGCGCGCAGATCTATTATTCGGAAGGGCTGGAGAAGCTCGCCTCGAATATCGAGGAAGTGCGGCCGACGATCATGGTGGTGGTGCCGCGCCTGTTCGAGGTGCTGCGCGCCCGCGTGCTGAAGGCGATCGGCAAGCAGGGCAGGGTGCCGCAATATCTGCTGCGCCGCGCGCTGGCGATCGGCGCGGCGGCCGAGGCGCACGGCGGAATGCGGTTGCGTGACCGGCCGCTGGACCTGATCCTCTCGCGCACGCTGCGCCCGCAGGTCGGGGCGAAGTTCGGCGGGCGGTTGAAGGCGATGGTGGCGGGCGGGGCGCCGCTCAATCCAGAGGTCGGCCTGTTCTTCCACTCGCTCGGCATCACCCTGCTGCAAGGCTACGGGCAGACCGAATCAGCGCCGATCATCTCGTGCAACCGCCCGAAGGCCGGCATCCGCATGGATTCGGTCGGGCCACCGATCGCCGATACCGAGGTGCGCATCGCCGACGATGGCGAGATTCTCGTGCGCGGCGAACTGGTGATGCACGGCTACTGGCGCAACCCGGAGGAAACCGCGCGGGTGTTGCAGGACGGCTGGCTCCATACCGGCGACATCGGCCACCTCGACGCGCAGGGTCGCGTCGTCATCACCGATCGCAAGAAGGACCTCATCGTCAACGACAAGGGCGACAATGTCGCGCCCCAACGGATCGAGGGGATGCTGACGCTGGAGCCGGAAATCCTGCAGGCGATGGTGGCGGGGGACAGCCGGCCGCACCTCGTCGGCCTGATCGTGCCCGATCCGGAATGGGCACGCGCATGGGGCGCGGCGGAAGGGCTCGATCCTGCCACGCTGCACGAGGAGCCGAAGTTCCAGCGCGCACTGATGGCAGCGGTCGATCGGGTAAACGCCCATTTGTCGACGACCGAAAAGGTGCGCCGTATCCTGATCGCCGATGCGCCCTTCACCATCGAGAACGAACAGCTTACCCCCTCGATGAAGATCCGCCGCCACGTGATCCGCACGGCCTATGTTGACCGGCTGGACGCCCTTTACCGGGGGAAATAGCGCGTCACTTCACATAGGGTGTGAAGTCGCTGAACGCGCAACTGCCATATTCGAAGCGCATCGGCAGATCGACAACCCGCGCCAGATCGCCCGAGCATAGCCGCGTGCCGGGCGTACGGGTGATGATCGAGCGGCCGGGGGCGAGGCCGGGACAGTCGCCGCGATTGGGGTAGGTGACATACCAGCGGCGGCGGCTCTCCTTGTAGATGATCGCCGTACTATCCACGATCTGCGAAGAGAGTTGCGGCCGCAGGTTGATGCAGCCCACGGGCTTGCCGGCGATGCGCCCCTTCAGGGCTTGGGCCAGCCTGGGACTGGGGGTTTCGGGGATCGGCGGGCGCTCGGGCTTTGCAGCAAGTACCGACAGCGGCAGGGCGAGGGCGGCGAGGGCGATCGCGATACGCATGGGGCTAGGCCTTTCGGGGCGGCGTGCCCGCAGACGGTAGCATGGTTCGCATTTGCCACGCGATGGCATTTGTCGATTTCAACCTACTGATCCGGCGGATAAATCGCGCAGCACCGGCCGGCGCTCAACCCTTGAACGAATCCTTCGCCGCGCGCCGCTCGGCCAGTTCGTCCGCACTTGCGGCACGCATGAAGGGGTTGGTTTCGCGTTCCAGCGCGATCGTGGTCGGTACGGTCGCCTCGCCCTTGGCGCGTGCCGCCAGCACGGTGTCCAGCCGCTCCGCGATGGCGCGATTGTCCGGCTCCGCGACGCGGGCGTAGCGGCCGTTCGACTCGGTGTACTCGTGCGCGCAATACACCGTCGTCTCGGGTGGCAGCGCAGCCAGCCGCTGCATGTTGGCGAACATCTGCGCCGCCGTCCCTTCGAACAGCCGGCCGCAACCCATTGCAAACAAAGTGTCGCCAACGAAGACGATCGCGTCCTCCGCCAGATGGAAGGCGATGTGGCCGGCGGTATGCGCCGGCACCTCGATCACCGTCGCGGCGTGCGCGCCGATCCGCACCGCATCGCCCTCGGCGACGGTACGGTCCAGCGTCGGGATCTTCGCCGCCTCCGACGCCGGGCCGGTGATGGTGCAGCCGGTTGCCGCCTTGATCGCGGCGTTGCCGCCGGTGTGGTCACCGTGCCAGTGCGTGTTCCAGACCTGCCCGATCCGCCAGCCTTTCGCAGCCGCCGCCGCCAGCACCGGCTCGGCGACCGACGGGTCGATCGCCACCGTCTCGCCGCTGTCATGATCGTGCATCAGCCACACATAATTGTCGCTGAGGACGGGGATGCGGACGACTTCAATCGGCGATGGCATCATAACCCTCCGCACTGAACTGGATGAGACAGAAACCGTGGCCGAACGGATCGGCAAAGGTGGCGATGCGGCCATAGCCGGCAGAGCATAGACCACCCTCCGGCACGGCGCCCGCGGCCTCGGCCTGTGCCGCCGCCGCTTCGAGATCGTCGACGACGAGATCGAGATGCATCGGCGTCCAGTGACGCGCATAGTCGCGTTCGGGCCGGGCGATAAGATACAGCGGGGTCTCGCCGCCGGTCAGTTCCGTCACCGCCGTGCCGAACCGGCGACCGGGGACGAAGCCGAGCCCCTGCGTATAGAAGGCCTCGGCCGCTGCCAGATCGGGCACGTCGATATTGACCAGCAGCCGCGGCACGGCGCCTACCAGACGCCGGTGTTTGGCATCGAGGCCCACGGCTCTGCGGCCGGCAGCGGATCGCCCGCCTGCAGCAACTCGATCGAGATATCGTCGGGCGTGCGGACAAAGGCCATGTGGCCGTCGCGGGGCGGGCGATTGATCGTCACGCCGGCCTCCGCCAGCCGCGCGCACGTCTCGTAGATATCGTCGACGCGGTACGCGAGGTGGCCGAAATTGCGACCGCCGTCATAGCCCTGTTCGCCCCAGTTGTGGGTCAGCTCCACCTGTGCGGCCTCGTCGCCCGGCGCTGCGAGGAAAATCAGGCTGAACCTGCCCTTCTCGTTGTCGATCCGCCTCACCTCGCGCAGGCCGAGCAGCTCGAAGAATTTCACGGTGGCGTCCGGATCGGACACGCGGATCATGGTGTGGAGATATTTCATGCCCGCCCATGTAGGGGCCGGGCG
>NZ_VNIM01000039.1 GCF_007785815.1 Alterirhizorhabdus solaris | reverse complement strand
GTTCAGCGCCTCGGTCGCCCCGCTGGTGAAGATCAGCCGGCCAGCCGGCATGCGTGCGCCAGACGGGGTCGCATCCGGCCGCGCTTTCCCGGTCCATGCCGACAGATCCTTGCCCGCGTGCGGCGTCGCCGTTCCCGGCCCGTCCCCATCCGCGCGCAGCATCCCCGTCGCCGGTGTGCCCCCCGGCCAGCGACCGTCCGGTCGCAGCGCCACGTCCTCCACCCGCACCGGATCGCCCGGCAGGGAATCAGCTACCAGCGCCGCCAGCACCCGCGTGCGCGCCGCCTCCACCGCCGCCGCCGCCTCGCGGCCCATGCTGTGCGGGGAGTGCGGATTGCCGTATTTCTCCTCAAGCCACGGCAGCATCGCCGCCCTCGCCTCGGGCGCGAGCGGGGTGGTGGCCTGATAGTCGAGGTAGATCATGCCCGCGTTCTCGCCCCTGCCGCCATCCGCGTCCATACCTCGGCGCAGCGATAGATGTCGGTGCGGCTGGTGGCGGGGCCGAAACTGATCCGCACCACCTCGCGCGCCTCCGACTCCGCCCAGCCCATCGCGGCGAGCACATGGCTGGGGCTGACACTGCCCGACGAACAGGCCGAACCGGACGACACCGCGATGCCGGCCATGTCGAACTGGATCAGCTGCGCCGCCGCCGCCACCCCCGGCATCCGGTACGATCCGATCGACGGCAGCCGCGCCGCGCCCGCCGCCACGATCTGCCCGCCCGCCGCCACGATCGCGCGATCCAGTTGCAGCCGCAGCTCGGCGGCGCGGTTCATCCACGCGCGTGGCCGGTCCAGCGCGGCGGCGAAGCCCAGCGCGGCAGGCACGTTCTCGGTGCCGGCGCGATAGCCCTGCTCCTGCCCGCCGGTGGGGGAGAGAGTGGCCGGATCGCGCACCAGCAGCGCGCCGATGCCGGGCGGCCCACCCAGCTTGTGCGCGGAAACCGCGATGAAATCGGCCTCGGGCAGCGCCACCTTGCCCGCCGACTGCGCGCAATCGGCCAGCAGCAGCCCGCCCGCCGCGCGCGTGAGGGCGGCGATCTCGGCGAGCGGCTGGATCACCCCCGTCTCGTTGTTCACCGATTGCGCCACCACCAGCGGCACGGCCGCCCCGTCGGCTCCGGCCCGCGCCAGCGCGGCCTCCAGCGCGGCCAGATCGATCCGCCCCTCCGCGTCGCAACCGATCGCGGGCGGCACCGGGCGGCGCACGGCATCATGCTCGATCGTGGCGGCAATGCGCGCGCCCGCCTTCGCCCGCGCCACCGCCAGCGCGATCGCCTCCGTCGCGCCGCTGGTGAAGATCAGGCCGCCGCCCCAGCCCAGCGCCCCGGCGATGCGGCTGCGCGCCTGCTCGATCGCGGCGCGCGCCGCACGGCCCTCGGCATGGGGAGACGACGGGTTGGCCCACACCCCCAGCGCGGCCGCCATCGCCTCGCGCGCGGCCGGCACCACCGGCGTGGTGGCCGCGTGATCGAGATAGATTCGGGTCGCCAACACCATCGCTTCCTGTGAAGATTGCGGAAAACGTCTCGCCTTATATATAGGCGGGCCTTGCGTCGCACCCTCCGTGACGCCCCAGTCAAGCAGGTTGCGATGCCCGAAGTCATCTTTCCCGGACCAGAAGGCCGGCTCGAAGGCCGTTTCAACCCGGGGCCGCGCCCGCGCGCGCCGGTCGCCATGATCCTGCACCCGCACCCGCAGGGCGGCGGCACGATGAACAACCGTATCGTCCAGCAGCTTTACCAGACGTTCGTGCGGCGCGGGTTCGCCACACTGCGGTTCAATTTCCGCGGGGTCGGCAAGTCGCAGGGCGTGTTCGACAACGGCGTGGGCGAACTTTCCGACGCGGCGAGCGCGCTCGACTGGGTGCAGTCGATCCACCCGGAAGCGCAGACGACGTGGATCGCCGGCTTCTCGTTCGGCGCGTGGATCGGCATGCAGTTGCTGATGCGCCGCCCCGAGATCAAGGGCTTCATCTCGATCGCGCCGCCGGCCAACATGTACGACTTCACCTTCCTCGCCCCCTGCCCGTCCTCCGGCATCATCATCCAGGGCGACGGCGACGAGGTGGTGACGCCCAGCGCGGTGCAGAAGCTGGTCGACAAGCTGCGCACGCAAAAGCACATCACCATCCACCACGACACGATCCCGAAGGCCAACCACTTCTTCGAGCACGAGATGCCCGACCTGATGAAGTCGGTGGACAATTATCTGGACATGCGGCTGGCCGGGGATCGGTGACGGAGCGGGCGGGACTATCGCCGCCCCATTGACCACCTTGCATACTGCCTCGGCTCAAACATCGCCAGCTTGCCGAGCGGGCGATGGCATGGATGAGGGGGGCGGTGACAACGCGGGTATGAATGTCATAATTTGGTGGAAAGCGGAAGTGCGGCTTTCAGCTATCCGAGGAGATGCAGTGAGTCGCTCAGGGTGTGCCGTCTTGCGGCGCGGGTTCACCATCCCACGTCGATCCTTCAGCGCATCTACCACTGCTGCAACCGTAATCTATCATCATCGCTCGAACTTGTCGCTTCGCTGCACAAGACGCGGCTACTGACGGGCGAAATAGAATGATCGGCTTCGGCGACATTCCACGGGTGAGGCTCATAAGCTGTTTCAGGTCGGTCCAACTAATACGGCTTCTGTTAAAAGACGGTCGCGCCTGTTCATCGAGCTCGACGAGATTTATCATGCGGTAACCGAAGCCGGGATTGGGCCAATAGCCCCAGCCCGGCGGAGGATCGCAATTCCAAGCGTTGTTCCACCCCACGCCGATCAACGATCCGGCCAGGATCAACGGCAGGATATATGGGGTGAGTGCACGCCGCTTCATTCCGCGAGAGTGGCGTGTGTCGCCAGTGAGAGCAACGTCCGCTTCTGGGCGTTAGCTTCCGAATAAGACGAAGACTAAATCGGCCACGTCAAGATCAGCACGTTCCCCAGCAGCACCAGCGCGGCCACGATCATCAGCACGCCCCGCCGTCGGTCGGCCACCCGCCGGCGGATCAGGTACACGCCGCCCGCCACCAGCGCGAACACCGCCAGCATCGCGATCGTGAGGAACAGGGAGGTGTTGCCCGCCGGCATCGCCGTGCAGCCCCGGCGGGGCTATTTCTTGCGGGTGAAGTCGACCGAGACGACGTTGGAGCCGTCCTCGATCGGTTCGGCGATCGGCGCGTCGTTGCCGGCGCTGTTTGCCTCGGGCGAATCGTCCTCGCCCTGCGCCTGGAATTGCAGCGCGAAGTTCACCGCCGGATCGACGAAGCCGGTCACCGCCGAGAACGGCACGATCAGCTTGGACGCGACCTGGTTGAAGCTCAGCCCCACCTCGAAACCGTCCGCCGTCACCTTCAGATCCCAATAGCGGTTCTGGATGACGATCGTCATCTCATCGGGAAAACGCTCGGTCAGGTGGCGCGGAATGTCCACGCCGGCCGCCCCGGTCTTGAAGGTGATGTAGAAATGGTGCTGGCCGGGCAGGCCGCCATTCTTCTCGACCTCCCCCAGCACGCGGCCGACGACCGCCCGCAATGCCTCCTGGACGATCTCGTCATAGGGAATCAGGCTGTCGGGCGCGGTGTCGCTCATGCCCTGCTTGGTGGACGTTCGGGCCGGGCCGGTCAAGACGCGTTGCGCCCGGCGCTGCCCGCGCTATAGCCGCCGGCATGTCACAGGCTTCTCGCACCGCCTCTCTCTCGCGCACCACCAGCGAGACCGATATCTCGGTCGAGCTGAACCTCGACGGCACCGGCGTGTACCGGATCTCGACCGGTATCGGTTTCCTCGATCACATGCTCGAACAGCTTTCGCGCCATTCGCTGATCGATATCACGCTGGCGGCGAAGGGCGATCTCCACATCGACCAGCACCACACCACCGAGGATTCGGCGATCGCGCTGGGCGAGGCGTTCGCCCGCGCGCTGGGCGACCGGCGCGGCATCGCCCGCTTCGGCCACGCCTATGCGCCGATGGACGAGACGTTGACGCGCGCGGCGATCGACATTTCCGGCCGGCCCTATTCGGTGTGGCGGGTGCAGTTCACCCAGAGCAAACTGGGCGATTTCGATACCGAACTGTTCGAGCACTGGTTCCACTCGTTCGCGCAAGGGGCCGGCATCACGCTGCATGTCGAGAATTTGTACGGGCGCAACAACCACCATATCGTCGAGAGCAGCTTCAAGGCGGTGGCCCGCGCGCTGCGCGCCGCGATCGAACTGGATCCGCGCAAGGGCGATGCGATCCCGTCCACCAAGGGCACGCTCGGCGGCCATGGCTGAACGACTGGCGCTGATCGATTACGGCGCGGGCAACCTGCGCTCGGTGGAAAACGCCCTGCGCGCGGCCGGCGCCACCGACGTGGCCGTCACCGCCGATCCGGCGGTGGTGGCGGCGGCGGACCGGATCGTGCTGCCCGGCGTCGGCGCCTTCGCCGCGTGCATGGGCGCGCTTTCCGCCATCCCCGGTATGGTCGAGGCGATGGGACAGGCGGTGCACACGCACGGCCGCCCGTTCCTCGGCGTCTGCGTGGGGATGCAGTTGCTGGCCGATGCCGGCGAGGAACATGGCCGCCACGCCGGCCTCGGCTGGATCGGCGGCACCGTGCGGCTGCTGGAACCGGCCGACGCCTCGCTCAAGGTGCCGCACATGGGCTGGAACGACGTGGCCGCCGCCCGCCCCCACCCGCTGATCGTGCCGGGCGAGGCCTATTATCTCCACAGCTACGCCTTCGACGTGGCGGACCCCGCGCATCTGGCCGCCACCACCGATCACGGCGGGCCGATCGCCGCGGCCGTGGCGCGCGACACGATCGTCGGCGTGCAGTTCCACCCCGAGAAGAGCCAGGCCTACGGCCTCGCCTTCCTCACCCGCTTTCTGGACTGGAAACCATGAGCCTGCCGAAATGAGCCTGATCGTCTTCCCCGCCATCGATCTCAAGGGCGGCCAGGTCGTCCGCCTGGCCGAGGGCGACATGGATCGCGCGACGATCTACGGCGACGATCCGGCGGCTCAGGCGCGGGCGTTCGCCGAGGCCGGGGCGGATCATCTCCATGTCGTCGATCTGGATGGCGCGTTCGCCGGCAAGTCGGTGAACGGCGGCGCGGTGGAGGCGATCGTCAAGGCGTTCCCCGGCAAGGTGCAGGTCGGCGGCGGTATCCGCGACCGCGCCGGGATCGACCGCTGGCTGGCGCTGGGCGTCGATCGCGTGGTGATCGGCACCGCCGCGCTGGAGAACCCCGATCTGGTGCGGGAGGCCGCGCGCGATCTGCCGGGCCGCATCGTCGTGGGGGTCGACGCGCGCGACGGTTTCGTCGCCACGCACGGCTGGGCCGAGGTGTCCGACCTCGCCGTCGCCGATCTGGCCGCGCGCTTCGTCGATGCCGGGGTCGCGGCGCTGCTGTTCACCGATGTCGGGCGCGACGGGATGCTCAAGGGCTGCAACGTGGCCGCCACGCTGAAGCTGGCGCGGCATACCACGATCCCGGTGATCGCCAGCGGCGGTGTGGCCGGCATCGCCGACATCCTCCAGCTTGCGCGCCACCATTCGGAAGGCATCGAGGGCGTCATCACCGGGCGCGCGTTGTACGACGGCCGGCTCGACCTCGCCGATGCGCTGCGTATCGCGCGGGGGGAGTGACGGGTGTCTCGACTTCGCTCGACATATGACGGCACTCTTTCGATAACGAAGAGACCCGCTTCCTTTCCCCGAGCGAAGTCGAGGGGCCACCCGGCCAAAACCCACGCCGCTGGATGGCTCGCGGCGTATCTCGACTTCGCTCGATACATGGAAGGTGTGGGTCGGCCATGACCGTCCGCGTCCGCATCATCCCCTGTCTCGACGTCGCCGGCGGGCGCGTGGTGAAGGGGGTCAATTTCGTCGATCTGGCCGATGCCGGCGATCCGGTGGCGCAGGCGAAGGTCTATGACGCGGCCGAGGCGGACGAATTGTGCTTCCTCGACATCACCGCCAGCCACGAGGGGCGCGGCACCATCCTGGACGTGGTGGCGCGCACTGCCGCCGTATGCTTCATGCCGCTCACAGTGGGCGGCGGCGTGCGGACTGTGGAGGACGGGCGCGCGCTGCTCTTGGCCGGGGCGGACAAGGTGGCGATCAATTCCGCCGCCGTCGCCCGGCCCGAACTGGCGGGCGAACTGGCCGAGCGGTTCGGCAGCCAGTGCGTCGTCGGCGCGATCGACGCGCGCGGCACCGGCCCCGGCCGGTGGGAGATCTTCACCCACGGCGGGCGGCGCGGCACCGGGATCGACGCCGTCGCCCACGCCCGCCACCTTGCCGAACTGGGCGCGGGCGAACTGCTCGTCACCTCGATGGACCGCGACGGCACGCGCGGCGGCTACGATCTCGCGCTCACCCGCGCGATCGCCGATGCGGTGCGCGTGCCGGTGATCGCCAGCGGCGGCGTCGGCACGCTCGACGATCTGGTGGCGGGCGTGACGCAGGGCGGCGCGAGCGCGGTGCTGGCGGCCTCGATCTTCCACTTCGGCAAGCACAGCGTGGCCGAGGCGCGCGCGGCGCTGGCCGCGGCCGGCCTGCCGGTGCGCGGGGCGGCGTCGCCCCGCGCTTGACGCGCCGGCCGCACGGCCCTTTAAGGCCGGCATGGCCGACACCCTCTTCACCCTCGAAGCGACCATCGCCGCCCGGCGCGGCGGCGATCCGGCGACCTCCTATGTCGCCAGACTGCTGATGCGCGGCCGCCCCAAGATCGCGCAGAAGCTGGGCGAGGAGGCGGTGGAGACGGTGATCGCGGCGATGCGCGGCGACAAGGCGGAGGTGATCGGCGAGGCGGCCGACCTGCTGTTCCACCTCGCCGTGCTGCTCGCCGAGATGGAAATCCCGCTGGCCGACGTGCTGGCCGAGCTGGACCGTCGTGAAGGCACCTCCGGCATCGCCGAAAAGGCCGCGCGCGCCGTCACCTGACCAAACTGGCCCCGAGGAGCCAAACCATGCCGATCGACGCCACCCTGCCCTACGACGACACCAATATCTTCGCCCGTATCCTGCGCGGCGAGATCCCGGCGAACACGGTGTATGAGGACGACCACGCCCTCGCCTTCCACGACATCAACCCGCAGGCACCGATCCACATCCTCGTGATCCCGAAGGGTTCGTATGTGTCGTGGGACGATTTCAGCGCGAAGGCCGACGACGCCACGATCGCCGGCTTTGTCCGCGCGGTGGGGCATGTCGCGCGCGAGAACGGGCTGGTCGCGCCGGGTTATCGCCTGCTCGCCAACATCGGCGGGCACGGCCATCAGGAGGTGCCGCACCTCCATGTCCATCTGTTCGGTGGGCGGCAGTTCGGCGCGATGCTGCCGCGCTGACGGCCTGCCCTCGCATCCGCGCCGGGGCTTGCGCGGGCGGCATTAGCGTTTAGGCTCCCCCCATAGGCCGGGCTGTTCAACGCCCGCACCCCCGGGGGGAAAATTGCATGATATTCGGGCGCGTTAAATCTCTGGACGCCATCATGGCGACGGCGGAGAAGAAGGGTCTTCACCGCACGCTGGGCGGTTTCCAACTGACGATGCTGGGCATCGGCGCGGTGATCGGCACGGGCATCTTCGTGCTGACGTCGGAAGCCGCGCAGAAGGCGGGGCCGGGCATGATGCTCAGCTTCGTCGTCGCCGGCTTCGTCTGCGCGGTGGCGGCGCTGTGTTATTCCGAACTGGCCTCGATGGTGCCGGTGTCCGGTTCCGCCTACACCTATACCTATGCGGTGATGGGCGAGCTGCTCGCATGGATGGTGGGCTGGGCGCTGATCCTCGAATATGCGGTGGGCGCCAGCGCCGTCGCGGTCGGCTGGTCCAACTATGCGGTGGGGCTGTTGCGAAACGGCCTGGGCGTGGATTTCCCCTCGATCATCAGTAATGCCGACGGGTTGAACGCGCGCGTGCTGCTGGCGCTCGGCTCCGATGCCACGCCCGACCTGCTGAAGGCGGTGGAGGTCGGCGGCTGGATCAACATCCCGGCGATCTTCATCGCATTGATGGTCACCTGGCTACTGGTGATCGGCACGACCGAAAGCGCGCGGGTGAACGCGGTGCTGGTGGCGATCAAGATCGCCGCGCTCACCCTGTTCGTGGCATTGACCATCCCGGTGATGAAGGGCCAGAACTTCGAGCCGTTCATGCCCACCGGCGGCGCCGGGGTGCTGGGCGCGGCGGCCTCCATCTTCTTCGCCTACGTCGGCTTCGATGCCGTCTCCACCGCAGCCGAGGAGACCAAGAACCCGCAGCGCAACGTCCCGATCGGTCTGATCGCCAGCCTGCTGATCTGCACCATATTCTACCTGCTGGTCGCCGCCGGCGCGATCGGCGCGATCGGCGCCCAGCCCGAAATGGGCGCCGCCGGCGTACCGCTGGCGCCGGGTTCGGCCGAGATGGCCGGGCGCTGCGCCTCGCTGGTGGCGGGCGGCGCGCTGGAGCCGCTGGTCTGTTCGAAGGAGGCGCTGGCGCATGTGCTGCGCGAGATCGGGTGGAGCAAGGTGGGCAACCTGCTCGGCATCGCCGCCTTCCTCGCGCTGCCCTCGGTGGTGCTGATGATGATGTTCGGCCAGACCCGCGTGTTCTTCACGATGGCGCGCGACGGGCTGCTGCCGGAGAAGCTCGCCTCGGTCCACCCGCGCTACCGCACGCCGCATGTCGTCACCATCGTGACCGGCTGCGCGGCGGCGGTGGCGGCGGCGCTGCTGCCGGTGGGCAAGCTGGCGGATTACTCGAACTCGGGCACGCTGTTCGCCTTCTTCATGGTGGCGATCTCGGTACTGGTGCTGCGCAAGACCGATCCGGGCCGAAAGCGTCCGTTCCGCACGCCGCTGGTGTGGGTCATCGCGCCGCTGGCGATGGTCGGCTGCCTCGGCCTGTACATCTCGCTGCCGCTCACCGCGATCCTGGTGCTTCCGGTCTGGGGTGCGGTCGGGCTGCTGATCTATTTCGGCTACAGCCGTCGCCGCAGCCATGTCGGCCGCGGGCTGGACGGGGTGCCGGAACTGGATGCGGACGCCCCGCCCCTGCCCGTGCCGCCGCTGCCCGGCGCGCCCACGCCGGGGGGCAAGCAGGCCTGAAGCGGGAGTGTCAGGCTGACCTTCGGCCGCTCATCCTGAGGAGGGACCGAGCTTGCCGAAGACCCGTCTCGAAGGACGTGGCTGCTGCCCTTCTTCGAGACGCCATTTCTGACTTCACGTGACAGCAACGGCAAACGTTTCTCGGAAGCTCCGCAACCACGCATAAAAGAAGGCCCGCCTCCTTGCCGGGAAGCGGGCCTTTTCATCGACTGGCGTCGAACGTTCAGCCCAGGCGGGCGGCGACCAGCGCCTTCAGGTCCGCTTCGGGCCGCGCGCCATAATGCGAGATCACCTCGGCGGCGGCGATCGCGCCCATCGTCAGGCAGTCGGCGGTCGGGCGGCCGGCGGCATGGCCGGCGAGGAAACCGGCGGCGAACAGGTCACCCGCCCCGGTCGTGTCCTTCACCTGCGCCACCGGCTCGGCGGGCACCGCGAAGAAGCGGGTGCCGCCCTCCACCGCGATCGCGCCATGCTCGCCGCGTGTCACCACCAGCAGCGGCACCTTGGCTGCCAGGTCCGCCACCGCCGCATCGAAGTCGCGCGTCTCGTTCAGCGAAAGGATCTCGGCCTCGTTGGCGAACAGGATATCGATCTGCCCGCTTTCGATCAGCGTGCGGAAATCGGCGCGATGCCGCTCGATGCAGAAAGCGTCGGACAGGGTGAACGCCACCTTGCGCCCTGCCCCCTTCGCGATGGTGATCGCGGCGCGCATGGCCGCACGCGGCTGCTCCGGATCCCAGAGATAGCCCTCGAGATACAGGATCGCGGCCGAGGCGATCAGCGACTGGTCGATCGACGCCGCCGGCAGATACTGCGCCGCGCCGAGGAAGGTGTTCATCGTGCGTTGCGCATCGGGCGTCACGAGGATCAGGCAGCGCGCGGTCGGCGGTTCCGGCGCGCGCATCGGCGTATCGAAGGCGACGCCCAGCGCGCGAATGTCGTGGGTGAAGACGCCGCCGAGGAAATCGTCCGCCACCTGCCCGATGAAGCCGCACTTGCCGCCGAGCGCGGCGATGCCGGCGACGGTGTTGGCGGCCGACCCGCCGCTCGCCTCGATCCCCGGCGCCATGCGGCCGTACAGCCCCTCGGCGGTATCGGTGTCGACGAGCCGCATCGAGCCCTTCTCGATCCCCTCGGCGGCGATGAACGCCTCGTCGGCTTGGGCGATCACATCGACGATGGCGTTGCCGATCGCGACGATATCGAGGCTGGTGGCGGTCACGCTTTACTCCCTTGTCTGTCGCGGGCGACCTAGCCGCCACGCCGGGCGCGCGCAACCGCACGACCGCCGGCCGGCGCATGGCCGGGGCGCTCCGGCGGATCGCGACGGCAGGGCGGTTTCCGGCGGGGCGGCGATGGCGCTATGGGCGGGGCATGAACCGCCTTTTTCCCGCCCGCCCGGCCGCGCTGGCGCTGCTCGCGCTGCTCTCCGCCTGCGCCACCGCGCCCTCGCAGCGGCCGCTGAACCCGCCGAGGATCCCCACCGTCGCGCTCGGCGCGGGGCTGGAACGGGTAATGGGCAAGGATGCGCGCACGCTGCAGAGCCTGTTCGGCGCGCCCGATCTGGACGTGCGCGAGGGGCCAGCGCGCAAGCTGCAATATGTCAGCACCGTGTGCGTGCTCGACGCCTACCTCTACCCGCCCGCCGCGGCACGCGAGCCGCTGGTGCGCTATGTCGACGCGCGCCTGCCCAACGGCGACGACTTCGACCGGGCCAGTTGCGTGGCGGCCCTGAGCCGGCGGCTGGAAGCGCGGTAAGCCGACCGCCACATATTCAGAAGGCGGGTGACGGCAGGTTCCGATGCGGCCCGCTAAGTCAGGCGAAAGCCGCCCACTCGCCCCGGACATCCGGGTCGGTTTCTCCGCCCAGCCGTTCCGCCCGCGCCCTCGCGAACGCCCCCGGATCCAGTCGGCCGAGCGCCCACGCCGCCGCCCCGCGCACCGCCGGCGCCGGATCGTCGAGCAGCCCCGTCACCCGCGCGACCAGCCCGGGATCGCCGCTGTTACCCGCCGCGATCAGCGCGTTCCGCACCATCCGATCGCGCCCGATGCGCTTGATCGGGGAGCCCGCGAACACCTGCCGGAACCCCGCGTCGTCCAGCGCCAGCAGGTCGCGCGTCTCCGTGACCGCCAGTTCCGCACGGGCGGCAAAGGCGCGATTGGCGGCGGCGGACGCGGCGAACTTGTTCCACGGGCATACGGCGAGGCAGTCGTCGCACCCGTAGATGCGGTTGCCCATCGCCACCCGGAACTCGGCCGGGATCGGCCCCTTGTGCTCGATCGTGAGGTACGAGATGCAGCGCCGCGCGTCGATCCGGTAGGGTGCGGGGAAGGCATCGGTCGGGCAGGCGCGCTGGCAGGCGTCGCACGATCCGCACCCGCCGCCCGAAGGCGGATCGGGCGGCAGGTCCAGCGTCGTCATGATCGCGCCGAGGAACAGCCAGCTGCCGTGTTCGCGGCTGACGAGGTTGGTATGCTTGCCCTGCCAGCCCAGACCCGCCGCCTCGGCCAGCGGCTTTTCCATCACCGGCGCGGTATCGACGAACACCTTCACGTCGCCGCCCGCCCGATCGATCAGCCAGCGGGCGAGCGCCTTGAGCGCCTTCTTGACGACATCGTGATAATCCTGCCCCTGCGCGTAGGTGGAGATGCGCGCCACCCCCGGCTCGCCGGCCAGCCGCAGCGGATCGTCCTTCGGCGCATAACTCAGCCCCAGCATCACCACGCCGCGCGCCTCGGGCCAGAGCGCGGTGGGGGCGGCACGGTGATCCGCGCGCGCCTCCATCCACGCCATCCCGCCGTGCGCGCCGCTCTCCAGCCACTCGCGCAACCGCGCGCCCGCCTGCGGGATCGCCTCGACCGACGCGATTCCGCAACTGGCAAAGCCGAGCGCCGCCGCTTCCGCCTTCAGCGCGGCGACCAGCGCATCGTGCGATAGGGGAGGGAGCGGGATGGTCATACGCCGCCGTCTATCCCGCATCCCCGCCATGCCGAAACCGTTTCGACACGGGGCCGACGGACGGCCGAACCACTAGGCGCATAGGCCAGGCAGGTTGGCGGCATACCGGGGGGCGGAGTGGGACAGGAAGCGACGGTTCAGATCGCCCGAGACTATGCCGGATCGAGCAATCGCTCGATGGCGACGCGCCGGGATCGAGCCACAGGCAGATCAGGTACAAGTCACAAAAGACCGCCACCTGTGGGGGCAAGCCCCCACCTGAATACCAATTGGATGATTGGTGCGCCCGGAACGATTCGAACGTCCGACCCTCAGATTCGTAGTCTGATGCTCTATCCAGCTGAGCTACGGGCGCGTTGGAGGGGTCTCTAGTCGGGTGTTTCGGTCCGCGCAACCCCGTTGCGGTCATTAATTTCGCCGCCTAGACCCGAGGTATGAGCCCCCTCCCCCATGTCGCCCTTGCCGGGCTTGCGCTGCTGTCCCTGTCCGCCTGCGCCGGCAGCGTGACCGCTTATCCCTCGCTGGCGCCGCGCCCGATCGAGCAGGGCGCCGGTGAGGCTGCGATGCCCGCCGTTGCCGCGCCTGTCGTGCTCGATCCGGCGGTTACGGCCCGCGCGGCGGCCTTGGTCGCACAGGCCCAGCGCGGCGAGGCGGCGGTGGAGACGGCGGCGCGCGGTACCTGCCCGACGATCTCACGCGGGCTGCGGGCCGCGAGCGGCAGCGAGGCGTGGGTCGCCGCGCAACAGGCGCTTTCGGTCGTCGAAGCAGCACGGCGGGACACCGCCTCCGCGCGCGACGACATCGAGGCGCTCGTGCTGGAGCAGGCGCGACTGGCCGAGGGGCAGCCCCACCCCGCCGACCTGTCGCCCTTGCTGGAAGCCGCGCAGGACATCGGCGCGCGCGATACCGCGCAGGCGGACCGGCTGGCGGCGATGCGCGCGGGCAACTGCCCCGGCTGACCACTTCGCTGACCGGCGGTCGTCTTCTCGGGCACGCTGTCGCCTGTATAAGGTGGGATCGGGCCGGACCGGGGTTCCGCCCCGCCGGGGATCCCGATCGCTACCGGCGGTCGGTCAAACAATGCCTCGTCGAATGTCGCCTCGTCACAGCGACGATATGCGCCCGTCGCCCTGGACCGTCCCCACCATCCGATGTCTTCGGATTATCCAAAGCCTACCACAGCACGCCCTTCACCGGCTCCAGCTTCGGCGGGGCCGGATCACCGATCGCCTCGAGCAGGTCGATCTCCACCGTCCGGCACATCGCGCTCAACGGTACGTCATGCACGTCGCCGGCGAACGGATCGACGAGATCGTCGCCGATCTGGAGGATGGCGAGGAACATCAGCCCGGCCACGGTGGAGCCGATCGGCGTCGCCCAGCCCAGCGTCTCGACCAGCCCGATCGGCAGCAGCACGCAGAACAGGCGGGCGAACAGCGCGGGGAAGAAACGGTACTGATAGGGCAGCGGCGTGTTCTTCAACCGCTCCATGCCGCCCTGCGCATTGGCGATGTCGACGAAGACGCGCTCGATCTGGGTCTGCTGGATCGTATCGAGCCACCCCGCCCGCTGCGATTCGGCCACGCGCCGGGCGCTGCCGTCGAGCAGGCCGTTGGCCGGGTTCGCGCGGGACAGCCCCTCCTGCGCCTCGGTTTCGCTCAGGAAGCGCAGCACCTCCGGCGCGGGATCCTGCCGGCGCAGCTGGCAGCGCAGCGCCTGCACGTAGGCGATCTGCCGCAACACCAGTGTGCGCTTGAGGTCGACCGCGTTGGGCGCGGCCGGATCGATGAAGGCATGCGCGGCGCGGGCGAGGTTGCGCGAGGCGTTGATCATCGCCCCCCACAGCACGCGCCCCTCCCACCAGCGTTGATAGACCGAGTTCACGCGGAAGCCGAGAAACAGCGCCACCGCCGAGCCGAACAGCGTGAGCGGCAGCGACGGCGCGTGGAACGGCAGGACGAAATACGTGACCGTCACCGCCACGTCCCAGATGAACAGGGCGGACAAGGGGCGATGCACCTCGCGGAAGATGCGGCCGAAACTCGGTATCGTCGGGATGATCATGCAATGCTCCGTGGCCGGAATAGACGTCCGAGGCGGCGGCTTGTTGCATCACGACCGCCGCTTCGCCAATACGGCAGGATGCAGGGCAGCCGCATTCTCCTGATCGTCGGCGGTGGGATCGCCGCCTACAAGGCATGCGAACTGGTGCGGTTGATCCGCCGCGCCGGCGCCTCCGTACGCTGCGTGCTGACCGAGGGGGGCGCCCATTTCGTGACGCCGATGACGCTGGCGGCGCTGTCCGAACAGCAGGTTCATACCAGCCTGTGGGATCTGAAGGACGAGGCCGAGATGGGCCATATCCAGCTCAGCCGGCAGGCCGACCTCGTCGTCGTGTGCCCCGCCACCGCCGATCTGCTGGCGCGGATGGCGGGCGGGCTGGCCGACGATCTGGCCACCACGCTGCTGCTCGCCACCGACAAGCCGGTGCTGGCGGTGCCCGCGATGAACGTACGGATGTGGCTGCACGCCGCCACCCGCCGCAACGTGGCGCGATTGCGCGAGGACGGCGTGACCGTGCTGGCACCCGACGAGGGCGCGATGGCATGCGGCGAATATGGCCCCGGCCGGCTGCCCGAACCGACCGCTATCCTCGCGGCGATCGAGGCGGCATTGGCGCCTGCCCCGGCCGGGCCGCTCGCCGGCCGCCATGTGCTGGTGACGGCCGGGCCGACGCACGAGCCGATCGACCCGGTGCGCTACATCGCCAACCGATCCTCGGGCAAACAGGGCTTCGCGATCGCCGGGGCGCTGGCGGCGCTCGGCGCGCGGGTGTCGCTGGTGGCCGGGCCGGTGACGCTGCCCACCCCGCCCGGCGTCACCCGCATCGACGTGGAAACCGCGCGGCAGATGGCGGCGGCGGTGGAGGCCGCCCTGCCCGCCGATGCCGCAGTGATGGTGGCCGCGGTGGCCGACTGGCATGTCGCCGATGCGACCGGGCAGAAGATCAAGAAGCGGGCGGACGGCGTGCCCCCCGCCATCGCGCTGGCCGAGAACCCGGATATCCTCGCGACCCTCGTGCGCTCTGCCCGCCGCCCCGCGCTGGTCGTGGGTTTTGCCGCCGAGACGCAGGACGTGATCGCGCTCGCCACCGCCAAGCGGGTACGCAAAGGGTGCGACTGGATCGTCGCCAACGACGTTTCCGGCGACGTGATGGGCGGCGCGGACAACGCGATCCACCTCATCACCGAAGACGGTGCCGACAGCTGGCCACAGCTGCCCAAGGCGGAGGTAGCGACGCGGCTGGCGGCACGCATCGCCGAGGCCATCGCCTGAGGGTGCAACATGTCGGGGGCGAAAACGCCTGACGATGCTCGCTCGATACGCCAACCGGAACCGACCGCATCATGGCCCGATGCGCCTCGCAGGAGGTCCGGAAGGCCTGCCGGCGGACCCTATCGCGTGGGGATGCGTTTCCCCACCACATCTTCTGTTGCAGCGCACCACGAAAGGATCATGCATGGACGTCACCCCCGCCAAGCCCCTCGGCAAGAGCATGGCAAAGGCCGCCGCGATCGGCGCCGTCATCGCCATTCCCGTGCCGTTCGTCGGGCCGATCATCGGCGCCGCCGCCGGGGCCGGCTATGCCTGGTACAAGAACAAGAAGCGCGTCTGACCGAACCGGCAGCGGGCGTCATCGGCGCCCGCTGCCGTCAGTCGTCTTCGATCCCACGGTCGATCGCAGCGCCGTCCAGCAGCCTTTGTTGTCGATCTTGGTCTTTGGCCTCGGCTGCTTTTTCCGCCTTGGTCCGGCCATGCAATGCCCGATTGGCTGCCGCCTGCACTCTGGCACCGTCCCGCGCCCGCTGCTTGCGCGCCTGGCGCAGGTTGATGATGTCGCCCATGCGCCCCACCCTGCCGCCACGGGCAAGTCTTGTCGATTGCCACGATTCACCGCTCGCCTGTCCGCGTCGCAAGCGGTAGGGCGCGCACGATGAGCGATCATGCCCTCACCCGCTGGATCACCGAGGCGCTCGGCCGCGCGCCGGACGACCACGCGCTGTACGTCCGCGCGCTCACCCACGGCAGCCACGGCAGCGATACCTACGAACGGCTGGAGTTTCTCGGCGACCGCGTGCTCGGCCTCGTGGCCGCCGCATGGTTGTACGAACGGTTTCCCGGTGAACCGGAAGGCAGCCTTTCACGCCGGATCAATGCCATCGTCAGCCGCGAGACCTGCGCGGCCATCGGCCGCGCGATCGGCCTGCCGCCCCATCTGCGGCTCGGCAAGCAGGCGCGCGACGACGGTGCGGTCGGCAGCGACAACGTGATCGGCGACGCGGTGGAGGCGCTGATCGGCGCGCTGTTCCTGGAAGGCGGGCTGCCCGCCGCCGATGCCTTCGTCCGCCTTCGTTGGTCCGGGCTGGTCGATGGACAGCAGCAGGCGCCGCGCCATCCCAAGTCCGCGCTGCAGGAATGGGCCGCCGCCAACCGCTGCCGCCCGCCGGTCTATTCGCTCGACGCGCGCACCGGCGCGCACCATGCCCCCCGCTTCACCGTATCCGTCGCACTGCCCGGCCGCCTGGGTGCCACGGCTTCCGCCGAAGGATCGTCGAAGCAGGAGGCCGAAACCGCCGCCGCGCTGGCGCTGCTGGAGAAACTGAATTGACCGACCTGCCGCATACCCCCGACCTCGACCGGCAATCCTGCGGCCTCGTCGCCGTCGTCGGCGCGCCGAACGCGGGCAAGTCCACGCTGGTAAATGCGCTGGTCGGCCAGAAGGTGGCGATCGTCAGCCCCAAGGCGCAGACGACGCGGGTGCGGCTGATGGGCGTGGCGATCGAGGGCGACGCACAGATCCTGCTGGTCGATACCCCCGGCATCTTCGAGCCGCGCCGCCGGCTCGATCGCGCGATGGTGGCCGCCGCATGGACGGGCGCCACCGATGCGGACCTGATCGCGTTGGTGATCGATGCCAAGACCGGCATCAACGCCAAGCTGAACATGCTGATCGAGGGGCTGGCGCAGCGGCGCGAGGCGCGCATCGTGATCCTCAACAAGGTGGACGTGACGCCGAAGGAAAAACTGCTCGAACTGGCGGTGCGGCTGAACGATGCGCTGGCGCCCGAGGAGATCTTCATGGTCTCCGCCGCCACCGGCGACGGCATCGCCGGACTGAAGGCGGCGCTGGCCAGGCGCGTGCCCGCCGGGCCGTGGCACTTCCCCGAGGACCAGGTATCCGACGCGACGGACCGTATGCTCGCGGCCGAAGTGACGCGCGAGCAGCTCTACCTCCAGCTTCATGCCGAACTGCCCTACGCCAGCGCAGTGGACACCGAGAAATATGAGGAGCGCAAGGACGGGTCGGTCGCCATCCACCAGCAGATTCTCGTCGGCCGCGATACGCAGCGCGCGATCGTGCTGGGCAAGGGCGGCGCCCGCCTGAAGGAGATCGGCAGCCGATCGCGCGAGGAACTGGGGAAGCTGCTCGGCAAGCAGGTTCACCTGTTCCTCCACGTCAAGGTGAAGCCGGACTGGGAGGAAGATCGCGGCCTCTATCGCGACATCGGGCTCGACTGGGTCGATTGAGGCGTTGGGGGTGCGAACAGGCTGAGAGGAACGACCATGGCCGAGACGCCGACCGACCCGCTGGCGCTGATCCAAACCCTGGTATCGGCATGGAACAAGGGCATCACGGAGACGTCCGCCAAACCGGCCGTGCCGACGATGCCCGCGACACCGGATGGCGGTCACGCTGAGATCGTCGCCCGGCTCACACTGGTCGAGGAACGACTGCTGCGGATCGAGGCACTGCTCGTCACCGCAGCGGCGGAACGCGCCGCCAGGCCGAAACGGGTACGCAAGACCTGATATGCCGCGGCCCACCCAGGCCGCGGCACATCCGCACGATCACTCCTCGCGTTTGCCGGGCGGGGTCATCATCGCGCGACCGAAGCGGGTGATGAGATCGCCGATCTGGCGTGCCTGCTCCACGCTGCGGTTGCTCTGCTCGCGCACGTAATCGCCCTGCACCTTCATCAGCTCCGCGGCGGACGTGGCGCCGGCGGCGGCACGCAGCGCCGCGAATGCCTGGCGTGAGTTCTGCTCGGCATGGTCCAGCACGGTCAGGCTGATCGCCGAGCTGTTCTCCGCCGCCTTGGTGCCCACGCCGCGCAACGCCTCACCTGCCGCCTTCAACGGTTCGGTGATGCGATCGGTCGCCGATTTGCCCGTGTCTTCCGCCATCGTTCATCCCCTCGTCGTGCCAGCCCAATGTCGGGCCATATCGTCAACGCCGCAACCGCAATGTCGTTCAGGCCGGTCGCTCAGGCCGCCAGCCCCCGTGCCCGCAGCAGCGCTCCTTCGTCCGGCCCGCGCCCGCGAAACGCGACGAATGAGTCCATCGGATCGCGGCTGTCGCCCCGCGCGAGGATCTCGTCGCGGAAACGGCGGGCGGGGTCCGCGTCGAAGATGCCGCCCCCCTCCTCGAACGCGCCGAACGCATCCGCATCGAGCACCTCGGACCAGAGATAGCTGTAATAGGCGCTGGCATAGCCGCCATCGAATACATGGGTGAAATAGGGGAGCCGGTGGCGCATCCCGATCACCGGCGGGCAACCGAGCCGGTCCAGCACCACGCGCTCGAATCCGGCGACATCGCCGGGTGCTTCCCTGTGCAACGCCAGATCGACGAAGGCGGAGGCGAGAAACTCCACCGTGGCGAAACCCTGCCCGTAGGTATCGGCCCGGCCCAGCGCGACGATCAGCGCGTCCGGCACGTCGAACCCGCGCAGCACCTCCGGCGCGATGATCCAGTGCTCCATGAACTTGCTCGGGAACTCGACGAAATCGCGCGCCACGCTAGTGCCGGCGAGGCTGGGGTAGGTCACGTTCGACAGCAGCGCATGGAGCGCGTGGCCGAACTCGTGAAACAGGGTACGCGCCTCGTCGACCGACAGATGCGCGTCGGCGCCGTCCGCCCCCCTGGTGAAATTGGCGACCGTATAGACGATCGGCCGCACATCGCCGTCCATCCGCTCCTGCGTGCGCAGGCTGCCCATCCACGCGCCGCCATGTTTTTCGGTGCGGGCGAGATAATCGGTATAGATCAGCCCCACCGGCGCCCCGGCGGCATCCGTGACGCCCCAGGCCGAAACGTCGGGATGATAGACCGGCAGGTCCGGCCGCGCCTCGAACCGCAGGCCGTAGAGTTTTCCCGCCGCGCCGAACGCCGCGGCGCGCACGCTCTCCAGCGTGAGGTGTTCGGCGAAGGCGGCGCCATCCAGCGCATAGCGTTCGCAGCGCACCCGTTCGGCGTAATAGCGCCAGTCCCACGCGGCGAGCAGGAAGCCGCCGCCGTCCGCCTCCACCAGCCGTTGCAGTTCGGCCTGTTCCTCCAGCGCGCGCCGACGTGCAGGCGCCCACACCCGCAGCATCAGCGCCTCGGCGGCCTCGGGGCGGGCGGCCATGCTGTCGTCCAGCTTGTAGTCCGCGAAGGTGGCGTAGCCGAGCAACCGGGCGCTTTCGGTACGCAATGCCACGATCTCGGCGATCAGCGGATTGTTGTCCTGCGCGTCGCCATCGCAGCGGCCGGTGAAGCCGCGCCACATCCGCTCGCGCACGTCGCGGCGGGCGGCGAAGGTGAGCACCGTCTCGTAATCGCCGCGATCAAGCGTGAAGAGGTAGCGGCCGGCATGGCCCTTGCGCGCCGCCCGCGCGGCGGCGGCGCTGCGGGTGGCGGGGGGCAGGCCGTCCAGTTCGTCCGCGTCGAGCAGCATCTCCCACGCCATCGTCGCCGCCAGTACGTTCTGGCCGAACCGCACGGAAAGCTGGCCGAGCCGCTGGTCGATCTCGCCGAACCGCGCCTTGTCCGCCGGCGACAGGGCCGCGCCGCCGCGCACGAACCCCTTGTAGCTGTTCTCCACCAGCCGCCGCTGTTCGGGTGTCAGCCCGGCGGTATCACGGGTTTCCCACACCGCCGCCACACGCGCGAACAGCTTCGGGTCATGGCTCACGGCGGTGCCGTGGGCGGTGAGCAGCGCCGACACGTCCGCCTCGATGGCACGGATGCCCTCGTTCGCCTGCGCGCTCGACAGCGTCCAGAAAAGGCGGCGGATACGGCCGAGCCGTTCACCCGATCGCTCCAGCGCCGCCATGACGTTATCGAAATCGGCCGGCGCGGGGTCGTCGGCGATGGCGGCGAGCTCCGCGCGGTTCTCGGCGATCGCCACCTCGAAGGCGGGGAGAAAGTCGGTCGCCGCCACCTCGTCGAACGCGGGCGCCCCCAGCGGGTTGGTCCATGCCTCAAGCAGCGCGTGCGCCATCGCCCCCTCCCGGTTCAGTCGGTGTCCGTCACCTCGTCGGTCTGTACCACGAAGTTGACGAGGGCGGCAGGGCCGAACGCGGTGGTCAGCGCGGTGTCGGTCGCGTCGCGGCCCTGCGCCATCAGGATGCGGCCGATGCGCGGGCGGTTGTGGCGCGCATCGAAGGTGTACCAGTCGCCCGCCAGATAGACGTCGAACCAGGCGCTGAAATCCATCGGCGCATCCATCTTCGGCACGCCGATATCGCCCAGATAGCCGGTGCAGTAGCGTGCCGGAATGTTCATGCAGCGGCACAGCGTGATCGCCAGATGGGCGAAATCCCGACACACGCCCACCCGCTCCTGATAGCCGTTCCACGCGGTGCGATCGGACCGGGCATATTCGTAGCCGAAGGTGATGTGATTGTGGACGAAGTCGACGATCGCCTGCACCCGCTCCCGCCCGTCGACGATGTGGCCGAACATGCCCCAGGCGGGCTGCATCAGCCGGTCCGTCTCGCAGTAACGGCTGCCCAGCAGGAACATCAGCACCTCGTCCGGCAGGCTTTCCACCGGCATCTGCGGCCCCCAAGGCGGCGCGGTATCCACGAGGCCGCTGTCCTCGATGGTGAAGGCCGCGCTCAGCGTCAGCCCGCCCGGCGGCACCGTCACGCGGGTGCACACGTTGCCGAACACGTCGATGTAATCGTACATCGGCACGTCCGGGCTGGCGACCAGCCGCTGCGGCGTCTGCAGGTCCTTGTTGCGCGACGGGTGGATGCTCAGCATCGCCAGCATCGGCGTGGCGAAATCTGTCTCGAAACGGATATCATAGCCGGCGCGGATCAACATGTGGCAGGACTCCCGGCTACCGCCTGACGGGCGGAGGTTGGTGGTTCGACGGCGTCTTCGAGGGTGATTTCCACGCTCACGTCCATGCCGGCGGCGCTGCTCGGCATCCCGGCCCAGGTGCCGGACAGCGGCACCGCCTGATACGGATCGCGCGCCACCGCCACGCGGACGAGGCCGCGGTTGCCGACGATGCCGTTGGTGGGATCGAACTCCACCCAGCCGGAGCCGGGCAGGAACACGCGCACCCACGCATGGGTGTTGCCGCCGCCTACCCGCCCCTCGCCGCGCGAGGGATTATAGACGTAGCCCGACACGAACCGCGCCGCGAAACCGAGCGCGCGCACCGCCTCGATCATCAGCACGGCGAAATCGCGACAGGTGCCCTGCCGCTTCTTCAGCGTCTCGATGGGCGTCTGCGTGCCTTTCTCGTGGCGCGGCACGTAGGTGAACTCGCTGCGGATCCGCATCGCCATGTCCGAGAGCAGGCCGACCGTATCTGTGGCGCCATCATTCCGGACGAAGCCGCGCGCCCAGGTATCGACCACGCGGTACGGATCATGATGCTGCCGCTCGATCGAGCGCAGCAGATCGGGCATGTCCTCGGAGGCGTAGGTGAACGGGTAGCAGCGGGCGTAGGCCTCCACGTCGATCTGGTGGTGGGCGACGGGCGCATGTTCCAGCCGCACGGTGCTGTGGAACCGCAGCCCGGTGGCGCGCCCCTCGAACCGGGCGATGGCGACCGAGTTACCGAACACATCGTGCAGCCAGCGCAGATCGGCGGGGGCCGGATCGATATCCAGCCGCGCCTCGATGAGCCGCTGGTCGTAGCTTTCACGGGGGCGCACCATGATGCGGTGCTCGCCGAATGACACGGGCTGGCGATACTTGTAATGGGTGACGTGTTCTATCGTCAGCACCGGCATCGGCAGGATCTCCGCACATGGCTTCCCCAGAGTATCCCGGGCGACAGGCCGATCCCGCGAACGGACCCGGCCTGCTGGCGACGGATGATCCGGCGCCAGTCGCGATACTCAACCCAGCAGCATCCTCGCCGTTCCTTCTGATCGGCGATCATGCGGGTTTGAAGATCCCCAAGTCGCTCGATTCGCTAGGCGTATCAGATGCCGATCTGGCCCGCCATATCGCCTGCGACATCGGCGTGCAGGAAACCGGCACCTTGTTGGCGGGCGATCTGGACGCCTGTTTCATCCACCAGATCTATTCGCGGCTGGTGATCGACTGCAACCGGGACCCGACCGCCGACGATGCGATCCCGGCGCGATCCGACGGCGCCGACATCCCCGGCAACCACGCACTTGATGCAGCGGCGCGGGCGACGCGCGTGGCAGCCATCCACGCCCCGTACCATGCGGCGATCGCTGCGGAGATCTCGCGACGGACGGCCGCGGGCCGGCCGACCGTCCTCGTCGCGCTGCACAGTTTCACGCCGGTGATGGCCGGCGCGGCGCGACCATGGGATATCGGCATCCTATACGATCGCGGCGACGCCCGCTTCGCGGTCGCGGTGCTGGCGCATCTCGCCGCGCAGACCGACTTCGTCACCGGAGACAACGAGCCCTATCGGATGGACGAAACGGACCATTCCGTCCCCCGCCATGCGTGGACGGCCGGCCTGCCCTATGTCGAGGTGGAGTTCCGCCAGGATCACCTTGCCGCCCCCGGTGGCCCGAGGCTTTGGGCGACGCGGTTCGGCGCTGCGCTGCGTGCCGCGCTCCCCGCCGCACAACCCGCTCAGGGGTGACGGTCGATCGGTGAGGCGCCGGGTACGGGGTCGACGCCGTAGGTCGCCCGCGCGCTTTCGGCGGCCTCGGCCTCGGTCGGGAACAGGTCGGGCAGCATTTCCGCCTCGCGTCCGTTGCCGCCCGTCATCCACGACACCGCGAGGCGAAAGCCATGCCTGTCCTCGTCCGGCACGATCGAGACCTTCTCCAGCTTCCTGTCCGCCATCGAGTCGCGCCTTCATGCGTGGTAACGAGGCAACGGCTGCCCCGATTGACCCCGCGCAGAGCGTGCGAACCCGCCGATCGTTCCGCTTGGGGGGCTTGAAAGGGTTGCCACAGGCCCGATCTATTTCGTAGGCGGGCCCGAACGACAAGGACGACTCACAGGTATCATGGCAGGTTTCAAGGATCCCAGTTTCAACGATCGTGCCGCCGCCGCCGCCAAGGCGAAGCAGGCCGCGCTCGAAAAGTTCAAGGCCAAGCCCGTGCTGGACGAGGCGACGCTTGCCGCACGCCGCGTCGCCGAGGAGGCGAAGGCTGCGCGCGAGGCGGAGCGCCGCGCTGCCCGCACCGCCGCCAAGGAAGCCGCCGAGCAGGAAAAGCTGGCAGCGATCGCCGCCAAGGAAGCCGCCGCCCGCGAGGCGGAGGAAGCCAAGGCGCGCGAGGAGAGCGATAATATCGCCCGCCAGATCGAGCTGCTCGCCGAGCAGAAGGCCGCGCGCGATGCCAAGTATGCCGCCCGCAAGGCGCGCAAGTAATCTACGGTAAGGACATGGTCGTTGGCTGACGCTCCTGCCGGGCTGCGGCCGACAATCGAACTGCGCGTGCTCGATCAGCGCCTCCATGAATGGGGGCTGCCACGCTACCAGACGGCGATGTCTGCCGGGATCGACCTGCACGCCTGCATCGACGCGCCGCTGACGTTGCAGCCGCAGGCACCAGCGGTGCTGATCCCCTCCGGCATCGCGGTGCTGATGAACGATCCCCACCTCGCCGCCTTCCTGCTCGCCCGCTCCGGCATGGGCCACAAGAAGGGGCTGGTTCTGGGGCAGGCGGTGGGCACGATCGATGCCGATTACGCCGACCAGATCTTCATCAGCGCGTGGCTGCGCACCCCGCCCGGCAGCGAGCCGCTGACGATCGAGCCGGGCGACCGCATCGCCCAGCTCGTGTTCGTGCCGATCGCGCGGCCCGAGTTCTCGCTGGTCGAGACGTTCAGTGCCACCACGGCGCGCGGCACGGGCGGGTTCGGTTCGACCGGGCACCGCTAGGCGCCCGCGATGCTCACCGACGACCAGCTCGACCGCTACGCCCGCCACATCGTGCTGCGCGAGATCGGCGGCGCGGGGCAGCGGCGGTTGCTGGGCGCCTCGGTCGCGGTGGTGGGCGCGGGCGGCATCGGCTCGCCGCTGATCCAGTATCTCGCCGCTGCCGGTGTCGGTCGTCTTTCCCTGTTCGACGACGATATTGTCGCGCTCTCCAACCTCCAGCGCCAGACGATCTATGCCACCGCCGACATCGGCGCCCCCAAGGTGGAGGCCGCCGCCGCCGCCGTGGCGCGGATCACGCCGGACGTGACCGTCACGACCCATGCGCTGCGGCTGGACGCCACGAATGTCGCCGGGCTGCTGGCGGGGCATGACGCGATCGTCGACGGCTGCGACAATTTCGCGACCCGCCTCGCCGTCGCCGATGCCGCGCTGGCCTTGCGCATTCCGCTCGTCTCGGCGGCGGTCGGGCCGTTCGAGGGGCAGTTGGCAGTGTACCGCGGGTGGGAGGCCGGGCGCCCCTGCTATCGCTGCTTCGTCGGCGACGACCCCGACCGGGCGGAGGCGACGTGCGCCGATCAGGGCGTGCTCGGCGCGCTTACCGGCGTGGTCGGCAGCCTCGCCGCGCTGGAGGCGTTGCGTGCGATCGTGCCGTTCGGGGAGGACAGCGCCGGCAAGCTGCTGCTGATCGACGCGCTCTCGTTGCGATTCCGCACGGTGAAGCTCCCCAAGGACCCGGGGTGCCGGTGCGCCACGGCATGAAGGGCCTGACGATCATCGCCGCTGATCTTTCATCCGAGCGGTTCCGCTGCGCGCTGTCGCTGGCGGCGGCACAGGCGGCGCTGGGCGGGCGGGCGCGCCTCTTCTGCCAGGGCGAGGCGGTGGCACTGCTGCGCCCGCCGGTGCAGGGCATCGAGGACGACGCGCACGAGGACGCCGGCCTGCCGACGCTGGACTTGCTGTTCGAGGAGGCACTCGGCCTCGGCGTCACGATCATCGCCTGCCAGTCCGGCATGGCGCTGACGAACACGGACGCGCGCACGCTGGATGCCCGCATCACCTTCGGCGGCATGGTGAGCGTGTTGCAGGCGCTGGGCGACGACCGGCTGCTGTGCGTCTGACAGTTCGTTCCGGCACCAGCCCCCGCAAACGGCACGATCGCCTCGCCCGGCGCTGAAAACGGCACCTTATCAGGCGCCGCACCCGCCAGACAAAGCGGTGAACGCCACGCCCGAGGAACCCCACCGATGCCCGTCGCCAACCAGACCCGGCTCTATATCGACGGCGCATGGACCGATGCCGCCGCCACCCTGATCCCGGTGGTGAACCCGGCGACAGGGGCCGAGATCGGCCGGGTCGCCTCGGGCACCGCAGCGGATGTCGATCGTGCAGTGGCGGCGGCGAAACGGGCGTTTCCCGCCTTCTCGCAGTCTGGCGTGGCGGAACGGCTGGCGCTGCTCGGCCGCATCGAGGCGCTGCTGGAGGCGCGCGCCGAAGATTTCGCGCAGGCGATGACGATGGAGATGGGCACCGCGATCGGCTTTGCCCGCACATCGCAGGTGCCGTTCGCCATCGCCCATGTGCGGGTGCAGCGCGAGGTGCTGGAACGCTACGAATGGGTGTCGCAGGCCGATGCGCTGGCGGTGACCAAGGAACCGATCGGCGTCTGCGCGCTGATTACCCCGTGGAACTGGCCGCTCTACCAGATCACCGCCAAGGTGGCCCCCGCCATCGCCGCCGGCTGCACCGTGGTGCTGAAGCCGAGCGAGCTTTCGCCATTCAGCGCGCTGCTGTTCGCGCAGGTGATGCACGATGCGGGGGTGCCGGCGGGCGTGTTCAACCTCGTCGGCGGCACGGGGGAGGTGGTGGGCGCAGCGCTGTCCGCCCATCCCGATGTCGACATGATCTCGATCACCGGCTCGACCCGCGCCGGCGTGCTGGTGGCGCAGGCGGCGGCGGTGACCGTCAAGCGCGTGGTGCAGGAACTGGGGGGCAAGTCCCCCAACCTGTTCCTCGACGATGCCGATTTCGCCACCGGCGTCGCCAAGGGCGTGCTGGCGGGGATGCGCAACGTCGGCCAGTCGTGCAGCGCGCCGACGCGGATGCTGGTGCCGGCGTCGCGGCTGGCGGAGGTGGAGACGCTGGCGGCCGAGGCGGCGAACGCCATCGTGGTGGGCGATCCGCTGGACGAGGCCACCGTGATGGGGCCGATCGCCAACCTGCCCCAGTTCGACCGCGTGCAGGCGATGATCGAGGCCGGGATCGCCGGGGGCGCGAAACTGATCGCAGGCGGGCCGGGCCTGCCCGAGGGGCAGGAGGCCGGGCTGTTCGTGCGGCCGACGGTATTCTCGGAAGTGACCCCCGACATGCGGATCGCGCGCGAGGAAATCTTCGGCCCGGTGCTGTGCATCATCCCCTATGCCGACGAGGAGGAGGCGATCGCGATCGCCAACGACACCGTCTATGGCCTGGGGTCGCACCTCCAGTCGGCCGATCCGGTGCGCGCGCGACGGGTGGCGGGCCGCATCCGCGCGGGGCAGGTGCTCATCAACTATCCGGCATGGAACGGCCACGCACCGTTCGGCGGCTACAAGCAATCGGGCAACGGCCGTGAATATGGCGTCCACGGCTTCGAGGAATATCTGGAGACGAAGGCGATCATCGGCTGACGGGCGGGCAGGGCTGGCTGACGGGCGGCCGGCGCACATCCGACGGGTGGCAGGCACTCAAACCCACCACGTCACCCCGGCCCCGTTCCGGGGTCCACCCCCGCCGCAAACGCCGCATCGAGAAATTGAAGGTCATCGATCGCAGGAACGTGGACCCTGGAACAAGTCCGGGGTGACGTTTACGGTACGCCCCGCCCCGCCCCCTACGCGATCCCGCGCGCGGCGAGCATCGCCTCGATCACCGGCACGTCGGCCGGGTTGTTCAGCTCCCACAGGTCGGCGGCTTCGGCCTCCACCACGGCCACGGGCAGGCCGGCGTCGAGAAAGCGGAGCTGCTCCAGCCCCTCCAGCGTCTCCAGCGGCGAGAGCGCCAGCGTGGGATAGGCCGTCAGCGCGGCGCGCGTGTAGCCATAGACGCCGACGTGGAGGAACACCGGCAGGCCCGGTTCATCCATCCGGTCCTCCGGCACATAGGGGATCACGCGCTTGGAGAAATACAACGCCTCGCCCGCGCGGTTCAGCACCACGGTGGTGCCGCCGACGCGCCCGGCCTTCTGATCCGCCACCAGCCGGCGGTAAAGCTCAGGCGCGCAGCGCAGCGCCGGGGTGGCGACCCCTGCCCCCTCCCCGCCGCGCAACCGCTCGATCAGGCCGGTCACCATCGCCGCCGGGGTCAGCGGGGCATCGCCCTGCAGGTTCACCACGATGTCCACGGCATCCGGCAGCCCGGCCAGCGCGGCGGCGCAACGCTCGGTGCCGTTGGCGCAGGTCTCGGGCGTCATCACCACGCGCGCGCCGAACGCCTCGGCAGCCTCGCGGATGCGGTCATCGTCGGTCGCCACCACGACATGATCGACGCCGGGCACGGCCATCGCCGCCTCCCAGCTGCGGCGGATCAGCGATTTCGCCTCGCCACCCGCGCCGCGCAGCAGCGCCAGCGGCTTGGCCGGGTAGCGGGTGGAGGCATAGCGCGCCGGGATGACAATAGCGGTGGCGGTCATGCGTAACCCTCAAACGGTGCCGAGGCGGAGGAAGTCGTGGACGTGGACGAGGCCGACCGGCCGGCCCGGCGCGGCCACGTCGGTCACGAACAGGGAGGTGATGCGGCACTGCTCCATCAGCGCCACGCAATCCTCGGCGAAGGTGTCGGCGGTCACCGTCACCGGGTCGCGCGTCATCACCTCCACGGCGGTGGCGTCCATCAGTTCGTCGATGTGGCGGCGCAGGTCGCCATCGGTGATGACGCCTACCAGCCGCCCGTCCGCATCGACGACGCCCGCCACGCCGAAGCTCATCGAGGTCATCCGCACGATCACCTCGCGCATGGGCATGGCCTGCTGCACCAGCGGCAGCGTCTCGCCCAGATGCATGATCGCCGACACGCGGGTGAGCCGCTGGCCGATCGACCCGCCCGGATGCAGCGCCTGCAATCCCTCGCGCGAGGTGCCGCGCGCGTGCATCGTCGCCATCGCGAGCGCATCGCCCAGCGCCAGCATCAGCACGGTGGAGGTGGTGGGCGCGATATTGGCCGGGCACGCCTCGCGCGCGGGCGGCAGCACCAGCGTCACGTCGGCATGGCGCAGCACCGGCGCGTCGCGGCGGGAGGTGATGCCGATCACCGGCACCGCCAGCGCCTGCGCGTGTGCCACGATCGAGCGCAATTCCGGCGTGCCGCCCGAGTTGGTGAAGGCGAGCAGCACGTCGCCCGGCACCAGCATCCCCAGGTCGCCATGCGACGCCTCGGCCGGATGGACGAAGATGGCGGGCGAGCGGGTGGAGGCGAGCGTGGCGGCGACCTTGCGCGCGATATGGCCGGACTTGCCCATGCCGGTCACGACGATGCGGCCCGTCGCCTCCAGCAACAGCGACACCGCCTGCACGAACGTGTCGTCCAGCGACGCGCCGAGCTGGGCGAGCGCGGCCGCCTCCAGATCGACGACCTCGCGGCCGCGTCGCAGCAATTCCTGATCTCCGACCGGGCCGTGCCTGTGCGACGAGCGAACCAAACCGAGCGCCATGTCAGAACCTCACGCAAAGCCGGGCGAAGCCCGATCAGGCGGCCGGTGCTAGGCGGCGGGGCACGCAATTGCAACGCAAGCAACCGCAGGGCACGGCCGGACCGGCGCTTTGCCGGCCGACTGTTGCCGCGCCGCCGCATCGATCGCCCCGGATGCTGGGCAGCGGCGGCGGGCTGGTGTAGCCCGGCCGCCCGTTTTCCGTCGACGATGCGAGGCCGCATGATCCGACCCCTCGAAGCGCTTCGCCGGCTGGCCCCGGCCGGCCGTCTCGGCTGGCCGCGCGCGTGCGTGGGGGCGCTGTGCGGCATCGTGCTGACCGGGCTGCTCTGCCGGCTGACGCTGGGGCCCGGGGCGCTGCCGTTCCTGATCGCGCCGATGGGCGCCTCGGCGGTGCTGCTGTTCGCGGTGCCGGCCAGCCCGCTCGCCCAGCCGTGGTCGATCGTCGGCGGGAATACGCTGTCGGCACTGGCGGGCATCGCCTGCGCGCTGGCCATTCCCGATCCGGTATTCGCCGCCGGCGCGGCGGTGGCGCTGGCCATCGCGGTGATGAGCATGGCGCGCTGCCTGCACCCGCCCGGCGGGGCGGTGGCGCTGACGGCGGTGATCGGCGGCCCGGCGATCGCAGCGGCAGGGTGGAGCTTCGCGCTGGCGCCGGTGGCGCTCAACTCGGTGGTGCTGCTGGCGATCGGCTGGCTGTTCAACAACGCCACGCGCCATGGCTACCCGCACCGCGTGGCCGCCGTGTCGGTCAATCTCCACCGCACCGCGGACGCGCCGGCGCAGGACCGGGTGGGCTATACGCGCGCCGATCTCGATGCGGTGCTCGCCCGCTACGACGAACTGCTCGACGTGAGTCGCGACGATCTCGACGCGCTCTTCCGGCAGGTGCAGACGCAGGCCTACCGCCGGCTGCACGGCGTGATCCGATGCGACCGGATCATGTCGCGCGATGTCATCACGGCCGGCACCGCGCAGGGCGTGGGCGAGGCGCGCGACCGGCTGCTGGCGCACCGCCTCGCGGCGATGCCGGTGGTGGACGCCGACGGGCGCGTCGCCGGTCTCGTCCGCCACGCGCACCTGCTCGCCGGGGCGGGGCGCACGGTCGGCGAGGTGATGGACGGATCGCCCTGCCTCGCCTCCCCCGATACGCCGATCGACCAGCTGCTGCCGGTCCTGTCGGGCGGCCGCTACCACGAGGCGATCGTGGCGGACGGCGACGGCCGCCTGCTCGGCCTCATCACCCAGACCGACCTGCTCGCCGCCCTCTGGCGCGGGCATGTCGCCGAGCAGGTGACGGCGGGCGGCGCGGCCTAGCCGTTCCTCAGAAGGTCAGCCGCAGCGTCGCGCCATAGGTGCGCGGGTCGGCCGGCTGGCCGACGATCAGGCCGGTGTTGCCCGATTGCAGCGCCAGCACCTCGTAGTAGTTCTTGTCGAACACGTTGCGGACCCAGCCGAACAGATCCCACTTGTTCTCCGTACGGAAGCCGGCACGCACGTTGAACAGCGCATAGCCGGCGATATCGGTATAGGCCGACCGCGACGGGTTGGACGAAAATTTGGAGCGGTAGCTGCCATCCACGCCCAGATAGGTCTGCGCGTCGTCGCCGATCAGGCGGACCGGCACGGCATATTCACCACCGAACGAGGCCGACCATTTCGAGATGCCCGGCAGCCACTGGCCCGAGATGTTGCAGTTGGCCGGGCTGACCCCGCCCGGCGTGCCGGGTGCGCTTGCCACCGCGCCGGTCGACCCGCCGGAAAGCTCGGGCGGGCACGGCGCATCGGTGAACTTCACATATTCGTGATCGGTGAAGGCGCCGCTGGCATACAGGTTGAGGCCCTGCACCGGCCGCACCGAGAAATCCGCCTCGAAGCCGCGCACGCGCACCTTCTGCGCATTGGCGAGGTAGCCGCGCAGCACGCCGAGCTGGCCGTTCGTCACGGTCGCCTGATAGTCGTTGATCTCGGTCCAGAAGCCGGACAGGTTCAGCGTGGCGCGGCGATCGAGGAACTGGGTCTTCAGGCCCACCTCGTAATGATTCACCTTCTCCGGCTTCACCGAACCGGCGCTCAGGATCGGGTTGTTGTTCGCATCCAGCGGCAGGCCGGAAAGGTTGATGCCGCCCGATTTGAAGCTGCGCGCATAGGTGGCATAGGCTAGCACGTCGCGCGCGACGTCGTAGGAGGCGGTGAAGTCGCCCGAGACGTTCCAGTCGCTGAATTTCGGGCTGTAGCTTTGCGGCGCGAGCACGCCGCGCTGGTCGGCGTTCAGCGTGGTGCTGCCCGTGCCGGTGGTGACGATGGCGGTGTAGGCGCCGGTCTTCTTGTCGTAGTTGACCCGCAGGCCCGGCTGTAGCCGCAGGCGATCGGTGATATGCCACGTCAGCTGGCCGAAGGCGGCGACGCTGGTGTTCTTGAAATCGATGTCGTTGACCGAGGTCAGCCCGTTCAGCACCACAGGATTGCAGGCGGCGGTCGTCGCCGTGGCGCAGCCGCGCGATCCGGCGGGCACGTTGCCGGGGTTGAGCAGGAAGCGGCTCGCCGCCGGCCCCTGCACCTGCAGGCCCGACGTGTGCAGCTTCTGGTGGAAGCCGAAGAGGCCTGCGACATAGTCCAGCTTGCCGCTGGTGCCGGCATAGCGGAATTCCTGCGTCCACTGCCGCTGCCGCGACGGGTTGGCCGAAACGGTGGTGATCGGCAGGCCGGTGAAATCGCGGTCGTTCGACGGATCCCAGTTCCAGAACCGCCAGGCGGTGACCGAGGTGAGCGAGCCGTTGCCCAGTTCCAGCTCGGCGCGCAGCGAGGCGCCGCCGATCTCCTGCTTGGCCTTCAGCGGCGTATCGAGGTCGGTTACGCGATCGAATGCATCGGTGCTGGGCGGAGCGTAGTTGAATGCGGCGGCAAGGGCGGCGAACTGGCGGTTGAGCGGGCGCTGGGTGGCGCCCGTCCGCACATAGATCTGCGCGCAGCAATCGGGGTTCTGGCGGTTGTAGTCGCCGGCGAAGGTAAGGTCGAGCGTGTCGGTCGCCTTCCACAGCAGCTGCCCGCGCACGCCCAGATTGTCCTGCGCGTTCACATGCTTGTCGGTCGTCACGTTATAGATCGTGCCGTTGCGCGTGGTGGTGGAGCCGGCGAGGCGGATCGCCACCTTGTCGCCGATCAGCGGGCCGGAGACGGAGCCCTTGACCTGTACCAGCCCCAGGTTGCCGATCGACACCTCCGCGCGGCCTTCCGGCGTGAAGCTGGGCGCGCGGGTGGTGATGTTGATCGCGCCGGCGGTGGTGTTCTTGCCATAGAGCGTCCCCTGCGGGCCGCGCAGCACCTCGACCCGCTCGACATCGACGAAGTCGAACGTCGCCGAGGCGATGCGGCTGTAATACACCTGGTCGATGTAGATCCCGACGCCCTGCTCGATCCCGTCGTTGGTCAGCCCGAACGGCGCGCCCAGACCACGGATGTTGGCGGCGGAATTGCGCGGATTGGTCGAGTAGAATTGCAGGCTGGGTTGAAGCTGGGTGAGCTTGGCCACGTTGAAGCTGCCGGTCGCCTCGATCGCCTTGGCATCCACCACCGAGATCGCCAGCGGCACGTCCTGCACCGCCTCCTGCCGGCGGCGCGCCGTGACGAGGATTTCGCCGCCTGTTTCCGCCGCGCCATCGGCGGCGGGGGCGGCATCGTCGGCGGGGGCGGCGAAGGCGGCGGGCGCGATCAGCATGGTGGAGCCGGCCAGTGCGGCAAACAGGGCCTGTCGCCAGCGGGCGCTCGGCTGCATCGAAACCATCGGATCATTCCCCCTGAGACGGCTGCCCGCCTTCATTGCCTATCGTATGAGTAGAGATAGCCGATCCATGATTTTCGCAAAGCGAGTAAATCTATCATGCGCGCCTAGCCATGCTTCACGCGGGACGGGGCCAGGGCCGCTCAGCGCGCGTTCAGCGGTGATCGGGCAGGATCGCCCGGATAATCACCGGAGGCCCGCGATGCCCATCTCCCGATCCCTGATCCTCGGCCTGTTGCTGGCCGCCGCCGCGATGCCGGCCGCCGCAGCCCCCGCGCGCGACAACGCCAAGGGTGAGGCAAGCCTCGCCAAAATGCTGGCGGGCCGCGTCCCCGGCCCGCCGGTGGATTGCCTGACGACCAACCGGATCCAGTCCAGCGAGATCGTCGACCGGACCGCGATCGTCTATCGCGTCGGCGGCACGCTGTACGTGAACCGGCCGCAATCCGGCGTGGAGTCGCTCGACCGCGGCGACATCCTCGTCATCAGCACCTCGCTGCCGCAGCTTTGCAGTATCGACGTGGTGCGGCTGATCGACCAGACCAGCCGCTTCCACTCCGGCTTCGTGGGGCTTGGCCCGTTCGTGCCCTACGCCCGCCCCGACGCGAAATAGCTCAGCTCTCGAAGAGGTCGCGGTAGCGGCGCGGCTGGCAGCGCAGATACTGCGGCGGGGCGTGGACGGTGGCGCCCAGGTGCGCGGCGGCATGCCACGGCCAGCGCGGATCGTAGAGGATGGTGCGGGCCAGCGCGATCAGGTCGGCGTCGCCGGTGCCGACGATCGCCTCGGCCTGCTCGAAATCGGTGATGAGGCCGACGGCGATCACCGGGATATCCACCGCCTGTTTCACCGCGCGCGCCAGCGGCACCTGATAGTTCGGCCCGGTCGGGATCTGCTGGGCCGGATCCAGCCCGCCGCTGGAAACGTGGATGGCGGCACAGCCGCGCGCGGCCAGTGCCTCGGCGAAGGCGATCGTCTGGGCGGTATCCCAGCCCCCCTCCACCCAGTCCGTGCCGGAAACGCGCATCGTGACCGGCCGGTCCGCAGGGAAGGCGGCGCGCACCGCATCGAACACCTCCAGCGGGAAGCGCATCCGGTTCTCCAGGCTGCCGCCATAATCGTCCTCGCGCCGGTTGGAGAGCGGCGAGAGGAACTCATGGAGCAGATAGCCGTGCGCGCCGTGCAGTTGCACCGCATCGATCCCTAGCCGCGCCGCGCGCACCGTCGCCGCCACGAAGGCGTCGCGGATGCGCGCCAGCCCTGAAGCGTCCAGCGCGACCGGCGGCGCGTCGTCCTTGCCGAAGGCCAGTGGCGACGGCGCCTCGGTCTGCCAGCCGTTCTCCGCATCGAGGGCGATCTGCGCGCCGCCAAGCCACGGCAGATCGGTGGAGGCCTTGCGCCCGGCGTGGGCCAACTGGATCGCGATCGGCATCGGCGACCAGCGCCGCACGCCCTCGATCGTCCGCCCCATCGCCGCCTCGCAGGCATCGTCCCACAGGCCGACGTCGCTGAAGGTGATCCGGCCCTCGGGCGTGACGGCGGTGGCCTCGATCGTCAGCAGCGCCGCGCCGGAGTGGGAAAGCTGGCCGAGGTGGATCAGGTGCCAGTCGGTCATGCAGCCGTCCACCGCCGAATACTGGCACATCGGCGCGATCACGATGCGGTTGGCGAGCGCGAGGCCGCCCACGTCGAAAGGTTCGAACAGCGTCGGTCCGGTCATGCGCGTCACTCCGTGGATGTCTTTTCGGGGGATCGGGGTATCGGCCTGACCAATGCGCGATCGGTCCGGATTGATCCGGACGGGGTGGGCGTATCGGCCGGTGTCATGCAAATCCCGCTCCCCCGGGTACACGTCGTCTCGCGCACGGGCTACGAAACCGGCGGCGACCGGCAGGTCGCGTGGAACGATCGCCATCGCCGCCCTTCCCTGTCGCCTTCGCCGACAAGGGCGGCTGGCGGAGTAGCTGCTCGCACCCCGCCGGCGGAACTACGCGGCGGACGGCGCGCTTGTCGCGGACAGGCGCACCGCGCATAGGGCGGCGCACAGGGAGATTATCATGGCATTTCAAATCAAGCGCAAAGGCCCGGTGGGCGCGGCCGTCCATGTGCGCGACAGTTTCGAGGACGCCGTCCACCTCGCCCACGGCTTCATTCAGGAGCGGGTGCCCAAGCTGCGGACCTCGATGACCAACCTCAAGACCGGCGACACGCTGGATGAAACCGCGATCGAGGAAGCCGCGCTGTCCGTCCGCAAGCGCACCCGCCCGGCAGTCGCCGACGCCTGAGCAGGCCTCTCAGCGGTCCTCGCACTTGCGGAAGGCCCGCTCGACCTGATCGGCCCATTGCCCCTGCGCCTCATACTGCCCCAGTTGCGCCGCCGTCCGGGCGACCCGCTCGGAAGAGGTCGCTGGCATCTTCTGGTCGCGCAGCGGCTTGGGTCGTGACTCCCGTAACCTGGCGATATCGGCGACAGTCGGGCAGCGACGCACCTCGACATGCGGTATCGCCGACGGCCTCGCGGCCGGAGGCGCAGCCGGCACGCTGGCGGGTACCGCAACCGGGGCGGCGACCGGCGGCGGCGTGGTGGTGCAGCCGGCGAGCGACAACGTCACCGGCAGCAGGCAGGCGATCCGGACGCGGCCGCTCATTGCCACCCGCCCCACGCCGCCTTGCTGTCATCCTCGATCGCGGAGACGTCCTGCCCGGCGATGCCGCTGGACTCGCGCCCGCGCAGGCGGCCGATACTATTGGGGCCGATACCAGCCGGGCGCGACGTCCCCTGCCCCGCAGTGCGGCCCGCACTGGATGAAAGCCGCATCACCTCGATGGCGGTATCGCGTTGCGAGATCAGTTCGGCCAGCGCCTCGGGCGCTTCCGCCGGATCGAGCCGGGAACCCTTGCCCGCCCCGCCGGTCGATCGTTCGCCGCGCTTGATCTGGGCGAGGATGGCCGCCTGCCATTCCCGAAGCGCCGCCGCTTCCTGCCGCGTATCGGCCAGCGTGGCACGCATCACGAACAGTTCGGTGGCGAGTGCCGCCACGATCACCAGCACGGCGACGATGGCGACCAGCCGGGGCGCCCGCTTTCCCGCACCGCTTCTCATCTTCGCCTTTCGATCCGCCTCGCCCGGAGGTGCCAATGGCGCGAGCCTAGCAGGCCCGGACGGCGCGGGCGACCCGGAAACCCCGGGTGGTTGCGTGTTCCTGCCAAAGGCGTAGGTTAACGGCCGGAGAGGACGCCCCAACGACAGACAGGGAGATGTTCCATGGCCGACAGCGCCGTTCCGCACCTGCTTCCCGCCGCCCGCGTCCGGCCGTGCCGCGTCGTGGGCCGTTTCGTCGACAAGGACAATTGCTTCGCGCTGCGCGATCGCGGCGGCACCGAGATCTGGCTGGAGATGGAGCAGATCCCGCTCCACCTGCTCGATCAGGACGTGGAGGTATCGGGCCGGCGCTATGGCACCGATCTGATCTGGGTCGAGGCGATCGGCCCCGTACCGACCCGATCCTGACACGCCCGCCTCACGGTCCCATGCGCCGGACATGAAAAAGGCGCCCGTCGGGGCGCCTCATTCATCCGATATTCGCTACCGGGGGGTTGGTGGAGCCGTGGGGGATCGAACCCCAGACCTTCGCAATGCCATCGCGACGCTCTCCCAGCTGAGCTACGGCCCCGAACCCTGTTTCCCGATCGGCTGGAACGACCGGGGAGGGCGCCCTTTAGATCAGGCTTTTCTCCCCGGCAATCCCTCTTTTCGGTTTTTACGTTTTTTAGTGCTCGTCGTCGTCGCCGCCGGTGACGACACCGATGTCGTCGTCGCCGCCCAGGTCGACGTCGTCGTCGGGGCTCGGCTCCTCGTCGTCGGGATCCTCATCCTCGGACAGGTCGGAATCGTCCTTCTCCTTCTCCACCTCCTTCTTGGGGGCGTCGTAAGGCATCGGCTGCTTGGACTTGAGGACGGGATCGGGTTCCCAGGCGGCATCGCATTCGATGCAGCTGACGGGATTGTCCTTGCCCAGATCATAGAAGCGGGTGCCGCACTTCGGGCAGGTCCGCTTGGTGCCCCATTCAGGTTTCACCACGCGACAGGTCTCCGGATCAAAAGGGATAAACGCGGCCGGCAACACTGCCGCCACGAACGCGGCGCGCCTTGCCATAGCGGAGCACCGCTGTCAAAAGCCGCGCCGACGGGCCGGGCGCCACGCGCCCTCGTTCACCCACCCCGAAACGCCACGGAAAGGCCCCGATCGAGCATGTC
>NZ_VNIM01000038.1 GCF_007785815.1 Alterirhizorhabdus solaris | reverse complement strand
ACGCCAAGCCGCGCCGCTACGGTCGCCGCCCCGCGCGGGCCGGGCGGCGTGGTGAGCACCCCGCCCCCCGGCTCCAACCGCCCCAACCCCGTGCCATACCCCCCACCCAGCCCGGGGGAGACAGACCCCGACGCCCCGGCGCCATCGCGGGTGCCAGCGAAGGCGCTGCGGGCATGGGCGGGCGGCTCGGCGAGGGTGGCGGGCACCATCTCCCCCGTGCCCGCCTATGCCGGCAGCGCCTTCTATGGCAGCCGCGATGCGACGAGCGTGTCGGGGTCTGTCTCGCCCGATCTGGGTGGCGGCTATGCCACGCTGTCGGGCCGGTTCGAGCGGGGCGACGGCTTCTTCACCACGCCGCCCGGCCAGCGCGTGGCGGCGACCGCACGGGCGCGCTATCGCGACTGGTCGGCCGGGCTGCGTACCGTGGCGCCGATCGACGCGCAGACCGAACTTCAGTTTCGCGCGCTGCTGTTCGACGACCGCCGCACGCTGCGCTTTCGCGGGGCGGACAGCGCGTCCGAAGGGCAGGATGCGAGCATCCGGCTGGTGCGGCGCGGTGGCTGGCAGGTGGATGCGCTGGCCTATGTGCAGGCGCGCAACTTCGCCAACAAGGTCGTCAGCGCCACCACGTTCCGCCTGACGCTGGACCAGCGTAACACCCCCTCCACCGGCCTCGGCGGCAAGATCGAGCTGCGTCCGCCGGTAGGGGCGGATCATGTGCTGCGCCTCGGCGTGGATACGCGGATCGGCGAGGGCGAGCTGTTCGAGGATGCCTATGCCGCCACCGGCCGCGTTACCACCCGTCGCAACGCCGGCGGGCGGACCACCACCACCGGCCTGTTCGTGGAGGACGACTGGACGATAGGCCGGCTGGTGCTGACCGGCGGCGTGCGCGGGGATCGCTGGACGATCACCGATGGCTTCTTTCGCGAGCGCGACAATGCCGGCACGCTCACCAGCAACCGCGCCTTCGCCGACCGGAACGGGGTCGCCACCACCGGGCGGGCGGGCGCGCTGTTTCGCGTGAACGGGGCGATCGCGGTGCGGGCGGCAGGCTATACCGGCTTCCGCCTGCCGACGCTGAACGAGCTGTATCGCCCGTTCGTCGTCTTCCCCGTCACCACGCAGGCCAACGCCGATCTGGGGCTGGAGAAACTGCGCGGCGTGGAGGCGGGGATCGACCTCACCCCCGCCGCCGGGGTGACGATCGCCGTCACCGCCTTTCACAACCGGCTGCGCGATGCGATCGCCAACGTCACCATCGGCCCCAACCTGCGCCAGCGCCGCAACGTGAATGCGGTGGTCGCGCGCGGGATCGAGGTAACGGCGGGCCTTGCGCGGGGCGCGGTGTCGCTCGACGCCTCCTATGCGTTCAGCGATGCCACGGTGCGCGGATCGGGCGCGTCGGCGGGGCTGGACGGCTTCACCCCCGCGCAAAGCCCGCGCCATGCCGCCAGCGCCACGCTCGGCTGGAAACCGGCGGACAACTGGCTCCTGTCGGGCACGGTCCGCTACGTCGGCCGGCAATATGAGGACGATCGCGAGACGGACGTGCTGCCGGATGCACTGACGGTCGATGCTGTCGCCCGCATCGGCATCACCCGCCGCCTCGCCATCGTCGGCCGGGCGGAGAACATCTTCGACGAGACGGTCGTGACGCGCAACCAGGGCGGGTCGATCGACCTCGGCACGCCGCGCACCCTGTGGATCGGCGTACGGCTGAACTAGGCGCGCGACGGGCCGCGCAGGCGCCGCGCCAGCGCCACGAGCAGCAGCACGACCACTACGGCGGCGGTATCGGCCACCCAGTCCATGATGTCGCAATCGCGATGCAGCGCGGGGATCGACTGGACCAGCTCGATCATCGCGCCGAGAAACGACAGCCGCTCGACGATCCGCGCCAGCCGGGCGTGGGGGTAGGCGAGCGCCGCCAGCAGCGCCATCACGCTAAACGCGGCGATGTGCTGCACCTTGTCCACCGGGTCGCCGGGCACCGCCGGCGGGTGCGGCAGCGTCGCCATCACCACCGCGAACAGCATCGCGCCGTAGAAGGCCGCGAGGGCCACGATGCGGAGGCGGGGGGCGGAGGTTTCGCTCATCGCCGCGCTATGGCGCGCGTGCGGCACGTTGCCAACGGCAAGGTCGAGGGTGCGCCCCCGATTTCCGCGAAACGCACCCTCCCTTCCGAAACGAAAGAGGCCAGCCTCGCTGCATATGCGCATGCTACCGATCGACCGGAGGACCAACCGACATGTCGCCGGATCGTTCTTACGTCATATGACGAATGTGATATTAATCGTGGATAACACTCGGCAAATGCCGGCCGTCAGGCAATGTTGACGCCCTGTTCGGCGGCCCAGCCGCTCAACACGCCGCGCATGTCGTGCGTGCCGCTGGCGAGCCATGCCGGCATCTCCGCACGTAGCGCCGCGACATCGAGCGAGCGGATCATCGCCTTGACCGGGCCGATCGCCGCCGGGGTGATCGACAGGCGCTCGATTCCGAGGCCGATCAGCGCCATCGCCTCCAGCGTCCGTCCGCCCATCTCGCCGCACCCCCCGATCTGCACCCCCGCCGCGATCGTCTGCTTCGCCACGCGGGCGAGGAATCGCAGGATGGCGGGGGAGAGCCAGTCGTAGCGTTCGGCCAGCTTGGGGTGCGCGCGATCGGCGGCGAACAGGAATTGCGTCAGGTCGTTCGTGCCGATCGACAGGAAATCAAGTTTCGGCAGCAGCACGTCCAGCATCTCGGCCAGTGCCGGCACCTCCAGCATGGTGCCGTAGCGGATCGCGTGCGGCACCGCCCGGTTGCGCCCGGCGACCCACGCGCGCTGCGCCTCGAACAGCGCCTGCGCCTGATCGAACTCCCACGGCTCGGACACCATCGGGAACATCACGTTGAGCGTGCGGCCGGCGGCCGCCTCGATCAGCGCGCGCGCCTGCGCCTTCATCAGTGCATCGCGATCGAGCGCGAGGCGGATCGCGCGCCAGCCCATCGCCGGGTTCTCCTCGCGATCCTCGTCGTCGCCGCCCTTCATGTAGGGCAGCGCCTTGTCGCCACCGATATCGACCGTGCGGAAGATCACGGGCCGGTCGCCGGCGGATTCGAGCACGTCGCGATACAGCCGCTGCTGGGTTTCGCGGCGGGGCAGGGTGGCCGAGACGAGAAACTGGAACTCGGTGCGGAACAGGCCGATCCCGTCCGCCCCGGTCACGTCCAAGGCGGCCACGTCGTCGCGCAGGCCGGCGTTTACCATCAGCGTGATGCGCTTGGCGTCCTTGCTGCACGGCGGCAGGTCGCGCATCGCGGCGAACTCGGCGCGGCGTTTCTGCGTCACGACCAGCTTGGCGTCGAACGCATCCTCCATCAGCGGCGTGGGGCGCACGAAGACGCTCGCCTGATTGCCGTCGAGCAGCAGGAAATCGCCCTCCGCCACCATCCGCCGGATCGATCGCACGCGGCCGACCACCGGCACGCCCATGGCGCGCGCCACGATGGTGACGTGGGCGGTGAGCGAGCCTTCCTCCAGCACCACGCCCTTTAGCCGTCGCTTGTCATATTCGAGCAGTTCGGCCGGGCCGAGGTTGCGCGCGATCAGGATCGAATCCTGCCGCAGCCCCAGTTGCGCCGCCGTGCCCAGCTGGCCGGAGACGATCCGCAGCAGCCGGTTCGACAGGTCCTCAAGATCGTGCATCCGGTCCGCCAGCAGCGGATCGCTGATCTCGCGCATCCGCATCCGCGTGCGCTGCTGCACCCGCTCGATCGCCGCCTCGGCGGTGAGGCCACTGTCGATCGCCTCGTTGATCCGCCGGCCCCAGCCTTCGTCGTAGGCGAACATCTTGTAGGTGTTGAGCACGTCCTGATGCTCGCCCGCCACGCCGAACTCGGCCTGGCTGGTCATCCGCTCGATCTGCTCGCGCATCTGGCGGAAGGCGGCATAGACGCGGTGACGCTCGGCCTCGGTGTCCTCGGCCACGGTGTGTTCGATGTGGATACGCGGCTGGTGGAACACGACATGGCCGCGCCCCATGCCCTCGACCAGTTTCAGCCCGGTGAGGCGCACGGCGCCCTGATCGCGGCTGGCGGAGCGGCTGGCCGCATCGTCGATCAGGCCGGCGCCGGCGATCAGCTCGGCCAGCACCATCGCCACCGTCTGCAACGCCTCGATCTCGATCCCGGCATAGCGGCGCGAGGCCTCGTGCTGCACGGCCAGCACGCCCACCGCCTGCTCGCGCCGCACGATCGGCACGCCGGCGAAGCTGTGGTACAGTTCCTCGCCCGTCTCCGGCTTGTAGGCGAAGTCGGGGTGGCTGGTGGCCTCGTCCAGATTGAGCGTCTCGACCTGCTCGGCGATCTTGCCGACCAGCCCCTCGCCCAGCGCCAGCTTGGTGACGTGCACCGATTCCTGTCGCAGCCCGCGCGTGGCGTACAGCTCCAGCACGCCGTCGCGCAGGAGGTAGATCGAGCACACCTCGCTGTGCATCGCCTCGCCGATGATCTGCACGACCTGGTTGAGCTTGGCCTGCGCGTTGGTGCGCGCGGCCATCACGTCGTGGAGGCGGGTGAGGATCTCGCGGGCGGCGGACGTTGCCGTCCCCTGGGGTGTCTGGGGCATGACCCCGGGGCTATCAGAAAGCGGCGCGGCTTTCCAATGCCGCAGCGGCCTGATCGAGCAGCGCGCGGATGATGTCCGCCGCCGGCTCCTCCCTGGTCACCATGCCGACGGACTGGCCCGCCATCAGCGAGCCGTTCTCCACGTCGCCGTCCACCACCGCGCGGCGCAGCGCGCCCGCCCAGTAATGCTCGATCTGCAACTGCGCCTCCGCCATCGCCACCTTGCCCTCATCGAGCGACAGCGCGACTTCGCGCTGCTTGGCGGTGAACAGGTCGCTCGATGCGTTTTTCAACGCGCGCACGGGGATGACCGGCAGGCGCGGGTCGATCTGCACGCTGGCGACCGCATCGCGGGCCGACGCGCGGATGAACGCTTTCTTGAAATTCGGATGCGCGATCGATTCGGTCGCGCAGACGAACCGCGTGCCCAGTTGAACGCCGGCCGCCCCCATCTCCAGATAGCCCGCGATCGCCTCGCCCCGGCCGATCCCGCCGGCCACGAACACGGGCAGCGTGCCGGCGATCTCTGGCAGCATTTCCTGTGCCAGTACGCTGGTGGAGACGGGGCCGATGTGGCCGCCGGCCTCCATCCCCTCTATTACCAGCGCGTCCACGCCGGAACGGATCAGCTTTTTCGCAAAGGCGAGCGTCGGCGGGAAACAGATGACCTTCGCGCCCGACGCCTTGATCCGCTCGATCGCGCCGCCCGGCGGCAATCCGCCGGCCAGCACGACATGGCCGACACCGTGCCGCGCGCAGACGTCGATCAGGTCGGACAGGGCCGGATGCATCGTGATGAGGTTCACGCCGAACGGCTTGGTCGCCAGCGCCTTCGTCGCGGTGATCTCCGCATCGAGCAGCTCGGGCGTCATCGCCCCGCACGCGATCACGCCGAAACCCCCGGCGTTCGAGATCGCGGCGACGAGGTTGCGCTCCGACACCCACGACATCGCGCCCGCGAGGATCGCGTGATCGGCGCCGAGGAAATCGGCGCCGCGTGCCATCAGCCGGTCGAGGCGGGCGTGGCTGGCGCTCACGTGGCGCTGGCCGCGCCGACGACCGCTTCGGGGGCTTCCTCCGGCGCCTCGAGGCCGTAGGCGGTGTGGAGCACGCGCACCGCCAGTTCGGTATAATCCTCGTGGATCAGCACGCTCACCTTGATCTCCGACGTGGTGATCGCGAGGATGTTGATGCCGCGATCCGCCAGCGACTTGAACATCTGGGCGGCGACGCCGGCATGGCTGCGCATCCCCACGCCCACCACCGAGACCTTGGTGACGGCGGTATCGTGCACGACCCGATCGAACCCGATCGTCGGCCGCTCGCGCTCCAGCACGTCCAGCGCGCGGGCCAGCTCGGCCTTGGGCACGGTGAAGGTCACGTCGGTCGATCCGGTATCGTGCGCCACGTTCTGCACGATCATGTCCACGTTGATGCTGGCATCGGCCAGCGGCGAGAAGATCGTCGCCACCGCGCCGGGCCGGTCGGGCACCGCCACGATGGTGATCTTCGCCTCGTTCTTGTCGTGCGCGATGCCGGTGATGAGCTGACGTTCCATGCTTCCCTCTTCGATCTCGTCCTCGCCCACGATCAGCGTGCCGCGGTGCCCGTCCTCGTCGCGCGCGTCGTCGAACGACGACAGCACGCGCACGCGGACCCGTTCCTTCATCGCCAGCCCGACCGAGCGCGTCTGCAACACCTTGGCGCCGACCGAGGCCAGCTCCAGCATCTCCTCGTAGGTGACCTTGCTCAGCTTGCGCGCGCGCGGCACGATGCGCGGATCGGTGGTATAGACGCCGTCCACGTCGGTATAGATGTCGCAGCGATCGGCCTTCATCGCCGCCGCGATCGCTACCGCCGACGTATCGGAGCCACCCCGGCCCAGCGTCGTCACCCGGCCTTCCGCCGTCACGCCCTGGAAGCCGGGGATCACCGCCACCTCGCCGCCGGACATCGCCTTGCCCAGCGTTTCGGCGTCGATCGTGCCGATGCGGGCCGACGCATGCGCGTCCGACGTGCCGATCGGCAGCTGCCAGCCGAGCCAGCTGCGCGCCTTGCAGCCCATCGCCTGCAATACGATGGCGAGCAGGCCGCTCGTCACCTGTTCGCCGGACGACACCACCACGTCATATTCGCGCGGATCGTAGAGGGGGCTTGCCTCCCGGCAGAAGCCGACCAGCCGGTCCGTCTCGCCCGACATGGCGGAGACGACGACGGCGACCTCGTGGCCGGCATCCGCCTCCTCCTTCACGCGTCGGGCCACGTTGCGGATCCGCTCGATCCCCGCCATCGAGGTGCCGCCGAACTTCATCACGATACGGGCCATGGACTTGATCGATCCTGCGCTTGAATTGGCCTTGGGCGAAAAGGCGCGGCCCTGATAGGGAGAGGGGCATATGAACGCAAGCACGCACCCCGTAACGCCGACGATCGATCCGGCGGAAGCCGCCCATTTCGGCCGCATGGCCGCAGACTGGTGGGATCCGAAAGGCTCCTCCGCCATGCTGCACCGGCTGAACCCGGTGCGGCTGGGCTATATCCGCGCCGCGGTCGACACGCACTGGCATGGTAACCCGGACACGTTCACCCCGCTGGAGGGCCGGCGCGCGCTGGACGTGGGATGCGGTGCGGGGCTGCTGGCCGAGCCGCTCGCCCGCCTGGGCGCCACGGTGACGGCGCTGGACGCCGCGCCCGAGAACATCGCCGTCGCCCGCGCCCACGCCGTCGGGCAGCGCCTGACGATCGATTATCGCGCGGTGGGGGTGGAGACGCTGGCGGACGAGCGGTTCGATCTCGTCACCTGCATGGAGGTGATCGAGCATGTGAGCGACCCGGCCGGCTTCGTCGCGGCGCTGGCCCGGGTGCTGGCACCGGACGGGCTGCTGATCCTTTCCACCCCCAACCGCACGCCCTTGTCGCGGCTGGGGATCATCACCGTCAGCGAGGGGCTGGGGCGCATCCCGAAGGGCACGCACGACTGGGACAGGTTCATCCGCCCCGAGGAACTCGCCGTGTTGCTGACGAGCGCCGGCTTGCGGGTGACGGACACGACCGGGTTGGCCTTCTCCCCGGGCCGGGGGCTGGTGCTGTCGGAGAATGTGGCGCTGAACTATCTGGTGACGGCGGTGGCGGATAGCGGTTCGTCGTGACGAACAAGCCGCAGATCGAACGCCCTGATCTGATCGTACCGGACACCGGCCCGCTCATCCACCTCGCGCAGGCCGATGCCCTGCACCTGCTTCACCAGATCGGAGGGCGCGTCGTCGTAGCCGACATGGTGGCGCTGGAGGCGACGCAGGACATGGCCAAGCCCGGCGCCCGCCAGATCGAGGCATGGATCGAGGCGGGGCGGCAACCGGGGTCGAACGCCCCCGTTCTGGTTGCCGAGACCGAAATCGGGGCGCTTTTCCTGCAAGCGCGCAAGACCGATCCGGACATCCGGCTGCGGAACGCCGGGGAACTGGCGATCCTCGAATGGCTCGGCAGCTATGTCGAGCATACGGGCCATGCGGGCCATGATGTCCTGATCGTCTACGAGAACGGCAAGATTCCCCGCTTCGTCAGGGAAACCGGCCTCGATCTGGATACCGACGTGCTCACCACACGCGCCTTCCTCGAACTGGCGGAGCGCCGGGGCATCGTCGCCAGCGCGGCGGACTACTGGCAGCGCATCGTCGCGGCGGCGCCCACGGCGAACCCCGATATCAACATCATGATGCAGCGCCGGCCGGGTACGGGCGGTAGCTGACGGGGGGATCTTCCCCGACTGCCTATTCCCAGAAATCCACCTTGTCGTAATGCGCCGGCGGCGACACGATCTCCATCCGCTCGCTCAGCAGCGGGCGGAAGCTCGGGCGGCTCTTCATCGCGGCGTACCATTCCCGCGTGCGGTCGTGGACGCGCCAGTCGATGCCGCCGAGATAGTCCGCCACCGATAAATGCGCGGCGGCGGTGAGGTCGGCGAGGCTCAGCACCGGGCCGCCGATCCAGCGGCGATGGTCGAGCAGGTAGTCGACGTAATCGAGGTGCGCGTTGGCCACCTTCATCGCCTCCCGCAACGCCTTGGCGTCGGGAGTGGCGCGGTGGACGATGCGCTTCAGCAACCGCTCGTGCATCAGCGGGGCGACCACGTCGGCATACACCTTCTCGTCGAACCACGCGCACAGTCGGCGGATTTCGGCGCGGTCGGCGGCGGTGCCGGGCAGCATCGCCGCCTTTTCCACCGTCTCCTCGACATATTCGCAGATCGCCACCGAGTTCATCAGGACGAGATTGGTCTCGGTATCGACCATCACCGGGGTCTGCCCGGCAGGGTTCATGTCGATGAACTCGTCGCGCTGGAGCCACGGCGATTCGCGCACGAGATCGTATCCGATCGCCTTCTCGCCAAGGAGAAGACGTACCTTGCGCGAGAAGGGGCACAGGGGAAATTGATAGAGCTGCCACATGACGCCCCTGTTACGGGGGCGGGCAGGCGGGCGGAAGCCAAATAAAGGCCCCTCCCTCGCGCGGGAGGGGCTTTCGGTCGCTTTACTCCGCCGCGACCGCCTCGGCCTGCGTGTCGGTCAGCGGGTGTTCGAGGCGGGAGAGCATCTCCTTGGGGCACACCTGCCACACGTTCTCGCGCCAGCGATCCCAATCGTCGAGGATCGTGTTCGACCACTTGCTGTCGGTCGCCACCGCATGCTCGGCGACGAGCGACTTCAACCGCGTTTCCCAGTAGGTCGAGCCGAGCCGCTGCCACACGATGCTGTCCGGGTTGGCGCGACCGGGGAAATCGCCCGTCTCGTCGAGGATGAAGGCCATGCCGCCGGTCATCCCCGCGCCGAAATTGTCGCCGGTCGCGCCCAGGATCACCGCCGTGCCGCCGGTCATATACTCGCAGCCGTTGGCGCCGCAGCCTTCGACCACCACCGTCGCGCCGGAATTGCGCACGGCGAACCGCTCGCCCGCCTGGCCGGCGGCGAACAGCTTGCCAGAGGTGGCACCGTACAGCACGGTATTGCCGATGATCGTGTTCGCCTTGCTCTCCAGCGGCGACGACACCATCGGGCGGACGGTGATGATCGCCCCCGACAGGCCCTTGCCGACATAGTCGTTGGCATCGCCGAACACTTCCAACGTCAGCCCCTTGCAGGCGAACGCGCCCAGCGACTGACCCGCACTGCCGCGCAGGCGGACCTGCACATGCCCATCCGCCAGCTTCGACATGCCGAAGGTGCGGGTGATCTCCGCGGAGAAGCGTGTGCCGACCGCGCGGTGCGTGTTGCGCACCGAATAGGTGAGCTGCATCTTCTCGCCGCGATCGAACACGGCCTTGGCGTCACGGATCATCTGTGCGTCGAGGCTGTCGGGCACCTCGTTGCGGTGGCCTTCCACCTGGAAACGCCGATGATGGTCGGGCGCGTCCACCTTGGCGAGGATCGGGTTGAGGTCGAGGTCGTCGAGATGCTCGGCGCCGCGGCTCACCTGCCGCAGCAGTTCGGTGCGGCCGATGATCTCGTCGAGCGACTTGACCCCCAGCTTGGCGAGAATCTCGCGCACCTCCTCGGCGATGAAGGTCATCAGGTTGATGACCTTTTCCGGCGTGCCGACGAACTTCTTCCGCAACGCCTCGTCCTGCGTGCAGACGCCGACCGGGCAGGTGTTCGAGTGGCACTGGCGCACCATGATGCAGCCCATCGCGACGAGCGACAGCGTGCCGATACCGAACTCCTCGGCGCCCAGGATCGCGGCGATCACGATGTCGCGCCCGGTCTTGAGGCCGCCGTCGGTGCGCAGCTTCACGCGGTGGCGCAGGCCGTTCAGCGTCAGCACCTGATTGGCTTCGCTGAGGCCCATCTCCCACGGCGTACCGGCATATTTGATGCTGGTCTGCGGGGAGGCGCCGGTGCCCCCGACATGGCCCGCGATCAGGATCGCATCGGCATGCGCCTTGGCCACGCCGGCCGCGATCGTGCCGATGCCGGCCGACGAGACGAGCTTCACGCACACGCGGGCACGCGGGTTGATCTGCTTCAGGTCGTAGATCAGCTGCGCCAGATCCTCGATCGAATAGATGTCGTGATGCGGCGGCGGGCTGATGAGCGTCACGCCCGGCGTCGAATGGCGCAGGCGGGCGATCATCTCGGTCACCTTGAAGCCGGGCAGCTGCCCGCCCTCGCCGGGCTTGGCGCCCTGCGCGACCTTGATCTCGAGCTCCTCGGCGGAGCCGAGATATTCGGCGGTCACGCCGAAGCGGCCGCTCGCGATCTGCTTGATGACCGAGTTGGCGTTGTCGCCGTTCTCGTAGGGCTTGTAGCGCTTCTTGTCCTCACCGCCCTCGCCGGACACGGCCTTCGCGCCGATCCGGTTCATCGCGATCGCCAGCGTCTCGTGTGCTTCCGGCGACAGCGCGCCGAGCGACATGCCGGGGGTGACGAACCGCTTGCGGATCTCGGTGATGGCCTCGACCGAATCGATCGGGATGGCTTCGCGCGCCCAGTTGAACTCCATCAGATCGCGCAGGTAGATCGGCGGCAGGTCCTTCACCCCGCGCGAGAACTGCAGGTAGGTGGAGTAGCTGTCGGTGGCGCACGAGCTTTGCAGCAGGTGCATCAGCTGCGCCGAATAGGCGTGTGCCTCGCCCCCTGCGCGCTGGCGGTAGAATCCGCCGATCGGCAGCGTCGTCACCACCTCGTCGAACGCCGCCTCGTGGCGCAGCGTGGCGTTGAGCTGGAGCGAGGCATAGCCCTCGCCCGAGATCTTGGCCGGCATCCCCGGGAACAGATCGTTGCACAGCGCGCGGCTGAGGCCGACCGCCTCGAAGTTGTAGCCGCCGCGATAGCTGGAGATCACCGCGATCCCCATCTTCGACATGATCTTGAGCAGGCCGTCGTCGATCGCCTTGCGATGGCGCTTGAGGCACGCCTCCAGCGACAGGTCGCCGAACAGGCCGCGCCCGTGGCGCTCGGCGATGGCGGCCTCGGCCAGATAGGCGTTCACCGTCGTCGCGCCGACGCCGATCAGCACCGCGAAATAATGCGTGTCGAGGCACTCGGCCGACCGCACGTTGACCGACGCATAGGAGCGCAGTCCCTTGCGGACGAGGTGGGTGTGGACGCCGGCGGCCGCCAGCACCATCGGGATGGCGATCCGCTCCGGCCCGACGTTCTCGTCGGTCAGGAACAGCTCGGTCTTGCCCTCGCGCACCGCCTTCTCGGCCTCCGCGCGCACCGTCGCGATCGCCTGACGCAGCGCGTCGGCGGGGCCGTTGATCGCGAAGGTGCAGTCGATCTCGGCAGCGTTTGCGCCGAAATGCCGCTTCAGCCGCGCCCAGTCGCTGCTCGCCAGCACCGGTGAGTCGAGCACCAGCACGTTCGACTGCTGCGCCTCGGAATCGAGGATGTTGGCAAGATTGCCGAACCGCGTCTTCAGCGACATCACCTGCGTTTCGCGCAAGGGGTCGATCGGCGGGGTTGTGACCTGCGAGAAGTTCTGGCGGAAGAAATGGCTGACGATGCGCGGCTTGTCCGAAATGACGGCGAGCGGGGTATCGTCCCCCATCGAGCCGATCGCCTCCTTGGCATCCTCCACCTGCGGGGACAGGATCAGCTCCATGTCCTCCAGCGTCTGCCCGGCGGCCACCTGACGGCGGATCAGCTCCGGCCGGTCGAAACGCAGCGCGATATCGCTGTCGTCACGCGGCAAGTCCTCGAGCGCTCGGAAATCCTTGATCCACTCGCCATAGGGCTGCTCGCCCGCGATCCGGTCCTTGATGGCGCGGTCGTCGTAGAGCTTGCCCTCGTCCAGATCGATCGCGATCATCTGCCCCGGGCCCATCCGGCCCTTGGCGATCACCGACGATTCCGGCACCACGACCATGCCCGTCTCGGAACCGACGATCAGCAGGTTGTCGGCGGTACGCGTGGTGCGCAGCGGGCGCAGCGCGTTGCGGTCGACACCGGCGACGACCCAGCGGCCATCGGTCATGGCGAGCGCGGCCGGGCCGTCCCACGGCTCCATCACGGAGGCGAGATAGGAATACATGTCGCTGTGCGGGCGGGGCATCGCCTTGTCCTGCCATGCCTCCGGCACCAGCATCAGCTTGGCGGTTGGGGCATCGCGGCCCGAGCGGCAGATCGCCTCGAACACGGCATCGAGCGCGGCGGTATCGGAAGCGCCGGCCGGGATCAGCGGCTTGATCTCCTCCGAATGCTCGCCGAAGCTGAGCGCCGCCATCTTGATCTCGTGGCTCTTCATCCAGTTCTTGTTGCCGCGGATCGTGTTGATCTCGCCGTTGTGCGCCAGCGTGCGGAACGGCTGGGCCAGCCACCATTGCGGGAAGGTGTTGGTGGAGTAACGCTGGTGGAAGATCGCCACGCGCGACACGAACCGCTCGTCCTGCAGGTCCGGGTAGAACACCGACAGGGCTTCGGCGAGGAACAGCCCCTTGTAGATGATCGACCGGCACGACAGCGAGCAGACGTAGAAGCCCTGGATCTGCGCCTCGATCACCTTGCGCTCGATCCGCCGGCGGATGAGGTAGAGATCCTTCTCGAACTCGGCCTGGCTCGCGGCATCGGGCAGGGGCCCGGCGATCATGATCTGCTCGATCTCGGGGCGCAGCGACATCGCCTTCTCGCCGATCACCGAGATATCGACCGGCACCTGCCGCCAGCCGTAGATGGTGTAGCCGAAATCGATGATCTCGGATTCCACGATGGTGCGACAATGCTCCTGCGCGCCAAGGTCGGTGCGCGGCAGGAAGATCATGCCCACCGCCAGCCGGTTGGCCATCGGCTTGTGCCCGGCATGCTCGATCGCATCGTCGAAGAAGCGGACGGGCAGGTCGACGTGGATGCCGGCACCGTCGCCGGTCTTGCCGTCCGCATCCACCGCGCCGCGATGCCACACCGCCTTCAGCGCATCGATGGCGGCGGCAACGACGCGGCGCGAGGCCTTGCCGTCGGTCGCGGCGACGAGGCCGACGCCGCAGGCATCGCCCTCATATTCGGGGCGGTACATGCCGTATTCGGCGATGCGGGCGCGTTCGGCGTCGGAGGCCGCAGGCTGGTCGTAGGTCATGGTCGTAGTCCCTTCGCAGGGTGATCGTTCAGGCGGCGACGGCTTCACGCAGCGGGGGTGCCGCCTTGGCCTTCGCCTTCAAATACAGGTGCATCCGTTCCGCCACATCGCGACCGTCGCGGATCGCCCAGACGACGAGGCTGGCGCCGCGCACGATGTCACCGGCGGCGAACACGCCGTCGAGGCTGGTCTGCATCGTCTTGTGGTCGATGCGGAGCGTGCCCCAGCGCGTGACCGACAGATCGTCCGCGCCGAACAGCTTGGGCAGATCCTCCGCATCGAAGCCGAGCGCCTTGATGACGAGATCGGCATCGAGACGGAACTCGCTGCCCGGATGCGCCTCGGGTGCGCGGCGACCGGAGGCGTCGGGTGCACCCAGCCGCATCTTGGCGGCCCGCACGCCGCTGACCTGGCCGTCGCCGTCGAACGCCTCGGGCGCGGAGAGCCAGACGAACTCGACGCCTTCCTCTTCGGCATTCTTCGTCTCGCGCTGCGAGCCGGGCATGTTCGCGCGGTCGCGGCGATACAGGCACTTCACCGACCTGGCACCTTGGCGCACGGCGGTGCGGACGCAATCCATCGCCGTATCGCCGCCACCGATCACGACCACGTTCTTGCCGGCCGCATCAAGGCTGCCGTCGTCGAACGCGGGCACGGCATCGCCGAACCCCTTGCGGTTGGAGGCGGTGAGATAATCGAGCGCATCGACGACACCGCCGACACCCACGCCCGGCGCCTTGATCGCACGCGGCTTGTACACCCCCGTGGCGATCAGCAGCGCGTCATGCTTCTCGCGCAGTTGGGCCAGCGTGGCATCGCTGCCGACCGCGAAGCCGTAATGGAAGGTGATCCCCGCCGCTTCCAGCCGCGCCACGCGGCGCATGACGATCTCCTTCTCCAGCTTGAAGCCGGGGATGCCATAGGTCAGCAGGCCGCCGGCGCGATCGTGCCGGTCGTACACATGCACCTCGTAGCCGCGTGCCCGCATCAGCTCGGCGGTGGTGAGGCCGGCCGGCCCCGCGCCGATCACGCCGATCGACTGTCCCCGATCGGCCAGCGGGCGGATCGGCTCGACCCAGCCCTGCTCCCATGCGGTGTCGGTAATGAATTTCTCGACCGAGCCGATCGTGACGGCGCCGTGGCCGGAGAACTCGATGACGCAATTGCCCTCGCACAGCCGGTCCTGCGGACAAATGCGGCCGCAGATCTCGGGCATGGTGGAGGTGGCGTTGCTCAACTCATAGGCTTCGCGCAGCCGCCCCTCGGCGGTCAGACGCAGCCAGTCCGGGATATGGTTGTGGAGCGGGCAGTGGGTGGAGCAATAAGGCACCCCGCACTGCGAACAGCGCGACGACTGTTCCTCTGCCTTGGCGATGGCATAGCGATCCGAAATCTCGCGGAAATCGTCGTTACGCAGTTCTGCATCGCGCTTGGCAGGATAATCCTGCCCCACACGGACGAACGACAACATCGGGTTCTCGGCCATCAAAAGTCTCCCTGCCGCACGTATTAACGCGACAGAAAGGCCAAGTCACGCACAAATCTGCCGATAGGTAAGCCATCGTGACCTATAAAGCAGTGCTCGGTACTTGCGATCCATTCTCACGTTCCGGCGCGGCATCATGTACGTCCGCTACGGCCCTATCGTACCAGAAGCCAGATCAACGCCGCCGTGCCGACGACGATGCGGTACCAGGCGAACGGCGCGAAACCGTGCTTCGACACGATACGGATGAACAGGCGGATCACCACCAGCGCCACCACGAACGACACGACGAAGCCGAGCGCGATCGCCCCCCAGTCGTTGCCGCCCAGCGCATCCCGCTGCTCCCACAATTCCTTGGCGGAGGCGGCGAGCATGACCGGCACGGCGAGGAAGAAGCTGTATTCCGCCGCCGTCTTGCGCTCCACCCCCAGCGTCAGCGCGCCCATGATCGTCGCGCCCGAGCGGCTGATCCCCGGGATCATCGACAGGCACTGGATCACGCCGATGCCGAGCGACGTCCGCCAGCTCATCGCCTCCACGCTGAACACGCGCGGCTGCTTCACCAGCCGCTCGATCACCAGGATGGCGACGCCGCCCGCGATCAGCGCCACCGCCACGATCACCGGCGTCTCCATCATCGCCTTGATCGCCTTGTACACGACGAGCCCGATCGCCACCGCCGGCAGGAAGCCGAGCAGCAGGTTGCGGGTGAAGGCGATCGCCCCGGCATCGCGCCGCAGCAGCCCGGCCGCCACCCCGGTGAAGCGGCGGAAATACAGCACCACCACCGCCAGGATCGCGCCGAGCTGGATCACGATGTCGAACGTGGCTGACCCGGCGCCATGGAAGCCGAGCAGCTCACCCGCCAGCACCAGATGGCCGGTGGAGGAGACCGGGATGAATTCGGTCAGCCCCTCGACGATGCCGAGCAGGATGATGACGAGAAGCGATGGACCCATGACGATACCCTAAGATCGGCGCGCGTGGCATGCCGCCGGCCCGGGTGGCGCGGCGGCGGTCGGTGTCGGCGGGTGTCGCGTCAGGCGACCGGGTGCGCCGCCTTGGCGAAGCGGCCGTGGCGGCGATAGCGCACCAGCCAGCGCGGCGCGACGGTGGCGAGCGGGGTAGGGGCGATGCCGAACGCCTCGACCCCGTGTGCGCCGGGCGCCACCACATTGTCGCGGCTCAGCATCAGCCACTGGTCGAACGTCATCGGCGCGCCCCACAGCCCGCCGCCCACCTTGGTCATCAGGCGCGACATCTCGTCCGGTATGTCCACGATCGAGGGGGCGCGGCCGATGGTCGTGGAGATCCACTCGTTCAGCTCGCGCATCGTGATGACCTGCGGGCCGCCCAGCTCGTAGGTGTTGCCGCCGTGCGTCGCAGGGTCGAGCGCCGCCGCCGCGATCGCCCGGGCCGCATCGGCCACGAACGCGGGCTGGAACTTCGCCGTGCCGCGGATCACCGGCAGCACCGGCAGCTTCTGCGCCAGCCCAGCGAAGCGATTGACGAACTGATCCTCCGGCCCGAACAGGATCGACGGGCGGACGATCGTGGCGGTGGGGAAGGCGGCGCGCACGGCGGCCTCGCCCTCGCCCTTGCTACGACCATAGGCCGAGGGCGATTCCGCATCGGCGCCGATCGCCGAGATCTGCACCAGCGCGCCCGCGCCGGTGGCGGCAGCTGCCTCCGCCACGTTGCGCGCGCCCTGAACGTGGATCCGCTCGAATCGCCCCTTCAAGATGCCGACGAGGTTCACCACCGCGTCCGACCCGGCGATCGCGCGGGCCACGCCGTGCGCGTCGGTGATGTCGGCGGCGGCGAACTGGGTCTGGCCCAGGCCGCCCAGCGGTTTGAGGAACCACGCCTTGCGCGGATCCCGTTCCACCACGCGAATCCGCGCGCCGCCGCGCAGCAGCTCCTGCGCGACGTAGCGGCCGAGGAACCCCCCGCCGCCGAACAGCGTCACCAGCCGATCCATGCCATGCTTCCCGTTTCGATCGTTTCGTGAATTTCGCAATGCACCATCGCCGACGCTGTTGACAAGCTCCGACACCCTCCCCTAAAGGCGCCCTCCTACCCCGTGCCCAGATGGCGGAATTGGTAGACGCACCAGCTTCAGGTGCTGGCGATCGCAAGGTCGTGGAGGTTCGAGTCCTCTTCTGGGCACCACTTTCGGTCAAAGCCGGGCACCATTGGTGTGGCCGCATTGCCGTTTCGCACAACTGCGGTTTCCAGCGCGCACTTGCTGCCCTGGATATGGATGATATCGTTGTTTACGGTGACGCTATCGATCAGCAGCCGGACATAAGCTTTGCGCAGGGCCGGGTTGTCGCCCTTCAAATGCTCGCAGATCGCCTTGCCAAACCTGGCAACGGTGTCTGCGTCGATTCGGCGTGAGCGTCGTGCAAGTTGCAGCGACAAGCTACGCTCGGTAGCGTCGAGCTGCGCAATGTTTTGACGGTGTTGGGCTAGACGCTCCGCGAACACCGTATCCTTGGGGGACATCAGGCCCTCCTCGACCATCTCGAGCAAGCGGCGCATCCGCGTTTCCGCCGCAGCCTTCTCCCGCCGGACGCGATCGAGATCCTTAAGGCGCTGTGTATCTGCAGCATCGGACCTCTCCAGCACCGCGTGCAGCAGTTCCGTCAGCCGCTCCCGCCGCAGGATGCGGTCGGTCAGGACGGAAAGGACGATAGCGTCGAGTTCGTCCTGCCGAATCGCGCGTGTCTCGCAGCGCCCGGCGCCGGCGGTGAGCTTCGCATTGCAGGCATAGTAGACATACTGGCCGGACTTGCCGGTGCGGATTGTCATGCCGGCGGCGCAATCCGGTGCGCCGCAGCGCAGGATGCCGGTAAGCAGCGTTGGACCGTTCGTGACCCGTGGTGGCGTGACCCTGGGCGCCGCCTTGGCCACAGCCATCGCCGTGGCGGCCTGCTCAACGCCATAAAAACCCTCTAAAGTCGTCATCCGCCCCGAAACCGGCACCCGTTCCGCGCGGACCAAGCACCGTCGTCGCGCATCGGCGTCAGCCTCGTGCATCCGGAGCGACACACCGTGATCGCCTCGATCGCCGGGATGCGGCGTTCGAGGCGATCCGGCTTGCAACGTGTCGGCAGGCGACTCGCCGACACCGATCCGCCGTCCTCAGTTCGGCAGGGGCAGCGTCTTCGTCACGGTGCGCGTGGCGAACGTCGCTGGCCCGGAGAGGTCGGGCTGTTCGCCGCCGACGTAGATGCGGTATTTCCCTGCTACGACTTGGATTTGACCGTCCGGCGACACGGAAGCGAGATCGCGCGGGGTCAGCTCGAACCGCACCCGGCGCTTTTCGCCGGCGGCCAGCGCGATCCGCTGGAACCCCCGCAGCGCGACACGCGGTACGCCCGGCGCGTCGGGGAAGCCGAGATACAGCTGCGCCACCGTGTCTCCGGCACGCTTGCCGGTGTTCGCGACATCGGCATCGACCACGATCCCGCCCGCGCTGCCGCTGCTCCGGGCCGTCGCCGGCCCGTAGGTGAACGTCGTGTAGCTCAGCCCGTAACCGAACGGATAGACCGGCTGCCCGGTGAAGTAACGATAGGTCCGCCCCTTCATCCCGAAATCCTCGAAGGCCGGCAACTGCTTGATATCGCGATAGAAGGTGACGGGGAGGCGACCCGCAGGATTGGTGACGCCGGCGATCGTCCGGCCGACCGCCAGCCCGCCGGCCTCGCCCGGATACCACGCCTGCACGATGGCGTTGGCGTTCTGTTTGGCCCATTCGAGGTTCATCGCGCTGCCGCTCATGTTGATGACCACCAGCGGCTTGCCGGTCGCCTTGGCCGCCGCGAGCAGCTTCATCTGGTCCGCCGGCAGGTCCAGCGTCGTCCGGTCGCCGCCGTTGAACCCGGGCAGCTTGATCGACGACTCCTCGCTTTCCAGCGTGGAGGTGATGCCGACGACCGCGACGATCACGTCGGCATCCTTCGCCGCCGCCGCGACATCCGCCTCGGGCGTGCGGGAGATGCGCTGCCAGTCCAGCTCGCCGAACTGGAGCACCGGCACCTGGATGCCGACGCTGATCGGATATTGCTGGCCGGCCTTCAGATCGACCGTCTCGAACACCGGCATCACCGCCGGGTTGAACCCGTTCTTGATCGCGATCTCGGGCCTGTCGCCGATCTTGAACGACCCGAAGATCGTCCGCACGCCGACGCGGTAGGTGCCCGTCTCCGGCGCGACGAGGAAGCCCTTGGCGACGACCCTGCCGCCATCGGGCAGCAGCGGCTGGGTGAACAGTTCGGCACTGACCATCGGCTCGACCCGGGTCGCGACCGGGGTGTCGGCGAGCGGTGCGGTGATCGCATGCGCGAACTTGGCCATCAGCGATGTCGCCGCCGGCTTGCCGTCGGGCTTGAGCGGATAGTAGCTGACGGTCATGCCGGGCTTGCCGTCCTCGGTACGGAGCGCCGAGGCCGGTACGACATTGCCGTCGGTGATCGAGGCGCCGGCCGGTACATAGGTGATCCGCGCGCCGGGCAGCGCCGCCTTCAGCCCGTCGAGCACCGACGGCAGGTCGGCCGTCTCGCGGTTGGTATAGTTGCCACGCAGCACGCGACGCGAATCCGCCAGCGGGCCGATCACCGCCACCTTCAGGCCGCCGGTCGTCGCCAGCGGCAGCACCCCGTCGTTCTTCAGCAGCACCATCGACCGGTCGGCCGCGGTGAGCGCGAGCGCACGGTGCGCGGGCGAGTTGATCGTCGAGGGGCTGGGCGCCGGCACGGGGCCGCGATCGAACAGGCCGAGGCGGATGCGCTGCGCAAGGCCCTGCGTCACCGCCCTGTCCAGTTCGGCAACGGTCAGCTTGCCGGTCTTCACCGCGTCCACGTAATTGAGCGACTGGCCGAAGCTGTTGCGGTCGAACAGGCTCTCGGTCGCGCATTCCACGTTCATGCCGGCGCGGATCGCCAGCGCCGATCCGGCGACCATGTCGGGCGCATATTTGTGCGCCGACGAGATATCGCGCACCGCGCCGCAATCGGACACCACCGTGCCCTTGAAGCCCCAGGCGTTGCGCAAAGTATCCTGCATCAGGAAGGTGTTGGCGCAGGCTGGCTGGCCGTTGATCGAGCTGTAGGCGCACATCACCGATCCGGCCTTGCCCTCCACCACCGCGGCGCGGAACGCCGGCAGGTAGGTATCGCGCATGTCGTGCAGCGATGCCGTCACGTCCGCCGTGTGCCGTGTCGATTCAGGCCCGCTGTGCACCGCGTAATGCTTGGGCGTGGCGACGATCAGCGGTTTGTCCGGGTTCGGCCCCTGCAGCCCGGTGACGTAGGCGACGCCCATCCGCGCGGTGAGGAACGGATCCTCGCCATAGGTTTCCTGCCCGCGGCCCCAGCGCGGATCGCGGAAGATGTTGAGGTTGGGCGACCAGTAGGTCCGCCCGGCGCCGAGTTCGAGCGCCTTGCCCGCGCGCACCATCGCGTCGCTCGCCTCGGTGCCCTCCACCGCGATCGCCGCCGCGATGTTCTTGACGAGCGGCGCGTCGAACGATGCCGCCAGCCCGATCGGTTCGGGAAAGTTGGTCGCGTGCGGCTGGAAGGCATAGCCGTGCAGCGCCTCGCTCCACCACTGATAGTCAGGCACGTTCAACCGCGGGATACCGGGGGCGGTATTGATGAGCTGGCTGGCCTTTTCCTCCAGCGTCATCTTCGCCACGATCGCCGCCGCGCGCTGTTCGGGTGTCTGCTGCGCCTGTGCGGGCATCGCCGCGACCGCCGTGACGGCGGCGATGATTGCGGCGAGCACCGGCGTGCTGGGCATGGAATTGAAGAGCGGCGTGCGGCGCGGGTGACGCATGGAAACCTCTTTGTCGGGGGATGCGGGAAGGGTGGTCATCATAGGAGCGACAGGCGATAGATCATGGCGTGGCGGTAGGTCTCGCCGGGGTCGAGCCGGGCCGATCCGAACGCGGGCCGGTTGGGCGTATCGGGAAATTTCTGCGGTTCCAGCGCGATCCCGTCGCCCTTCCGGTAGAGGCGTCCGCGCTTGCCGCGCACGCTGCCGTCGAAACCGTTGGCGGTGTAGAGCTGCAGCCCCGGCTCGGTCGTCAGCACGTCGAGCCGGCGGCCCGATACGGGGTGTTCGAGCCGGGCGGCGAGGCGCGGCTCTGCCGTCATGCCCTTGTCGAGCACGAAATTATGGTCGTAGCCCCGGCCGATCGAGATCTGCGCGTCGCCGTTCCGCACACCCTCCGCCAGTGTGCGGGGGGTGCGGAAATCGAACGGCGTGCCGGCCACCGCCCGCAGCTCGCCGGTCGGGATCAGCGCGGGATCGACCGGCGTGTAAAGGGCGGCGGCGATGGTCAGGCGGTGCGACATCGCGTCCTGTGCGGCGTCTTCCCCGGCCAGATCGAACAGGGCGTGGTTGGTCAGGTTGACGACGGTCGACCGGGTGGTCGTGGCGGTGAAGGTGATCGCGAGATCGCCGTCGTCGTGGAGCGTGTAGGTGACCCGCGCGGTGACCTCGCCGGGAAAACCGTCGTCGCCGTCCGCGCTGATATGCTGGAGCACGACCGACGCGGGAGATCGGGTGTCGAGCGCCGCGATCGTCCACACCGCCTGATCGAACCCGCGCCCGCCATGCAGCGTGTTGTCGCCGTCGTTGCGCGTCAGGTGATGGGGCACGCCGTCGAGCACGAGGCGTCCGCCGGCGATGCGGTTGGCATAGCGCCCCACGGTAACGCCGAGGAAGCCGCGCGTCGCCTCATATCCCGCGACATCGTCGTGCCCCAGCACGATGTCTGCCGGCACGCCGTCCGCGTCGGGGACGAGAAGCGCCTGCAGCGTCGCCCCGTAGGTGAGGATCCGCGCGGACAGGCCATGCCTGTTCGACAGGGTGACGGCCTCTACCGGCGTGCCGTCGGCCAGGCGACCGGCGGCCTCGCGCCTCGCCAGCGGGATGGTCGTCGAGGCTGCCGACTGCGCCACTCCTCGTCAGCCCTGCATCGCTTCGAGTTCCACGCCCTTGGTTTCGCGCACGAAGGATCGCACGAAGAAGAACGAGAGCAGCGCGAAGATGGTATAGGCGGCATAGGTCACCGGCAGCCCGACATTCTGCGACAGCCACGGGAAGCTGGAGCTGACCGCGAAATTCGCCAGCCACTGCGCGGCCCCGGCGATGGCCAGCGCCGAGCCGCGCATCTGGTTGGGGAACATCTCGCCCAGCATCACCCACATCACCGGGCCCCAGCTGAGGTTGAAGAACACGACATAGGCGTTCGCGGCATAGAGCGCGGTGGTGCCGACGCCGGCGGGCAGGATCAGGTGGCCGCCCTCGAAGCTGCCCTGGGCGAAGCACCAGGAGAGGGTGCCGAGCGTGACGGCCATGCCCGCAGAGCCGATCAGCAACAGCGGCTTGCGACCAATGCGGTCGATCAGCAGGATCGATACGATGCAGGCGAGGATCGACACCGCACCCGACAGGATGTTGATCTTGAGCGCGTCCGCCTCGCTGAAGCCGACCGCCTGCCACAGCACCGCGCCGTAATAGAACACGATGTTGATGCCGACGAGCTGTTGGAACACGGCAAGCCCGATGCCCACCCACACGATCGGCCGCCAGCCGCCGCCGGGCTTGCGGATGTCCGCCAGGCTCGGGGCGTGGTCGGTCGCCAGCGTCGTCTTGATCTCGGCGAGCTTGGCCCGCGCGACACCGGCGCCCAGCAGGCGGGTCAGCACCTGCTCGGCTTCGTCATCCCGCCCTTTGGCGACCAGGAAGCGCGGACTTTCCGGAATCGCCAGCAACGCCAGCAGGAACAGCAGGGCGGGCAGGGCCTGAACCCAGAACATCCAGCGCCATGCCGCATGGCCGCCCCAGAAGGCACCGAGCGACGACCCCGCCGCCTGCGCGAGATAATAGTTCGCGACGAACGCGCCGGTGAGGCCGGAGATGATCATCACCTGCTGGGCGCTCGACAGGCGGCCACGGATATGCGCCGGCGTGACCTCGCTGATATAGGCGGGCGACAAGACGCTGGCGGCACCGACCGCCGCGCCGGCGAAGAAGCGGGCAAGGGCGAGGATCAACGCGGAATGCGCCGCGCCCGAGGCGAGCGCGCTGACGATGAACAGCAGGGCGGCGACCATCATCACCTTGCGGCGGCCGAAGATGTCGGCGAAGCGCCCGGCCAGGAATGCGCCGAGCGCGCACCCCGGCAACAGCGCGCTGACGGTCAGCCCCAGCTGGCCTTCGGTCAGGCCGAAGGTCTGCCGCAGTCCTTCCTGCGTGCCGTTGATCGCGCCGGAGTCATAGCCGAACATGAATCCGCCGATCGTCGCCACCGCCACGATCAGGCAAATGAACGTCAGGTTCCCCCGTTCGCCGGTATTGTCGGCCATGTCATCCCCGCCATCGATTCTTCTTTGTGAGCGCTACCATGACGACACTTCCCGCGAAGTCAATCGAGCGGGGGCGGGCCGTCGGAGGCCCGGTGCCTGATCGTGAAGGCCACCCTGACATGGCGGACGCTGGCCTCTCGCGCGGCGCTGCGCTCGCGCACCGTGCCGGCCAGCAGGGCCGTGGCCTGTCGCGCCATATCGGCGATCGGCTGGTGGACGGTGGTGATCTCCGGCCAGATCGTGCGGGACATCGCGCTGTCGTCGAAACCGCATACCGACAGGTCGGCCGGCACGTCGAGATGACCGCGATGCGCGACCGCGACGGCGGCGGCGGCCATGTCGTCGTTGCTCGCGAAGATGGCGGTCGGACGCGGCACGCAGGCGAGCAGCGCGGTCGCCGCAAGAAGTCCCGAGCGATAGGTAAAATCGCCCTGTGCGACGAGGCGCGGATCGTGCGGCAGGCCGGCGTCCGCCAGCGCGCGATCGTAGCCCGCCCGCCGCGCGGCGCTCACCGTCTGGTTGGCGGCGCCGGTGATGAAGCCGATCCGGCGATGGCCCCGCCCGATCAGGTGCGTGGTCATCCGGTGCGCGGCCTCCTCGTCGTCGATCGTCAGCGCATGGGCGAACGCTGCCGGACGCCCGGTCGCGATCTGCGCGACCGGCAGGCCTGCCGCCTCGAGCGCGGCCAGCAGGGCGGGATCGTCGCACAGCGGCGGCGGCAGCAGCACCGCGTCGACCCGGTGGCCGGACAGGCGGCCGACCAGCGCCTGATACGGCTCGAGCGGGTCGCATTGCTCGACGATCAACTGGGCGTCGATCAGGCTCGCCTGCGCCAGGCTGCCCATCAGGAATTCGCTCAGATAGGCCGCGCTCGGGTTCGCGTGGAGCAGGGCGATCCGGCACTGCTGGCCACCGGCGAGGCTGCGCGCCGCCAGATTGGGGACATAGCCGAGCGTCGCGATCGCCGTCCGCACTTTGTCGCGCGTGGCGGGCAGAACGCTGGTTTCGGTGTTGATGACGCGAGACACGGTCATCGGCGACACCCCGGCCAGCCGGGCGACGTCCGCCACGGTCGGTCCGCGCGCGCCCAGGCGGGGCCGGCGGCCCCGCATGTTCTCCGTCGTTCCCATCGGTCCCGCGTAGAGCGCATGCGCGGCGCTCACAAGCCGGTCGGCCGGCACGAAAAGGCTTGCCCGCCTGCTCGTGGTAGCGCTACCTCGACGACATAAGCGAGGAGAGCGACGCGTGTTTCTGGGGATCGACGTCGGCACGTCGGGCGTGAAGGCCGTGATCGTGTCTGAGACAGGCGCGGTCCTGGGGCAGGCCACCGCGCCGCTGGGCGTGAAGCGGCCGGCGCCCTTGTGGTCGGAACAGGATGCCGACGACTGGTGGGTGGCGACCGAGGCCGCCATCCTGTCGCTCGATGCGGGCTTGCGCGCCGCCGTTCGCGGGATCGGCCTTGCCGGGCAGATGCACGGCGCCACCCTGCTCGGGGCGGACGACCGGCCGCTGCGCCCCGCGATCCTGTGGAACGACGGTCGCAGTTTCGCCGAATGTGTCGAACTGGAAGTGGCCGGGCCCGATACGCGCGCGATCACCGGCAACATCGCCATGCCGGGCTTCACCGCGCCGAAGCTGCTGTGGGTACGCCGCCACGAACCCGGGGTTTTCGCGTGGGTGCGCAGCGTGCTGCTGCCGAAGGATTACGTGCGGCTGTGCATGACCGGCGACAAGGCATCGGACATGTCCGACAGCGCCGGCACGCTGTGGCTGGACGTCGCCGGCCGCCGCTGGAGCCCGGCCATGCTCGCGGCTTCCGGCCTGGACGAAACGCAGATGCCGGCCCTGTACGAAGGCACGCAGGCCACCGGCTTGCTGCGGCCCGCGATCGCGGCACGCTGGGGCATGGCGGCGGTGCCGGTCGCGGCCGGCGGCGGCGACAATGCGGCGGGGGCGGCCGGCATCGGCGTGATCGGCGACGGAGACGCGCTGCTGTCGCTCGGCACGTCCGGGGTGATCTTCGTCGCCACCGCCGGTTTCCGCCCCAACCCGGCGCGCGCGGTGCATGCCTTCTGCCATTGCCTGCCGGGCATGTGGCACCAGATGAGCGTCCATCTCTCCGCCGCTGCCTGCATCGACTGGGCCGCGCGGCTGACGGGCGTGGATGGCCCGGGGGCGCTGTTCGCGCTGGCGGAAGCGGCAGGCCCGGCGGCGGGGCCGGAGCTTTTCCTGCCTTATCTCTCGGGCGAGCGGACGCCGCATAACGATCCGCACGTGCGTGGCGCCTTCTTGGGGCTGGGCAACGATACCGATCCCGGCCGCATCGCCGCCGCCGTGCTGGAAGGCGTCGCCTTCGCGCATGCCGACGGGCTCGATGCGCTGCGCGAGGCGGGCAGCCGGGTCGCGTCGCTGTCGGTGATCGGCGGGGGCGCGCGATCGGCCTATTGGGGCCGGATCATCGCCGCCGTGCTGGGCGTGCCGCTGGTCTATCTCGACGGTGGCGAGGTCGGGCCGGCGCTGGGTGCCGCCCGCCTCGCGCAGATCGCGGTGACCGGCGCCGACCGGGCGGAAGTCTGCATCCGCCCGCCGGTCCGCCACGTCATCGAACCCGACGCCGGCCTTGCCGACCGGCTCGCCCCCAAGCTCGCGCGCTTTCGCGCGGCCTATCCGCTCGTTCGCCAGATCCAGGAGTGAAGCCCATGTCCGCCGACTATTTCGCGCCGTTCGACACCGTCCGCTACGAAGGCCCCGACAGCGCGAACGATTTCGCCTACCGCTGGTACGACAAGGACCGCGTCGTCTTCGGCAAGACGATGGAGGAATATCTCCGTGTCGCAGTCTGCTTCTGGCACACCTTCTGCTGGCCGGGCAGCGACGTTTTCGGCGGCGGCACGTTCAGCCGCCCGTGGCAGGCCGGCCCCAACGATGCCCCGGCGGCGAAGGCCAAGCGCGAGGCGGCGCTCGCTTTCGTCGAAAAGCTCGACGTGCCTTATTACTGCTTCCACGATGTCGACGTCATGGCCGATGCCGGCGACATCGCATCCTTCCGTCGCAGCTTCGCCGAGGCGGTCGATCATCTCGAGGCGTTGCAGGCGCAGCATGGCCGCAAGCTGTTGTGGGGCACGGCGAACCTGTTCAGCCATCCGCGCTACATGGCGGGCGCCGCGACCAATCCCGACCCGGAGGTATTCGCCTGGGCCGCGTCGCAGGTGCGCGATGCGCTGGAGGCGACGCATCGCCTGGGCGGGCAGAACTACGTGCTGTGGGGCGGACGCGAGGGTTACGACACGATCCTCAACACCGATGTCGGCATCGAGCAGGAGAATTTCGGCCGCTTCCTGTCGCTGGTCGTCGCGCACAAGCACAGGATCGGCTTCAAGGGCGCGATCCTGATCGAACCCAAGCCGCACGAGCCGACCAAGCACCAGTATGATTTCGATACGCAGACGGTGTACGGCTTCCTCAAGCGCTTCGGTCTGGAGAACGAGGTCAAGGTCAACATCGAGGCCAACCACGCGACGCTTTCGGGCCATACGTTCGAGCACGAGATCGCGATGGCGCGCGCGCTCGGCATCTTCGGGTCGATCGACGCCAATCGCGGCGACCACCAGAACGGCTGGGACACCGACCAATTCCCCAACTCGGTCGAGGAATTGACGCTGGCGATGCTGGAGATCGTGCGTGCCGGCGGCTTCACGACGGGCGGCTTCAACTTCGATGCCAAGGTGCGCCGGCAGAGCGTCGACGCGGCGGACCTGTTCCACGGCCATATCGGCGGCATCGACACGATCGCGCACGCGTTGGTCAAGGCCGAGGCGATCATCGCCGATGGCCGTCTCGACGGCTTTCGCGCCCAGCGCTACGCAGGCTGGAACGAGGGACTGGGGCAGGCTGTCCACGCCGCCGACGCGTCGCTCGCCACGATCGCCGATCTGGCCGTCGAGCGCGATCTCGCGCCGCAGCGGCAGTCCGGCCGTCAGGAATGGCTGGAGAACCTCGTCAACCGCTTTTGAGGACGTTGAGACTGGGGCGCTCATCGCCGGCCGCTGAAGGCGGGCGGTGTAATGCGTCCGCCGCCGCCCGGGCGCAGGCAATGGGTGGTCCAAGAGGCCGGGCATCCACCAGATCGGGGCATCGCGTGCCGTGCGGGCCGTCGCGCGATCAGGCGAGGTCAGGCGATTCCGGTCGCGGGCTCGCGAACAGCGGGGCGGCCGGCAGCACGTCGTGATCCCTCGCGCGGGTGCGCGGCGACCGGGGGGCACACCCTAGTCCGGCATTCGCGCGTCAAGCTGCGCTTGTCCTGTCCGAGTCAACTCGCGCCGTCCGCTCGACCGGACGGCAGGGGGGGAGATTGACACAAGGGGTGTCGTCACTCCCCGATCCCCGTGCCACCATCGAACCGCGACCGGCAAGGGCCGGTTCGGGCCATGCGATCCATGTTCCGACGCTCGGTTGACAACCCCCTAGATTCTGCACCACAGTGTAGAAAATAGGAGAGGTGGATAGTGATGGGACGAGCGATCCGGAAGGCCGGTCTGGCGTTTGGCGGCATGGCCGCCGTCGTGGCCATGGCCGGCGCCGTCGCCGCCAGTCGCGCGCCCGCGGTCGAGGGTGCGGACTGGAGCGCCTACGGGCGTGACGGCAGCGAGGATCACTACAGCCCGCTCGTCCAGATCGACGCGGGCAACGTCTCTCGCCTCGGCCTGGCGTGGTCGGCCGATCTCGACACGTTCGACAGCTTCACCGCCCCGCTCGCGGTGGGGGGCGTACTCTACTTCGCCGTCGGCAACAGCGTCGTCACCGCGATGGATGCGGTGACCGGCAAGCAGCTCTGGCAATATGATCCCGAGGTGGCGAAGGTCGTCGGGCACAAGATGCGCGCCGGCTGGGGCACGCGCGGCATCGCGTATTCGGCGGGCCGCATCTTCACCGCCACCCGCGACGGGCGGCTGATCGCGCTCGATGCGAAGACCGGGCGCAGCCTGTGGTCGGCGATGACGATCGATCCGAAGGACGACGCCTATATCACCGGGCCGCCGTGGGTGGCCGGCGACAAGGTGCTGATCGGCTTCGGTGGCGGCGATTATGGCCCGGTGCGCGGCTACGTGACCGCCTACGACATCGCCAGCGGCAAGCAGGCGTGGCGCTTCTACACCGTGCCCGGCGACCCGGCGAAGGGGCCGGACGGTGCCGCCTCCGACAGCGTGATGCCGATGGCCGCCAAGACATGGACCGGCGAATGGTGGAAGGTCGGCGGCGGCGGCAACGTGTGGCACGCGATGGCCTATGATGCGAAATACGATCGCGTCATTTTCGGCACCGGCAACGGCTTCCCGTGGAACCAGAAGATCCGCAGCCCCGGCGGCGGCGACAATTTGTTCCTCGCCTCGATCGTGGCGGTCGACCGCAAGACCGGCAAATATGCGTGGCACTATCAGATCAATCCCGCCGACACGTGGGATTACAACGACGCGATGGATATCCAGCTGGCGACCCTGTCGATCGACGGGCGCCCGCGCGACGTGATCCTGCATGCGCCGAAGAACGGCTTTTTCTACGTGATCGACCGGGCGACGGGGAAGCTGGTGAACACGCCCGGCAACTTCGCCCCCGCCAACTGGGCGAGCGGCATCGACATGAAGACCGGCCGCCCGATCGAGAACCCCGCCGCGCGTTATCCGACCGGCACGGCCTTCGTGATGTACCCTTCGCCGACGGGCGCGCATGCGGTGGAAACGATGTCGTTCAACCGCAAGACCGGCCTCGTCTATATCCCCCAGATCGAGCAGCAGCGCGTCGTGACCGATCCGGCGAACGTGGCCGGCTGGACGTACAAGCCGGGCATGTTCGTCAACACCGGGCTGGGCGCGGTGCCGGCGGGGATGACGGTGGCGCCGCCCGGCAGCAATCTCGTCGCCTATGATCCGGGGAAGCAGAAGGTGGCGTGGAAGCTGCCGCAGAACGGCATCCTCAACGGCGGCACGATCACCACCGCCGGCAATCTGGTGTTCCAGGGGCTGAACACCGGCAGGTTCGTCGCCTTCGCGGCGGACAGTGGCAAGCAATTGTGGTCGTTCGACGCGCAGAACGGCATCCTCGGCAACGCGATCACCTATTCCGCCGGCGGCCGGCAATATGTCACCGTCATCACCGGCTTCCGCTCCAGCTTCGCCAACACGCCCAACTGGGATTATCGCGAGCAGAAGCGGCGGGTGCTGACGTTCGTGCTGGACGGCAAGGCGGCGCTGCCGCCGGTGGAGCCGGTGGACCAGCCGATCCTCGACGATCCGGCCTTCGTGATCGATGCGGCAAAGGCGAAGGTGGGCGCGGGTATCTACGGGCAGAGCTGCGTGATCTGTCACGGCGCCGGCATGATCGCGGGCGGTGCCGCGCCGGATCTTCGCAAGGCGCCGACGCCGATGGATGCCGACGCCTTCTATCAGGTCGTCCACGAGGGCGCGTTGATGGAGCGCGGGATGGGCCGGTTCGACAATCTGACGACCGCCGAGCTGGAGGGCTTGCGCCACTTCATCCGCCAGCGCGCGCGAGAGACCGGCCCGGCGAGCAAGCCCAACCCGGCGGCCGCACCGAAGTGAGCGACGGGGCCGGCGTGACGACGACGCGCGCCGAGCGGGCGCAGCTGCGGCTGGGCGTGGCGGTGCTCGCCGGCGCGGCGGCGATCGCCGCGTTCGCCGCGGGGTCGTCGCCCCCGGCGGGCGCGCTGCCCGTGCCGGGCCGCGACTGGGCCGGTTTCGGCGGCCCGGCCGAACAGCATTACAGCCCGCTCGACCAGATCGACGAGGGCAACGTCGGCCGGCTGGGCCTCGTTTGGTCCCACGATATCGACGGTGGCCCCAACGCCGCCAGCGCGCCGGTGGCGGTGGACGGGGTGGTCTACTTCGCGGTCGGCTACAGCGTGATCCACGCGGTCGACGCTGCGACCGGCAAGCTGTTGTGGCGCTACGACCCGCAGGCGCCGCAGCGCGCGGGCCGCAAGATGCGCTCCGCGTGGGGCATCCGTGGCATCGCCTATGCGCAGGGGCGGATCTTCACCGGCACGATCGACGGCCGGCTGATCGCGCTCGATGCGAAAACCGGCGCACTGGCGTGGAGCGTGCAGACAATCGACCCGGGCGACGCCGCCTATATCACCGGGGCGCCGTGGATCGCCGGCAACAAGGTGGTGATCGGCTTCGGCGGCGGCGATTTCGGCCCGGTGCGCGGGCGCGTGACCGCCTATGATATCGCCAGCGGCAAGGAGGCGTGGCGTTTCTACACCGTGCCCGGCGATCCGGCGAAACCCGATCATGCCGCCTCCGATCCCGTCATGGCGATGGCGGCGAAGACGTGGGACAAGGGATCGTGGCGCTGGGGCGGCGGCGGCACGGTGTGGAACGCGATGGCCTATGATGCCAAGCTCGACCGCATCTACATTGGCACCGGCAACGGCACGCCGTGGAACCGCAAGATCCGCAGCCCCGGCGGCGGCGACAACCTGTTCCTGTGCGCGATCATCGCGCTCGACGCGAAGACCGGGCGCTACATCTGGCACTATCAGGTCAATCCCGGCGAGACGTGGGATTACAACGCCGCGATGGACATCGAGCTGGCCGAGCTGGACATCGGCGGGCGGATGCGATCGGTGATCCTGCACGCGCCGAAGAACGGCTTCTTCTATGTGATCGACCGGCTGACCGGGAAGCTGATCTCGGCCGAGAAATTCGTGCCGGTGAACTGGGCGACGCGGATCGACACGGCAAGCGGCCGGCCGGTGGAGACGCCTTGGGCGCGCTTCCCCGGTGGCAAGCCGGTGGTGATCTTTCCCTCGCCCGTGGGCGCGCATTCGGCCGAGGCGATGGCGTACAGCCCGCGCACCCGGCTCGCCTACATCCCGGCCAACGATCAGGCGCGCGTCTATCTGGATGCACCCGACCTGCCGGCCTGGGGCTTCAAGCCGGGGCAGGTCATCAACAACGGCATCGGTGCGGCCCCGCCCGGCATGGTGCTGCCGCCGGGCAAAAGCGCGCTGCTCGCCTGGGATCCGGTGGCGCAGAAGGCGGCGTGGCGCGTGCCGCAGACCGGCCAGCGGACCGGCGGCATCACGGCGACTGGTGGCGATCTGATCTTTCAGGGGCAGGCGAACGGGCAGCTGACCGCGTTTGCCGCGCGTACCGGCAAGCCGCTGTGGCGGTTCGATACGCAGAACGGGGTGCAGGCCCAGCCGATCACCTACATGGCCGGCAACCGCCAGTACCTCACCGTGATGGCGAGCTGGCGGGCGATGGGGCCGAGCGGGCGCGTGCCCGAATATGACTATTACACCACGCGCCGGCGGGTGCTTACCTTCTCGCTCGGCGGCAAGGCAGTGCTGCCGCCGCCCGCGCCGGTGACGCCCATCGCCGACGATCCTGCCTTCCGCGTCGATCCGGCGCTGGCGGCGGCAGGCAAGGGCCTCTTCGCGGCGCATTGCGCGATCTGCCACGGGCCGGCGGGCAATTCCGGCGGGGCGGCACCGGACCTGCGTCGGGCCGGCGCGCCGCTGAACCTGGAGGCGTTCACCAGCGTGCTGCACGATGGCCTGCTGGTCGAGCGCGGGATGCCCCGGTTCGAGGACCTCAGCCCCGCCGAGATCGCCGGGTTGCAACATTATATCCGGCAGCAGGCCCGCACCGCGCTGGCCGCTGGCGGATCGCCGCAGGCGGCGGCGCGCATCGCGCAGGAGGCAAGGAGACTGCATGCAGATCAATGACGTGACCACGCTCGATCGCGACGGGGCCATCGCCATCGTCACCATCGATTCGCCGCCGGTCAACGCGCTGTCCGCCACCGTGCGCACGGGCGTCGCCGAGGCGATGGCGAAGGCATATGCCGACGATACGGTCGCGGCGATCGTGCTGATGTGCGCGGGCCGCACCTTCTTCGCCGGGGCCGACATCACCGAACTGGGCAAGCCGCCGATCCAGCCCGATCTGCGCGCATTGCAGCGGATCGTGGAGGATGCGCCGAAGCCGGTGATCGCCGCGATGCACGGCACGGCGCTGGGCGGCGGGCTGGAACTGGCGCTGGTGGCGCATCGCCGCATCGCGGTGCCTTCGGCCAAATGCGGCCTGCCCGAAGTGAAGCTGGGCCTGATGCCCGGCGCGGGCGGCACGCAGCGCCTGCCGCGCGTGGTGGGGGCGGAGCGCGCGCTGGAGATGATGACGAGCGGCGAGCCAATCGGCGCGGACGAGGCGGAACGGATCGGCCTGTTCGACCGGCTGGCGGCGGAAGGGGCGCTGCGCGAGGACGCCGTCGCCTTCGCGCGCGCGGTGGCCGCTGCCGGCGAACCGCTGGAAAAGGTGCGCGATCGCCCGCTCACCGCCGAACCGGGCCTGTTCGATGCGTTCCGCGCGACGCACGCCCGCCGGTTTCGCGGCCTGACGGCGCCGGAGAACATCATCCGGTCGGTAGAGCAGGCCATCCCCCTGTCGTTCGAGGAGGGGCTGACGAACGAGCGCGACCTGTTCCGCGAATTGCTCGACGGGCCGCAGTCGGCCGCGTTGCGCCATGTCTTCTTCGCCGAGCGGCAGGCGGCAAGGGTGGATGCGCTGCCGAAGGGCATTGCGACCCTGCCGGTAAACCGGGTCGGGGTGATCGGCGCGGGTACGATGGGCGGCGGCATCGCGATGAACTTCGCCAACGTGGGCCTGCCCGTCACGATCGTGGAGACGAGGCAGGAGGCGCTCGATCGCGGTCTCGGCATCATCCGCCGCAATTACGAGAACAGCGCGAAGAAGGGCAAGCTGACCGCCGATCAGGTCGAGCAGCGCATGGCCTGCCTCACCGGCTCGCTGGCGCTCGACGATCTGGACGACTGCGATCTCGTGATCGAGGCCGTGTTCGAGCAGATGGACGTGAAGCAGGACCTGTTCCGCCGGCTGGATGCCGTGGCGAAACCGGGCGCGATCCTGGCGACGAACACCTCCTATCTCGATGTGGATGCGATCGCGGCGGTGACCGGGCGGCCGGAAAGCGTGCTCGGCCTGCACTTCTTCTCGCCCGCCAACGTGATGCGGCTCCTGGAGATCGTGAACGCGGACAAGACCGACCCGGCGGTGCTGGCGACGGCGGTGGCGCTGGCGCGGACCATCGGCAAGGTCGGCGTCGTCGTCGGCAACTGCTTCGGCTTCGTCGGCAACCGCATGCTCGCCGCGCGCCACGCGCAGGCCGAGGCGGTGGTGAACGAGGGCGCGATGCCGTGGGACGTCGATCGCGTGATCGCCGGCTTCGGCTTTGCCATGGGGCCGTTCGCGATGCGCGATCTGGTCGGGCTGGATGTGGGCTGGAAGCGGGAGGCATCGACAGGTGCCACCGTGCGCGAGGTGCTGAACGAGATGGGCCGCCACGGCCAGAAGACCGGCGGCGGCTATTACGATTACGACGAGAAGCGCACCGCCACGCCTTCGCCCGTCGCCGAACGGGCCGTGTTCGATTTCTCGGCGGAGCAGGGGATCGAGCGGCGCGCGGTGTCCGACGACGAGATCCGCGACCGCTGCCTGCTTGCGATGGTGAACGAGGGCGCGAAGATCCTCGACGAGGGTATCGCCCAGCGCGCGTCCGATATCGATACGGTGTGGATCAACGGTTACGGCTGGCCGCCCTATCGCGGCGGGCCGATGTTCTGGGCCGATCAGGTCGGGCTGCCGGTGGTGCTGGAGAAGCTGAATGCGCTGGCGGCGGCGCACGGCGACGTGTTCGTCCCCTCGCCGCTGATCGAACGGCTGGTCGGATCGGGCAAGGGCTTCGCGGACGCATGATGCAGGCAGGCCGCATCGCGATCACCGGCGTGGGCGAGACGCCGTTCGTCCGTGCCAGACCGAAATCGTTGCTGGAGATGACGGTGGAGGCCTCGCTCGGCGCGATCGCCGATGCCGGGCTGAAGCCGGCGGATATCGACGGCTTCGTCGTCAACCGCAACAGCCACTCGGCCGACGAAATCGGCTTCGCGCTGGGGATCGACCGGCGACCGTTCAGCGCGATCACCGACACGGTGGGCGGCACCGGGCCGACCGGCTCGGCGCTCACGCTGGCGCACCTGGCGATCGAGGCGGGGCTGTGCCGGCACGTGCTGGTGCCCTACGGCTTTCAGGCGACGCGGCCGGGCGGCCCCTACGGCTTCCATTCGCGCGAGCCGCTGAAGGCCGATCTGGAGATGCCGGTCGGCTATTTCGGCCAGCCCTCCTATTTCGCGACGATGGCCAATCGCTACGCCTACGAACATGGCCTGAGCGAGGAGGAACTGGCGTCGGTTTCGATCCCCTTTCGCAAGTGGGCCGAGCTGACCCCCTCGGCGCAGAAGCGCGAGCCGATGGATCTGGCGGGCTATCGCAAAAGCCCGATGATCTCCGCGCCGTTCCGCGTGGCGGACTGCTGCCTGATGACCGATGCCGGCGCGGCCTATGTGGTGAGCGCCGCCGATGTCGCGCGCGATGCGCCGCATCCGGTGGTGGCGGTGGAGGGTCTCGGCCTCGGCACGACGCGCTGGCCGCATGCGATGATGTTCACGCAGGCGCCCTCGATCTTCGACTTTCCCGGCCGCGAATCCGCCGCCGCCGCCTTCGCCATGGCGGGGGTGGGGGCGGGCGACCTCGATCTGGCGCAGATCTACGACGGGTTCAGCATCTCCGCGCTGGTGCAGGCCGAACAGCTCGGCCTGTGCGGCGAGGGGGAGGGCGGTCGCTTCTTCCACAGCGGCGCCGCGATGCCCGGCGGGCGGATGCCGGTGAACACCAGCGGCGGGCACATGTCGGGCGGCTACCTGCCCGGCATCACCCTGCTGATCGAAGGCGTGCGGCAGTTGCGCGGGGGGCGGGGCGCGGCGCAGGTGCCCGATGCGCGGCTGTGCGCCGTCACCGGCCTCGGCGGCAATTCGCACGCCACCACCATCCTGGCGAGGCACTGACATGGGCATCCCGATCCACCCACCCCGGTTCGACAGCGACCTGCTCAGGCCGTTCTACGAGGGGCTGGCGGCAGGCGAACTGCGGCTGACGGCCGACAGCGAAACCGGCCAGTGGGCCTGGTATCCGCCCGAGATGATGCCGGGTCGTCCTGCGGCGACACTGGTATGGCGCAGGGCGAGCGACGAGGGCACGGTGTACAGCTTCACGCGGGTGGAGCGCAGCCTGCTGCCGGGCGATCATCGCGCCGAGGTGCCGTTCACCGTGGTGCTGTTCGAGCCGGACGACGCCCCCGGCTGCCGCGTGCCCGGGCTGTTCGTGGCGGGCGACGACGTGTCGGCCGCCTGCGGAATGCGGGTACGGCTCAGCCCGGTGCAGGCGGGCGATCATGTCGTGGCGGGGTTCGCGCCGATCGGGTGAGCGGCGCGGCATGCCGTGCGCCCGCTCGCTCAGCCCGCCTCGAAGGCGCGGCGCATCGCGTAATAGTCGTCGTCGGGGAAGCGGCCGCTGTGCTGGCCGGCCGGCCAGGAGGCGATCGGCGTGGCGGCCGGCGATACGACGCTGTAGTCGGACAGGCCACGGCGCTGGATGATCTTCCAGACGCCACCGCGCCGCTCCAGCCGGTCGATGTAGCGGCCCTCGAAGAAGGCATCCTCCTCGCCGCCGCCGGTCTTCGCGTCGCGGCGGTGATGCGCGAAATAATAGCATTCGCTGAACGCGCGGTCGCCCTTCACGTCCACCGCGATATTGGAGATGTGGTGCGCGGTATATTTCACGGCGCGCAGGATCTTCATGGCGAAACCGATGAAGTCGCTGGACGCGCCGTCGAAGCCGCCGTGGTGATGGCGCGATTCCGGCCAGAAGCAGGATCGCAGCAGCGCCTCGTCGACGCGATCGTTGGCGCGGGCATAGTCGTTCAGGACGCGGGCGACCGCCTCCTTCGCTTCGAGCCGGTCGAGCCGGCTGGCGAGATCCTCACCGGCTGGCCGGGCAGGCGCCTTCGCGGCGGCGGCGGCGGCGAGGCCGATCGGCAGCGCGGCCACGGCCCAGAGCGCGCGACGGCGCATGCCTTCCGGCGCGTTCTCGGGCGCGCTCATGCCGCCACCGCCCGGCGCGGGCCTTCGGCCAGGCCGGCGGCGATCAGGTGCGGCAGCACCTCACGCTCGAACAGGCGCAGCCCGCGCCACGATATCTCCGGGTCCAGCCCGCCGAGCAGGGCGTGGAACGTCAACTGCGCGCCGTTACCCAGTTCCCTGGCGTAGGCCACGCATTCGGCCGGGGTGATGACCTTGATGTTCGGCATCTTCTTCAACTCCTCGACGGTTTCGGCGGCGGAGTAGCGGGTCTGGCCCTCGCCGCGTTCCTTGGCCCAGTCGGCATAGGTGTTGAACGCATAGGCGATGTGCGGCGCCAGCACCGGCCAGTCCCGCTCGGGATCGTCGCTGACGTAGAGGAAACTCGCGCTCGGCGTGACGAGCTGTTCGGGCGGCGGGAAGCCGCAGGCCTCGCGCTCGGCCTTGTAGATGTCGAACAGGTCCGGCGTGCCGGGGAAATACTGATAGCCCTTGCGCGCGGCGCGCAACGCGGACTTCTCCGTCGATCCGCCCATGTAGATCTTCGGCCCGCCCGGGGTGGCCGGGGCCGGCGTCACCCGCACGGTGCGGCCGCGATATTCGAACGGTTCGCCTTTCCATGCCTTCGCGCAGGTATCGAGCGCCTCGGTCTGGAGCGCGAGGCGCTTGGCCATGTCCTTGCCGAACATCTCGAATTCGTGCGGGCGGTAGCCCATGCCGGCGGTGAGCACGAGCCGGCCGTCGGACAGCAGGTCCAGCACGGCGAGATCCTCGGCCAGCCGGATCGGATCGTGCATCGGCACGACCAGCGCGGACAGGTGGACGAGGATCTGCGTCGTGGCGCCGAGGATCGAGGCGGCCTGGACCATCGAGGACGGGCAATAGCCGCCCTCCGCGCCATGATGCTCGGCCAGGTAGACCTGTCTGAACCCCAGCCCGTCCGCCCAGACTGACTGGTCGATCGCGGCGCGATAGAGGGCGGTGTGGGGGGCGCCGAAATCCGGCCGGTTCATGTCGTAGCGAAGGTTGAGTTCCACAGGCGTACTCCGGGAAGACGGGCGAAGGCGGATCAGGCCGCGACGATGGCGATGCGGCGGGCGATGAGATCGTCGATGGCGGCCGGGGCGAAGCCCGCCTCGGCAAGGATCTCGCGCGTATGCTCGCCCAGACGCGGGGCCGATCCCTTGCGCACGCCGGGCGTGCCGTTCAGCCGGTTGAACAGGCCGAACTCGCGGATGTGGCCGTACATCGATGCCTTGTCCTCGAACACGCGGTCGGTCCGCGCGGCCCAGTCGGCCAGCAGCGTCTCCTTCACCCATGATGTCTCGCGGACGATCTCGACGGCGGCGCCGGCCGCATCCAGCAGGGCGAAGGCCTCGGTTGAGGATCGCGCGGCGAACCACGGGGCGATGATCGCGCCCAGCGCGGCATCATGCCGGCTGCGGGCGGCGGGCGAGGCGAAGCGCGCATCGTCGGGCAGGCCCGGCTGGCCGATCGCGGTCGCCAGTGCGGCGAAGCGATCGTCGGCGCGGCAGCAGATGCACACCCAGCCGTCGGAGGTCGGGTAGATCCGGTCGAGCGCATCGAAGCCGGTCTGCGCCCGGTCGAGCCGCAGGCCGTACACCACCTTCTTGTCGGCATTCAGGAAATGCTCGGAGGTGGTCCACAGGCTGGAATGGAGCTGCGGGCATTCGACATAGTCGCCGCGCCCGGTGTGTTCGCGTTGTTCCAGCGCCATCAGCACGGCGGCCGCCCCGAGGAAGCCGTTGTTGTAATCCTCGTTGCCGAAGACGGCGCGGGTCGGCGGATTGCCCTCGCCGCCGCCCTCGTAGAGCAGCCCGGTCCAGCCGCTGACGAGCGGGGCGAAGCTTTTCAGCCGCGATTTCGGTCCGGTGGAACCGTAGCCGGGCAGGTAGGCGTAGATCAGCCGCGGATTGATCGCCGAGAGCGTCTCGTAGCCGATGCCCAGCTTCTCGCCCTTGCCGGGGCGCAGGTTGTGCATGACCACGTCGGCGCTCTCGACCAGCCTGTTCGCGGCGGCCAGCCCCTCCGGCGACTTCAGGTTGAGCACGATGCCGCGCTTGCCGCGCTGGGCGGCGTCGAACACGTCCGGCAGCGGGCGCATCTGGTCGCCGTCCGGCGTCTCGATCTTGATGACGTCGGCACCCAGATCGGACATCAGCCGCCCGGCGTAGCCGCAGGCGAAGAAGGAGGAGAAGTCGAGCACCCGCAGCCCTTCCAGCGCGTGGCGGATCGGCTTGGCCGGGATCGTTCGCGGCGTGCGCGGTTCGGCGAAGATGGTGGTGATCGCGGCGTTGTCCGCGCCGATCGCGGGGGCCGGGGCGGGCACCCTGGCG
>NZ_VNIM01000037.1 GCF_007785815.1 Alterirhizorhabdus solaris | reverse complement strand
GGGCTGCGACCAGAATGGCCCGTGCGAACGGGCGCTTCGGGGTGACGGACATGTTTCCTCCTGTTGTTGCAGGGGGTTGAACAATCGGCATGGGCGTAACGTTTCTGTACGGTAACGGGCAGAACCGTGTTCACGTCGGGGATGGGATCATCATGTCGAATGTCACATCGATCATCGGCCGGATGATCCGCGACTGCGTGGAGCCGGTGCCGCCTGCCCCCGGCAACCGCCTTCTCGCCGGTCTGTCCCCCTCGGACCTCGCCCTGCTGACGCCGCATCTTGAGCGGGTTTCGTTCGCCGTCGGGGATTACATCACCCGTGCCGGCGATCCGATCGACGGTTTCTGTTTCCTCGAACAGGGCATCGCCGGGGTGCTCGACGCGCTGGAGGACGACCGGCGCTACGCGGTGGGGCTGATCGGCGCGGAAGGGTTCATCGGCTGGCCGCTGCTGATGGGCGACGACCGCGCCCCCTATGACGTGACGATGCGGGCCGAACATGGCGAGGCGCTGCGGATCTCCGCCCCCGCGCTGCTCGCCGCGGCGGATGCCAGCCCCACGCTGCGGACGGCGTTGCTGCGTTTCGTCCATGTCTTCATGCTGCAGATGGGGCGCACGATCGTCTCGTCGCTGGCGCACCCGATCGACCGGCGCATGGCGCGGTGGATCCTGCTGTATCACGATCGCGTACAGGCGGACGAGATCTGCATGACCCACGAGGAGTTCCGCCTGATGCTCGGCGTGCGGCGCAGCAGTATCACGGATGCGCTCCACCGGCTGGAGGAGGATCAGGCCATCCGCGCGCTGCGCGCCAGGGTCGTGGTGCAGGATCGGGCCAAGCTGCTGTTGCTGGCCGGCGATACCTATGGCCGCCCCGAGCAGGAATATGCCCGCCTGCTGCGGTAGGCCGCGAGCCGGGGCGGCGCGACAGGCAGATACACCCGATCGCCCCCCGCCCGCCTTGCCCCGCCGAAGCGAACCGTGCGGCTGATCCGTCCGCGATGACACGGTTCCGTCATCGTCCGTTCGCACAGGTGACATAGCAACTCGTCATGGGCTGCCCCGACCCGCCGGCAGAGGCGGGCTCGATCCATCGGGGGCATCATGACAACCACATCCAGCCGCGCGGCCGTAACGGCCGCCAGCCTCTTGCTCGTCGCGCTCGGCGCGGCGCCCGCCAGCGCCGCCGAGGCGGTGGCGGCCGAAGCGGCGGCGGCGGCCGACGGCAGCGGCCTCGACGAGATCGTCGTGACCGCGCAGAAGCGCCGCGAAAACCTGCAGACGACGCCGATCTCGATCTCGGTCCTGCGCAACGACGATCTCATCAACCGCCACGTCACCTCGCTGGTCGATCTGGGCGACGGCGCCATACCCTCGCTGAAGATCGCGCCGTTCTACTCGCGCAATTCCGCGCTGATCGTGAACATCCGCGGCATCGGCGTGCTCTCCGACGGGAACCAGCCCGCCCGCGATCAGGGCGTCGGCGTCTATATCGACGGGGTCTATCTCGGCCGCGCGCAGGGTCTGGGCACCGCGCTGTTCGATATCGAGAACATCGAGGTGCTGAAGGGACCGCAGGGCACGCTGTTCGGCCGCAATACCGAAGGCGGCGCGGTGAGCATCGTGACGAAGAAGCCGACCGGCGAGTTCCACTTCAACGGCACCGGCGGGCTAGGCAATTTCGGCAGCTACAAGAACGAGGTGCATCTCGACCTGCCGGCGTTCCAAAACATCGCGGTCAAGGTGGACGGCGTGATCGCCCACCGCGATCCGCTGGTGAAGAACCCGCTCGCCGGCGCCGAGGGCTTCAACCAGTATGACAAGCGCGGCCTTCATATCGAGGCGCTGTGGAAGCCGTCGACCGATTTCAGCGCCGATTATTCGTTCGACATCTCGCGCGACGAATCCACGCCGCTCTATCTCAACCTGGTGGCGCCGGGCACGAACCGTCAGGCGGCCATCGCCACCATCCAGCCCGATCGCGTGCGGACGGCCAACGTGGGCGTGCCGCAGCAGTTGAGCGTCGGCCGCGTGCAGGGCCATCGCCTGACGCTGGAATGGGATGCGATGCCCGACCTGACGCTGAAATCGATCAGTTCCTATCGCAAGCTGAAGCAGGGCCAGTTCGACAACGGATCGGCCTCCACCTCCATGTCGAACACCACCGGCGTGTTCACCGGCTTCGCCTTCGCCCGCAACAGCCTGGCGCAGTTCAAGCAGGACCAGCAGAGCCAGGAGCTGCAGGCGATCGGCGACGTCGGCCGCGTGAAGTTCGTCGTCGGCGCGCTGTATTATCGCGAGCATGTCGAGGACAACGCGCAGGCGTTCAACACCAACACCTTCACTAACGCCGCCGGATCGGCCTTCACCGTCGCCACGATCAACCCCGCCACGCAACGGATCGATCGTTCCAGCCATGTCACCACCCGCAGCATCGGCGCCTTCGGCCAGGCGACCTGGACGCCGGACGTGCTGGACGATGCCCTGCACCTGACCGGCGGGCTGCGCTGGACGCGGGACAGCAAGCATGGCGATCTGGATCTCGTCAACGGCCTGCCGCCGATCGACCGCAACGGGGTTTCGGGGCCGATCGGACTCGACGCCGCATGGTCGCGGGTCGATCCGATGGTCAACCTCGCGTTCGACGTGAGCCGTGACGTGCATGTCTATGGAAAGTGGAGCACCGGCTACAAATCCGGCGGCGCGAACTCGCGCTCGCAGGAATATGACGCATTCGATCCGGAATCGGTTTCCATCTTCGAGATCGGCGCCAAGACCGAATTCTTCGACAATCACGCGCGCCTGAACGTCGCGGCCTATGCCGGCACGTACAAGGACATCCAGGTCGATTTCAGCCGCCCGTTCGAGACCGGCGGCCTCCGCCAGACGAGGACGACCACCTCGACGATCAATGCGCCCGGCAAGGGCAAGCTGCGCGGCGTGGAGGCGGAACTGACCGTCACCCCGCTGGAAGGACTGACGCTCTCGGCATCCTATGCGTACCAGTATGTCCGCATCCCGGCCACGGTGAACCCGTATCCCAATGCGGCCGGCGTGATCAGCACGCTCGCGGTGCCGATCTACCAGACCTATACGCCCGAACATTCCGCCAACGGCGCGATCGATTACGCGCTGCCGCTGGAGGGCTTCACGCTTCGCGCGCATCTCGACGGCAATTTCGACAACGGCTTCTACGCCAACGCCAACGATCCGGTCTATCTCGGCCCCAACAATCCGGCGAACGTCCGTCAGCCGCTGGGCGACAAGGCCTTCATCGTGAACGGCCGCGTGGCGATCGCCGACATCGACGTGGGGCGGATGGATGCGAAGGTCGGCTTCGCGCTGTGGGCGCGCAACCTTTTCGACGAGCAGCATCTCTTCTACAAGGCCGTCAGTCCGACGTCGGGCCAGTTCGGCTTCTTCAACGAGCCACGCACGTTCGGCGGCGAGATCAATGTCCGCTTCTGACGCCGGCCTCCGGCGCCGCTTCCGTATCGTCCACCGTCAGGAGTTCCGAATGCGTCTCCCGTTCACCCTGCCGTTCCTGACACTGCTTCTCGCGGGCACCGCTTATGCCCTGCCGGCGGAGGCGCCGCTCGTGAGCCGCACGGCTGCGGATTCACTGACGGTGACGTGGCGCGATCCGAACCCGGTCGACGTCTTCGTCTCCGACGATCCGGCCGCGACCATCGCCAAGGCGAAAGTCGTGTCGAAGGACGACCGCGACGGGCGCGAGATCGTGACGGTGCGCCCGGGCGAGCGGGCGTATTTTTTGATCCGCGATCGCAAGTCCGGCGATATCGCGCGCGTCGCGGAGCGGGTGCTGCCGCTGGAACAGGGATCGAACTTCCGGGACATCGGCGGCTATCCGGCGGCGGGCGGCAAACATGTCCGCTGGGGGCTGATCTACCGTTCGGGCGGCCAGCCCCTGCTCACCACCAGTGACAAGGCGTCGATCCGGGCACTCGGGCTGACCAGCCTGGTCGATCTGCGGTCGAGCGAGGAACGTGTCCTCGCGCCGACCAGGATCGACGGGGTGCCCTATCAGGCGGTCGGCTATTCGATGGCCGCCCTCCTCGGCGGGGGCATGAAGAACGGGGAAGGCACCTATCGCCCGATGCCCGTGCTGCTGGCGCCTCAGCTCCGGCTGGTTTTCGCCGACCTCCTCGCGAAGAAAGGTGCGATCGCCTACAATTGCTCTGCCGGACAGGACAGGACAGGGTTCGTCACCGCCATGATCCTGTCCGCGCTGGACGTACCACGGGACACGATCGTCGCGGACTATCACCTGTCGACGACATACCGTCGACCCGAATGGGAAATGCCGCGGATCAATGCCGCCGCGCACGAAGGCGATCCCGTCGCCCTGATGTTCGCCCGCTACCAGGACAACCCGGGGGCGGCGAAACCGCAGCCGTTGAAGGATCCGGACGGCACGGCGTTCCTCAGCTACGCCTTTGACGAGATCCAGAAGCGCTGGGGATCGGTGGATAATTATCTGGAACGGGAGATCGGCTTGTCGAAAATCGACCGGGCGGCACTCCGGGCGGCCTATTTGGAATAGGACGGCCCTCCCCGGCCGTGAGATCCGGTCGGGGAGGTTCGTCCATCGGCTTTTAGATGCGATGCAGGTGTCACGCAGGAAAGCCGGGAGGCGTGTCGGACTCGCTGATAGGCTTGGGTAGGCACGACGTGGAGGGTTGCCGAGTTTGAACGATGCTTCGTCCCGTTCGGAACGAGCCGCTGCCTCAGCCGGAACGGTCCGACAAACAAGAGGTGACCGGTCCGGACGTCGTCAAAGAGAGCCATCGAGCCGACACGATGTAAGCCCGAGCCGACCCGCGAACCGAGAAACAGCCGCTTGACCGGCCTTCAAAACAGCGTATTCCAGCCCTCACGCGGGTGTAGCTCAATGGCAGAGCAGAAGCTTCCCATGCTTACGACGAGGGTTCGATTCCCTTCACCCGCTCCACTGACCGCTTGAAACCGCAGAAAACCGCCAATTTGAGGCGGAAATGCGAGCAATCTCTCACTTAGCGGCACACATAGAATCCCACATACGGGTCGCACCCGCTCCACTGGCAGGGCGGGTATAATCGCCATGGGGCGCCAGACCTATCTGCTGCGAAAGAACGGCCGCTATCACTTCCGCCGCAGGGTTGCCTTCGGTCGCGGCAACAGCCGACCTATAATGCTCGCGTTAGGCACGACGGACCCGGGGGATGCACGACGCATCGTCAACCGCTTGGCCGTCAAATGGGACGCGATCAGCATGCAGGTTGCACTCGTATCGAGCGGGGAACGCTGACCATTGAAGAGCAGCGGGCGTTGTTCCGCCAAGGTCTTGAGCAAGAACTTGCCGATGCCACGCGGCACGTGACCGCGCCTCGCCGCCCTGACATCGACGAGGATGCCTTCAGTAAGGTTGCCGTTGCTGCGTACACGATCGTCGGCTCGGTATCGCATGATAGCTCAGAATTGTCGTCGGAGCTGATCGAGGCCCACATCGATGACAGCTGGACCGATGCTGAGCGCCGGTTTCTGATGAATATGCTGCGCCTCTACATCACCCCGATGACGGTCAGTCGCAGCGATGCCGTCGATGCACTCGAAGCACTTGGCGGACATCTACCGCGACAAGGTCGGCCGGCTGACGAGCGCCTTCGAGGACGAAGGCATCCAGTCGCAGGCGTTCGAACGGCTGCGCGCGCTCATCGAGACGGTGGTGCTGACGCCGGAGGATGGCGAGCTGGCCATCATCCTGCGCGGCGAGTTGGCATCGATGCTGGAGCTGACTGCCTCGGTCGCCATGCAAAACGCCCCCTCGGCTGTTGCCGAGGGGGCATTGCAAGTGAAGATGGTTGCGGGGACCCGCTTCCATCTTAACTTGCGGGCAAGTTCAGTAGCGAGCCGCGCGGGTGCACTGCTCTCCTTTGGATCGTTCCGAAAACTGTTTGCAGCGGCTGCTCGAGCTTCAGAGCATCGCCGTTCTTTGCGAACTCCGCCGAGACGATAACCCTTTAGCGATTGAGTAGCGGTCCACCTGTATGATTTCCCCGGCGTCGTTGGTTGCGGAGACAAGATCCTTTTGCACGACCTTTGCACCTTTTGGCTGAGTTTAACGGCTCTGCGACAAGCGGCCTTTATATCATCTACGCCGCTTCCTGCCCCCAACGCACCCACTCGATACGAGCCGCGCTTCGATGGCACGACAGACGATGGCGACCGGGTGCTTCGCTGTAGCGATCCGCGCGACCGCGTGGGTCGGCATTATCGAGGCCGGCACACTTCAGTCGCAGACTTGGCTTGTGCTTCGATCGCCGCGCCATAGGCCGATCCATCGAACGTCTTAGGATCCTTGCCGTTCACAAAGGCCGCTAGGCTTTTCCATTGCTGCCAGTCGTGATAGTTCTCGACGCGGACAATCCTAAATTCTTTATCCGTCCGGAATATATCTGCCTCCTGGGCCTCGACTAGTTTCCCGTCGCTCGTCGTACCCGCCCAATATAATACTTGTGCCCATCCATCGTTGGCAGGGTATATCTGATATTTCTTGATCCCAAAGTCACCGATCCGTTTCCAGTACATGCGGAGTTCATTAAGCGAGACATGGTCGGCTCCATCTGCGCTTGGTTTTATCGGACTTTCGCCAAAGGCAGGCGAGAAGAAGGTGGGGTTCGTGCCGAGAACGTCGGCCGCCGGACAGATGGGCGATCGCCCCTCGATATGGGCCTGCGTCATCGCCTGGTGCTCGCGAATGCGTTTTTCGGCCATTTCCCGATGGCGCTCAATGCGGCTGATCTGGGTCGTGGAATCTGCCCAAGCCATTGTAGGCGTTGAGACAAGTACCGCAAAAGTCACAAAGAAGCGTTGCACAATAATTCCTCTCAGCAGTTGCAATCGCTCTTAGTGAGCGGCACGCGGTGCCCCACTGACGATGAAGCTTGTGTGCGCGTCGGCGAGCGAGCTGTTGCCGATCCACGCATCGAAGGTGCCTGGATCGATAACCCAACCCCGCTCGATCGAGTTCCAGTAGCGGACGTTCGCCTCGTCGAGCGTGAAGCTGACCTGTTGGCTCTCGCCCGGCGCCAAGGTCACGCGCCGGAAGCCCTGCAATAGCCGGATTGGGCGGGACTGCCTGCCGGCGCGCTGGTGGATGTAAAGCTGGACCACCTCATCGCCGGCCCGCGCGCCCGTGTTGGTGACCATTGTCGAGACGACGACCTTTCCGCCCGGAGCAAGCTCCGCCTTGTCCACGGTCGGCGGAGCGATGGTGAAGCTGGTGTAGCTCAGGCCGAAGCCGAACGGGATCAGCGGCGTGGAAGGTGCATCCCAATAGCGCCGGCCTGCGCCATCCGGATCGTGACTGAGATTGCGGGCGTAATAGGTCGGCACCTGCCCCACGCTGCGCGGCCAGGTGACCGGCGTCTTGCCGCCGGGGTTGACATCGCCGAACAACGCGCGCGCCACCGCCGTGCCGCCGCGCGAGCCGGGATACCACGCCTCCAAGATCGCCGGCACCTTGTCATACACACCGGTCAGATCGAGCGGTCGCCCGTTCATCAGCACCACAATCACCGGCTTGCCCGTCGCCAGCACCGCATCGAGCAGCTTCCGCTGATCCCCCGGCAATGCCAGATCGGAGCGCGAGGCCTGCTCGGAACTCATCTCGATCTTCTCGCCGAGCGTCAGGATGACCACGTCGGATCTAGCCGCGAGACCAACCGCCTTCTTCAACTCGTCGGCCGCCTGCGCGGGCGTCCAAGGCGTTACCGGGCCGAGCAGCATCGCCAGCGGCGACGGCACCAGTCGTGAGAGCTGGACGCCGGGCGTCGTCTCAACCGTCGCGATGCCGCTCAGGCGCTCGCTTATGCCTTTGAATACCGTCACCGCCTTGACGGCATCCTGCGGGAAGGCCAGCGACAGCGTGGTATCGCCCGGTGAATCCGCCATCGCGCCAATCACCGCCACGCGCTTTTGCGCGCCGGCGACCAGCGGCAAGGCATTGCCGTCATTCTTGAGCAGCACCAGCGAGCGCTCGGCCGCAACCTGCGCCGCCATCGCGTGCGCCGGATCGCTTGTGATCCGCTCGGCGGCTGCCGCATCGACATAAGGATTTTCAAACAGGCCCAGCCGATACTTGACCATCAGCACGCGGCGCACGGCCTCGTCGATCCGCTTCATCGGCACCTTGCCGGCGCGCACCGACGCGACCAGCGTCGAGAAGGCGTTCGGCGCGGTCGACATCTCCATGTCGACGCCGGCGGTGATCGCGCGAACGGACGCATCGGCCCCATCGGCCGCGAAGCCCTGCTTCACCAGATTGTGGACGGCGCTGGCATCGGTCACGACCCAGCCCTTGAAGCCCAGGTCGCCGCGCAGGATGTCGGTCAGCAGCCTTTTGTTGGCCGAAGCCGGCACATCGTTCAGGTCCATATAGGCGCTCATGATGTTGCCGGCGCCGGCGTTTATCGCGGCCGCGAACGGCGGCAGATAGACGTTGTAGAGTTCGCTGTCCGACAGATAGGCGGAATCATAGTCGCGCCCGCCGACAGAGGCGCCGTAGCCGACGAAATGCTTCGGGCCGGCGACGATGTGCCCGGCTGCGCCGATATGATCGCCCTGGAAGCCGCGCACCTGCGCCGCCGCCATCGCTGCGCCGAGATACGGATCCTCGCCCGCGCCCTCGACGATGCGGCCCCAGCGCGGATCGCGGGCGATGTCCACCATCGGCGCGAACGTCCAGTGGATGCCGAGCGCGCGCGCCTCGCTCGCGGCGATCGCCCGCGCCTGCTCCACCCCGGCCGGATCGAAGCTGGCCGCGCCACCGATCGGCACCGGGAACATCGTCCGCATCCCCCAGATCACGTCGTAACCGAGCAGCAGCGGGATCTTGAGCCGCGTCTGCTCAACCGCGATCTTCTGGTATTTATTGGCGACCGCTGGCTCGTGGACGAACAGCAGCGATCCAAGCTCGGCCTTGCGAACATTATCATCGAGCGGTGTCATCGCGGGCATGCCCGGGGGGGCCGACGCGCCAGTCGGGAAAAGCGAAGCGATATCGAAGCGCTGGCTGATCTGGCCAACCTTCTCCTCCAGCGTCATCTGCGCCAGCAGCCGATCCGCGCGTGCCACTGCCTCCTTCTCGGATATCACGCCCACGCCGGACGCGCCCGGGCTGGAGGCGGGGTCGCGAGCGATGGACGTGGTCGGCATTACCGCCAGCATAACCGCGCTTGCCAAGAGCAAAGACCGGCGCAAAACCGGCTTGGACATCCGGCTGAAACCAGTGGTGGTTGACGCTTTCAACCGCATATTATTCGCTCCGCTCGAATGTCATCATAGCGGCTGCGGGGCTTAACCCCGCTCCGCGCACTTCTATCCGCGCCTGCCCCGGCGTGCCCGTACCGCGCAAGATCGCGAGCGCGCGGCCGCGCCAACTCCGTCCCGTAAGGGACTGGAAGCCGCCGTGCGCGCGCGGGTCGGCGTTGCCGAACGCCGCAAGAGTTACCGGTCCGGCCAACGAGATGGTCAAACCGCTGTCGGCTGTCTGAACCGTTCGCCCCTTGGTATCGACCAGATCGATACCAACGTAGCGCACCTCGCCGATCCCAGACCCACCGATCGCCTTTTCCGATGAAAGGCGGATGGCAACCGCGGAACCCGTCGTTTCCAGCGACCGACGAGCAAGTTCCAGACCATCCCGGAAAGCGATAATCTCAAAAATGCCGGGCGCGTAGTCGACCTGTACCTCGGCACGAAGGCGATCCACCGCCGTAATCGCGTGGGTCGCGACGATGCGGCCGTTCAGCCGCAGTTCGATCCGGTCGCCAACGGTGTAGATCCGGACCGTAAGGGCCTTTCCCTCGAAGCCCGGCCACGTCCAGCTCTGCCGCTCGTCGGACCAACCCCAGCGGCGGATCAGTTCGACCTTGCCTGAAGCTACCGGCGCCTGCACCGCAATCTCCAGCGGACTGATCCCCCACAGGACGTCGCGCGCAAAGGAAGCTGCCTTCCGCCCGCCGATCAAGTCGATGTCGCCGCATTGCGAGACTATTTCCGGCCACGCCGGCTGTGCCGCAAGGGGGCTTGCGGCCTTTGAATCGACCAGAGCGCTGCCGCCGATCCCCGCCTCGCCCAGATAATCCATCGCGGTCCAGACGAAATCGCCCAGCAGCCACGGCGATCGGTCGGTCAGCTCCCAGATCGCGAACATGTCCTTTGGGAAGCTTTCCGACCCGTAGATGATCCGTTTTGGAAAGCGCGCATGATCGCGCTCGTACAGGTCGAATTTGTAGTTGTAGCCTACCACGTCGAGGAACACCGCGCTGGCCTCGTCGGGCAGGCCTGCGCGACCGGGACGAGCCGTCTGCTCGGTCGGGACCACGAGACGCCCAGCGAAATCGTTGATTGCAGCCGTGACGGGGCGGCTTGGATCCAGCCGGTGAACCTCGTTCGCCAATCGCCACTGCGTCGCGACGCCTTCGGGCAGGTTCCGTTTCGGTATCTCGTTGCCGATGCTCCACAGGATGATGCTGGGGTGGTTGCGCGCGCTGAGCACCATCGTGGCGAGATCGGTCTGCCAGTGCGCGTCGAAATCGACCGAATAATCCTGCTGCAGCTTGGGCGCGCGCCAGGCATCGAACGCTTCGCAGATCACCAGCATCCCCTGTTCGTCGCACGCGCGCAGGAACGCCGGCGAGAACGGGTTGTGCGAGGGGCGCACCGCATTGTAACCGCGTGCCTTCATCAGCGCCACCTTGCGCCCCTCGGCCGCATCGAAGGCGGCGGCGCCGAGCAGGCCGTTGTCGTGATGGACGCACCCACCGCGCAGCTTGGTGGCGACTCCGTTGATCGTCATGCCGGTATCGGCATTGAAAGCAACGATGCGGATACCGAACGTCGTCTCCGCGTGATCCAAGATATGCGCACCACGGCGTAACTCGGTTTCGAGCGTGTAGAGCGTGGGCGATGCGGGCGACCACAGGCGAGGGGAGCCGATCGTCGCGAGCTGCGCCCCGTCCGATACGGCACGGACCTGCCGGGTCCATATGATCCGCCCTCGATCGTCCTTGATGCGCAGGGCCAAGTCCAAGTCGGGATCGATATTCTGTAGCCTGGTCGCGATTTCGATCGATGCGCCGGCGTCCTCGATCCGGCGCGTCGTCACGCCGATGCCCCAGCGGGCGATCCGGGTCGGCTGCGCGAACACGTCCAGCCAGACGTGACGATAGATGCCGGAGCCCGAATACCAGCGGCTGTTCTGCCCAAGATTGCGCACGCGCACCGCGATCACATTGTCGCCGTTCGCCGACAGGTATGGCGTCAGGTCATAGGCGAACGGCATGTAGCCGCTGGGCTGGCCGCCGAGATGATGTCCGTTCAGCCACACATCGCTGTCGCGGTACACACCGTCGAAACGGATTTCCGCGCGTGAACCCGGCATCGGCCGGAGGTGGAAGCGCTTGCGATACCAGCCCTCGCCACCCACTGAAAAGCCGGTCGCGACCCCGCCCGGGGACGCCTTGTCGAACGGCCCGACGACACCATCGGAGGGCACCAGATCCTCGATGCTCCAGTCGTGCGGGAGATCCCCCCGCCGCCAACTGTTATCGTCGAATCCGGGCACTTCCAGCCCGGCACCTTCGCCCCGCCGGAAACGCCAGCCGCTGTCGAACGGCTGCGCGCGGCCCGGCCCCATCGCATCGGCCCACGGGCGTCGCGCAGAGCCCAGCGTCGGTGTCAGCAAGGCAGCGGAAGCACCGGCTCCTGCCAGCAGGATTTGCCGCCGGTCGGCCTCGATGGGCCCGGCGCTCACAGCACGGGCCACTGGCTACGCGGAAGGCGAAGCAGTTCCGCGTCGATGGCCGCCACAGTCTTCTGGTCGATGACGCCGTAATTGACGAAACTGGAAACGGTCATGTTGCTCAGGATCGGTTGCAATGCCTGGACCAGCGCCTGGAAGACGGGTGCATGCCTGAGCACGATCGCCCATGCCGTCGGCGCGCTCATAAGCTCGACGAGCGACACGACATCGCTCCGTAGTTCCGACGGGGGAATCGCGACGGGCTGCTCATAGGCGGCCGCAGGCGGATAGACCGGCGCTTCCATCACGCCCCCCGCCTCTGGAATGGGGTCGGCGCGCCGGGCACCGTGCCGGTTCGCTCTGTATAGTTCATAGTCCGTCCTTGCATGGCTCGCGCCCGGACGCCCACGTCACGGCATTGGCCAGCATCTCTCTGTGCAGGGGCTCGGAGTAGGTCTCCGCCGCATGCCCCAGCGCGGAATAGAATGCGCGCCCCCTGCCTATGCAGTGCGTCCATATGATCGGGTGGTCGCGGCCCATCGCGATATCGTCCAGGAGAATTCCCCTCGGCCGGTAGCTCGTCTCGTCCAGTGTCGCGAGCACGCGATAGCCTTTGCGGCGCACCGACCGATCGAACGAATACCACTCGTCCGCCCGCACCCAGGTGCGCGGAAGCCGGGCCATTGTCGGGTGGGCGGGATCCTCGATCCGAATGCTCGCCGTCTGGAACTCCGGGAACATCGTGTGCGATGTGAACTGCGCGCCGATCAGATCCTCGACATACCAGCGCCAGCGATAGGACATATCCCCCCCGGCACCATGAATGCCGACGAAACCGCCGCCCTGCTCGAGATAGGTGCGGAACGCGCTACGTTGTGCAGCGGTCAGCACATCGCCCGATACGCTGTTCCAAACGACCGCATCGAAGCGCGCCAGTTGGGCGGGATTGAACACCGCGCCATTTTCGGTGAGCACGATGCTCCACTCGCGCTGGCGCGCCAATTGCCTGAACATCGCGTTGGCGGCGTCGATCGAAGCGCCGTCGCGAAACCCGTTCGTCTTCGAGAAAACGAGGATGGCCGGCGACAGCATCGTTACCGGCAACGTGGGTGGCACGGTCTCGTAGACGTCGAGCCCGTGAAACAGCCGATAGGCGATCGGCGCGGCCAGCAGCGCGAGGACGATCACAATTGCGAGCAGACCGGCAACGGCCCACTTCAGCATACGACCTACCCTCACCCTTTTTCCTTGCGCCCGCCGTGGTCGAAGAAGCCTCATTTTGCGGGTTTGAGCAGGCTGCGGGAGTCCATCCAGGCAAGGAATTCGGGCATCATCATCGTCGTCGTGGTGCCGGGCCGGCCGAGGCCGAACGCATGATCGCCTTTCTCATAGGCGTGCAGTTCGACCGGCCGGCCCGCCGTCCGCCAGCTCTCCACGATCGCGAATCCCTGCTTGCCGAACAGGCTGTCGTCCATCGCGATCGCGGCGAACATAGGCGGCGCGTCGGCAGGAACTTTGGTCGCCGCCATCGGCCCATAGATATAACCGATGAAGGCGGGCCGCGCAGCGACGTCCGGCACCGTTGCAGCCTCGCGGGTTGCGACGGCGCCCGCCGAAAAACCCATCAGGCCCACGCGCGCGGGATCGATCTTCCATTTCGCGGCGCCTGCCCGCACCAGCTTGATCGCCTGCAAGGCATCCGCCGTCGCGAGCGGCTCGTTCAGCGGCAGGGATTTGTCCGGGCCGGCCATGGCCGCCATGAAGCTCGCGATCATCTTTTTTGAGAAGGCCGCTTCGTCTCCGGGTGTCTCGTTCGGCCGGTACTTCAGCACGAACGCCGCGATGCCGTGATCGGCCAGCCAACGGGCGATCGGCCAGCCTTCGACGTCCAGCGACAGGAACTGGAACCCGCCTCCCGCGACAACCACGACGGCTGTGCCGGTCGCCTTGCCCGGCGCAGGGAGGACGGGCGTGATCGTCGGATCCGTGACGTTGCGAACGACGCGGTCGCCATTCATTCTGTCCCAGACCTCGGGTTCCTTGCGACTCTCCGATCCTGGCGCCTTGCCTGGATAGAGCGGGATCGCGGCGGCATCGATCGGGGCGACGATACGCGAGAAAGTCGGTATCTGCGACGCGTTCGGGGTAGTTTGGGCATGCGCCGCCGTGATGCCCGCCGCGCTCAGTAGAAGAATTGCCGGCATTCGAAAGTCTATCATCTTGAAACCACCTTTGTGCAATTGCGAGGCCGGGCTACCGCATCGCCTGCGCGATCGCACGATCCGCCACGGCGCGCATCTTCGCATAGCCTGCCGAATTGGGGTGCAGATCGTCATTGGTATAGGCTGCTGCCATAGCGCCCCCTGCGTCCCGCAGCGCCGATGATAGTCGGCGAAGGATATCTTTCTCTCCGTAGCAAGCCGGCTCAATTCCGCCGACCGCGCCTGCACCCGTATCCTAGTCGCTTTCACCAGTCGTGACCTCGATGCCATTCTCCGCGTCGGCTCAGCGCGAGCCGAACGTGTAGCGCAGCGTGACACCCAGCTCTCGCGGCAGGGTCCGGTTGACCAGATCATAACCGGTCGGCGCCGCGAATGGCGCATAGAGCGAGTTCAATATCGGACGTGCGGTCAGCTCCGTATCCTTGTTGAAGACGTTCTTGGAATAGACACCGAGTTCCCAGCCCGCCTCATTGCTCGCAACCCCGGCAAACAGATCGAGCAGCGCGTAGCCCTTCGTCGAACGAACGGATGTGCCGTAGTTCGGATTGCGATCCTGACCGTTGAGCGTGAAGCGGAAATAGCCATCGACCGAGCCGAGCGGCTGGAGATATTCGCCATTGACGGTGATCTGGAACGGCGGCGCGGAATTCAGCGTCTGCCCTTTAATCGAAGGACAGACGTTGATCGGATTGGCTGCCGTGATCGGACGCGATGGATCGTTGCACGGCACCTCGCCGCCTCTCGATTTGATCTTGGCATAACTCAGATTCGTGCTGATCGAGAGATTGCGGATCGGTTTCGCGTAAATCTCGACCTCCACACCGCGGACCCGCGAGTCGACATTACTATAGAATGCCAGGCTGGTCGAACTGATGTTGCCGCTCACTGTGTTGAAGTAAGGAACACCTTCGAATTGGGTCAGCTGATCCTTATAATTGATCTGGAAGATGTCGGCATTGATCCGGAGTGCACGGTTTACCGTCGTCTTCACGCCAATCTCATACGATTTGGCGGTCTCAGGTCGCGGGATCAGCCGGTTGCTCGGCAAACCGTCGTTAGCGATTGCCGGCAGGCCCGACCGGAATGAACTGCCTGTCGTCGCATAGACCAGAATGTCATCGGTGAACTTATGCGACAATGAGATATTATAGATCGTCTTCTTATAGGTGGGATTGAAGGCGGATGACGTGTTGCCGATCCCGGCAGGAATATTAAAATCGCAGAAGCCCGGATAGGTGCTGTTTACCAGGCCAGTGACGAAGACCCCGGGTATGCCGGCACAAGGCAACCCGCCAAGCGCGGACAGGGGCGATGCCACCACAGCGGCCGCACCGGTCACGACGTCGAGCGTGACCGGAACCCTGTCCTTGATCCGGCGAACGCCGGCACTCAGCTCCGTTCTCTCGCCGAGGTGGACCTGGAGGTTGCCGTAGAAGGATTCGGTGCGCTGTCCGATGCCGATCGCCGTATCGGCGTTCAGGATATAGCGCGAGACGGGGCTGCGAACCACGCCCGGGAGGGTGCCGGGCGCGCCGAAAGCACCTTGCTGAAACACCGGCGAACTGACGGCGAGGATGCTCCCCGACCGCTTCAGGAAATAGCCGACATCATAATCGAACAGCGGGATTTCGCCGCGTATCGAGGAAAGACGAAGTTCGTGGATACTGAACTTGGGTATCCCATTCGCCGGGCCGCTCACCTGGTAGGGCTCGAAGCCGGGGAGAACATTGGCGAAGTCCTGCCCGTTCCGATCCGCATGGCTACGATTGATCTGACGACCGAAGTTATAGCTGAGCCGCTGCCCGAGCACATCCCAGCTGGCATTGGCGGTGACCAGATCCACGTTGCCAGCCACGTAGTTCGGGAAGTCCTGCACCGACTTGCGATCACCGATCGTCAGCGCCGGCCCGTTGAAGTTCGCGGGGATGCCGAGTGCTGCAAACCCCGGACTACCGGAGCCGCTGACCTGATTGAAGTAGCGTGTCGTCTGGCGCCGCAATTGATACATGCCGGTGAAGCTCAAGGTATCCGTCGGCTCGAAGCGCGCGGTCACGCGCAGATTCTTGCTCAGGTATCGGGGATCTATCGTGCTGTTCACGCTATGCACGCGGTTGACGTCGCTTCGTTCCAAGTTCCCGGCGACGCGAATGGCCAGCTTGTCCTCGATAACCGGAATGTTGACGGCACCTTCGATGCTGCGATGCCCGCCCGAGCCATACAGCCCTCTCACATAGCCGCCGATCTTGTTCAGGTCGGGCCGGTGAGTCGTTATCGTGATGGCGCCCGAGATCGAAGGCGCGCCGCGCGTCGTGCCCTGCGGACCGCGCAGCACCTCGATCTGGCCGATGTCGTAGAGCGACTGGAGCGACTGGGCCGGATCGAACGGAATTTCGTTTACATAGACTGGAATGGCCGGCGTCCCCGAGCCGGCTGCCCAACGCACGCCGCGCAGGACGATCACCGGATCGGAAGGCCGGTCGATGTTCAGCTTGAGGCCCGCGGCAAGCTTGGTCAACTCGGTGGGTGACGTGATCGCCAGTTTCTGGATGGCATCGCCCGAAACCACTTGAACGCTAACCGGCACGTTTTGCAGATTCTCCGCTTCGCGTCGAGCGGTGACAACGATCTCGCCGAACCCCGCTTCGTCCACGGCACGCTGCGCCTGCGCGGACGTCGCCGCCGAGGCTGCTGCGGCGTTCGGCGCGACTACATCCTGAGCCCAAACCGCCGAAGGTAGAGATAGTGCCGATGCCGCCGATGCGAGGCACGCCGCCTGAATCGACCGGCGCGATACGATATGTGCTTGGTGCACTTTCATTCTCCCCCCAAAGTCAGCAGCCCGTCTTGACGGCCGTCGGTTCATCTGATCTTTCGGAAACTTGGTTCCCGTGGCGATTTGCATTACTGGTGGTTCATTCCACTTATGCTGTCAAGATGACAGTTTTGGTGGTTTAGCAGCGAAAATGTGCTGCTCGGCGGCCACGATCCGCTAAAGGGCAGGTGTCGTGGTTCGATCGGGCAAAAAATGGCAATCTGCAGCCCGAGAATCACCGGGCTGGAGGACGGACGGAATGGGAGGATGGAAATCGTAACCGATACTTTCACCAAAGGCGAGGCGACCCGCGCCCAGTTGATCGCAGCGGCGATGGAGCTTGTTCATACCGAAGGCGTCGGTTCGATCACCGCGCGAAGGTTGGCAGATAAGGTCGGTTTGAAGCGACAAATCGTGCATTACTACTTCGGTACTATCGATGATGTCCTCATCGAAGTGATGCGCACAGGCTTCAGGATAGCTTATCAGGCGATCGCGACGCAGTTGCTGTCCCGCGACCCCATCGACGTGATATGGGACCAATTTTCCAGCACGACGCCGGAGTCGGCTGAATTCCTCGCGCTCGCATTGCGCAAGGAGACGTTCGGCAACGTCGCGCGCGAATTCGCCCACGAGTTGCATCGGCTTTTCGGTGACGCGATTGCGTCGGACTACCAGCGCCGAGGGCTCGATCCTCCAGCCCATCCGGCCGCCCTCGCGCTCATCCTCCAGGCAACATCGCAGGCCCTTGGCTGGGAGGCCGCACTGGGATTCTCGAGCGGGCACGAGCAGGCGAAGGCAACGTTGAACGCACTTCTCGGGCGCAATTGAGCGCCCACCATTTCTCAAGGGACCTGAAGGACCCTTATACGACTCGCAGCTTGGCAGACTTGAGAGAAGTCGAACTCGCGCCCGCGGAAATCGTGAAGGCGCCGGGCTCGACGGTCCACCTCATGTCGATATCCCAAAAGGCCAGCGCATCCGCATCGATCTCGAAGTGCACGGTTCGCCTTTCGCCGGCCGCCAGGGTCACCCGCTCGAAGCGCTTGAGTTCCAGCACCGGACGGGGAACCGAGCTGACCTCGTCGCGCAGATAAAGCTGGACGACCTCGTCCCCGGCGCGCTTACCCGTGTTGGTCACATCGACCTCGACGACCACCTTCTCGCCGACCTTGATCTCGCTCGCCGACAGGCGCGGCTCGGATATGTCGAAGCTCGTATAGCTGAGCCCGTGGCCGAACGGGAACAGTGCTGCGGGACCGCCCTCGACATAATTCCGATTTCGTGCCGACGGATGGCGATTATAGTAGATTGGGAGATCGCCTGAAGACTTCGCAATGCTGACGGTGAGTTTGCCGCCGGGGTTGATCTTTCCGAATAGAAGATCGGCAACCGCATTGCCTCCTTCCTGTCCAAGATACCAGCCCTCGATCAGGGCATTGGCTTTCTCCGCCAGCCGGGTGATCGCGAGCGGCCGCCCGTTCAGCATCATTGCGACGATCGGCTTGCCGGTTGCGATCATCGCCTCCACGAGCGCGTCCTGATCGCCGAACAGTCCGAGCGTGCTGCGATCACCCTCGCGGATCGCCAACACCGCCTCGCGGGTGACGGTCGTGTTATCGCCGAGGACCAGCAGGATGAGGTCCGAACGCTGTGCGACGGCGACCGCCTCCCGGATACGCGCCGCGTTCGCCTCGGCGGAAACCCGTATCACTGCCGGCCCGGCGAGCAGGCTGAACGCGCCCAGGCTGTTGCCGGTGTCGGGATCGGTGATGCGGACTCCCTCGGCATATTCGATCGAAGCGGCAGCGCCAGCAGCCCGCAGCCCCGCGAGCACGCCGACCGCTTTGGCGTTGACCCCGGAATAGCCGCCGAAGATCGGCTCTGTGGCGTTCGGGCCGATCACCGCCAGCCTTACATGTGCGCTAGGATCCAGCGGCAGGAGGCCGTCGTTTTTGAGCAGGACCAGACCCTTTTGCGCGACCTTGCGCGCCAATGCGATATCGGCAGGGAGGTTTATGCCACGCTTCTGCCGCCCGGCATTGACATATGGCTGCTCGAACAGGCCCGCCTCGAACTTCAGCGCGAGAATTCGGGCTACTGCGGCATCAAGCAGCGTTTCGGAGATTTTGCCTGCGCGGATGAGACCCGGCAATCTCGCATAGGCTTGGCCGTCGGGCAGTTCCGCGTCGAGCCCCGCCTTCAGGGCCAGCATCGCTGCCTCGTCGTCATCGGCAGCCACATGATGGTCGCCGACCAAATTGGCGACGCCGTTATAGTCGCTGAAATAGGCTCCTTTGAAACCCATCTCCTCGCGCCCCATGCCCTGCAGCAAATGCCGGTTGCCATGCGACGGGACGCCTTCGACCTCGTTGTATGAGGGCATGATGATGGCCGGATCGGCCGCCTTGATCGCCATCGCGAACGGGACGAGATAATTTTCGCGAAGATCGCGCTCGCTCGCATTGGCCGGTGCGGTATTCAGGCCATTCTCGGGAACGCCGTGGACGAAATGCTTGAGCGTCGCGAAGACTCGATCGCGCTGGAGCGGGCGGGTGCGGCCCTGCAAGCCGCGCACGGCGGCGATGGCCATCTCGCCGACGAGATATGGATCCTCGCCGAACGATTCGCCCGAGCGACCCCAGCGTGGCTCGCGCAGCAGATCGACGACGGGCGCCAGAACGACCGTTGTCCCCGACAGACGTGCTTCGCGCGCGGCGACGGTGAAGGCCTGCTCGACCAGTTCCGGATCCCAGCTGCTCCCCATCGCCGGAGGACTGGGGAACACGGTTGCACCGTCGCAGACGAAACCATGCGCCGCCTCCGAATGGAACAGCGCCGGAATGCCGAGCCGCGTCCGTTCGACGTGAAAGCGCTGGATCGCGTTCACCAGGTCCACCGTCTCCTCTGCTCCACGCCACAAGGTAGTCGTGATCCGATCGGTGCCGACCGTATCCTGAGGCATACCGACCTGGCCGATGCCCTGGGGAATGACCTTGAGCGCGTTCTCCGGCGAGAAGGCACCGCGACCGTCCAGTATCTGACCTTTGTTGAACCAGAGACAGCGTACCTGCCCCACCTTCTCCTCCAGCGTCATGCGGCCAAGCAGATCGCGGACGCGATCCGCGATGGGTGCCTTGGCATCCCGATAAGAGAAGCGGACCTGTGAGAACGCCGGCACCGCAACCGCCACCATGGTTGTGGCAAGCAAGGTGCGTCTGGTGATCGTTCGGTTCGACATTGTGTCGCCTCTCCCCGTATTGACGCCGCTCGACCGGCGTTTGCTGTGCTCTTGGAATACCCATACGAGAGTTGCGAGGCAAAGCGCCAATTGCTAAAGACGAGCGCGTTCACTTCGGCCCGGCGCGGCCTTCCCAGCTCGTCGGGTATCTGCCACCTGGCATCTGCCGAGGATCGGCGCTCCCCTACCTAATTGCGCAATCGGAACGGAGGTTGGAGCATGATCGGAGTATCGCGACGTACTATCCTAAAGGCGTCGGTCGCCGGAACAGCGCTGATCGCATCGCCGTTTCGCGCCGCCTCTTCTCCGCAGCCATTCGCACCGGGCACGGTGTCGTTCGATCAGGATTGGAGATTCCTACTCGGCGATGCGCAGGGGGCGCAGCAACCCGGCTTCCCCGATGCTCGCTGGCGCGCCATCGATCTGCCACACGACTGGAGCCTGGAAGATCGACCAGCAGTGCCGCGTGAAGCCACGGGCTGGGTGCCGCCCGTCGCGCTGGCCAACCCCTATGAAAGGCCCAAGGGCGCTCCCACCTTGTTGCCCCAGGTTCCTATCGGCATACCGATAGTTCCCGCCGCACGTGCAGGCGGACCGCCGCTACGGATCGGACCGTTCGATCCCGAAGCCAGCGGCGTGGGCTGGGCGACCGGTTGGGTCGTCGGCGGCGTCGGCTGGTATCGCAAGCGTTTCTCGCTGCCTGACTTCACACCCGGTGAACAGGCCGAAGTGATCTTCGACGGAGCCTACATGATCGCCGAGGCCTGGCTCAACGGCGTGCCATTGGGCCGCAATGTCAATGGATATCTGCCGTTCACTTTCGATATGACACCGCATCTTCGGCAGGACGGCGCGAACGTGCTCGCGGTGCGCGTGGCCAATGAGGGTGCGACTGCGCGTTGGTACTCCGGTTCGGGTCTGTATCGGCACGTCTGGCTGCGCCGGACAGGCGCTGCGCGGATTCCGGATCACGGCGTGACAGTGAGGACCGTGGCCGCTGACCGGCAGCGTGCGACGCTCAGTCTGAACGTCGAAATCGAAAATCGCGGTACGCCCCCCAAGTCGATAGAGTGCCGCATCGACATCGTGGATGATGACGGCCGTAAGGTCGCCTCGACGACAGAAACGGTCTCCGTCGCACCAGCTGGAAACGAGCGCATCACCGTCGAGATGATTGTGGATCGCCCGGCGCTCTGGTCGCCCGAGACACCCCATCTTCACTACGCCGAGGTGACCCTGCTCGCCGATGGCCGGCTCTCCGATCGGCAGCGTCCGCACTTCGGCATCCGCACCTTGCGCGTATCGCCGGAGGCCGGGTTGCTGATCAACGGCAGGAGCTACAAGCTGCGCGGCGCGTGCGTGCATCACGACAATGGCATACTCGGCGCGGTTGCGATCGATCGGGCGGAGCGCCGCAAGGTCGAAATTCTAAAGGCGAACGGGTTCAACGCGATCCGCTGTTCGCACAACCCATTCTCGCCGGCGTTCCTGCGCGCTTGCGACGAACTTGGCATGCTCGTGCTGAACGAGTTGTTCGATACGTGGGAGCAGGGCAAGTTTTCGCCCCAGGGTTACCAAAATCATTTCAGCGAGCATTGGCGGAAAGATACCACGAGCTGGATCCGACGTGACCGCAACCATCCGAGCGTCGTCTTTTGGAGCCTGGGCAACGAGATCCCCGAGGTCAGCGCCCCGCGGGGGATCGAGATCGCTACCCAGATGCGCGCGCTGATCCTTGAGCTCGACCCGACCCGCCTCGTCACCAACGCGCTGACACCCGGCGGCATGGGCAAGGATGGGCGGGCCGCGCGCAAACTGCTCGACGTGGCAGGCTATAATTACGACTATGCCCGCACGGAGGAGGATCATGCCGCGGACCCGACGCAGATCTTCGTCACGACCGAGAGTTTCGGAAGCAACGCCTATGATATCTGGCAGATCGCTGACAGGAACCCTTGGTTCTTGGGTGATTTCGTGTGGAGCGGGATCGACTATATCGGCGAAACCGGCTCGGGCTCGTCGCGGCTCGTCAAGGTTGGCGCCAAGCCCGATCCCAGCAAGAATTTCATGGGCGCCGACGTCTCCAATCTGTTTGTCTGGGATTACCCGGCCTATCAATCCGGCTGCGGCGACATCGACCTGATCGGCTTGAAGAAGCCGGCAAGCTATTATCGCGACGTCGTGTGGAGGCGCAGCCCGATCGCGCTGTTCGTCCAACGCCCGCTTCCCTCCGGGATGGAGGAGGCAATATCCAATTGGGGCTGGCATGACGAACTGGCGAGCTGGACCTGGCCGGGGCAGGAAGGCAGACTGATGACGGTACGTGCCTATTCCCGGGGCGATACCGTTGCATTGCTGGTGGACGGCAAGGAGATCGCGCGCAAGCCCGTGCGTGCCGCCGACAAGCTCAAAGCGGTTTTTACGATTCCCTATGCACCGGGCGCGCTCACCGCCATCGCCTATACAGACGGCAAGGAAGTCGGACGCAAGACGCTGCACACGGTCGGCGCCCCTGCCCGCCTGAGATTGCGCGCCGAACAGGCATCGATCGGCCATGGACCGGATGAGCTCGCCTATCTGATTGCCGAGGTAACGGACGTGCGCGGACAGATCGTTCCGGACGCGGCGGTGCCCGTCAAGTTCATAGTCGCGGGCGCGGCCCGGCTGCTCCGCGCGGGCTCCGCCAATCCTTACGGAATAGAGAGCTTCCAGAATGCGGAAACGCGCACCTTCCATGGCGTGGCGCAGGCGATCCTTCAGCCGACCGGCTCGCCGGGCGAATGCAGTGTGCGGGCTGGCAGCACGGGATTGCTTTCCGATCCGATAAGGATCCGGATTGTCTGAGCCGGCGCGAAGCGCGCGATAGTCCATGACCTTATGGGAGGACCGCAGATGAGTGATGCCGACAACACCCTCGCAGTCGTCACAGGTGCGGCCGGTGGGATGGGGCGCGCCATCGCAGACGCTTTCGCTGCGGAGGGCCGCCCGCTGATCCTGAGCGACCTCCTTCGCGAACCGCTCGAAACGGTGTCTTGGACGCTGAGCGGGCATGTCTCGACCGACCTTGTGTCGGGAGATTTGACGGCGGACGAATATCCGAACCGATTGATCGCGGCCCTGAAGGGGCGCCGGATCGGCGCGCTGGTCCACACGGCTGGTGTATCGCCGTCGATGGCGGATGGCCGGCGGGTGTTCGCGATCAACTTTACCGCGACCAAGCGTCTCGTCGAGGCACTTCTGCCCAGCATGGCTCAAGGTGGAGTAGCAGTGCTGATTGCCTCCAACTCTGGACAGATCCTCAGCCGCCCGATGTTCGACAACGCCGTCAGGAAAATGCTCAGGGGCAAGAGCCCGCTAATCGCCCGTCTGATGCTCCGGAGTTCGCGGACGGCTTATCCCCTCTCGAAACGTGCCGTTCAGCTCTACGCCCAAGCGATGGCGCCGGCGTTCGGCGCAGCAGGTGCGCGCATCGTCTCGCTTTCTCCTGGCATCATAGATACTGATATGGGCAGGCTGGAATATGAAGCCGGGCCGGAGATGCAGCGGATGATCGACGTGACGCCGCTTGGACGATCGGGCAGGGCCGAAGAGATTGCCTCGGTCGTGGCCTTCCTGGCATCGCCCAAAGCAAGCTATATCAGCGGCACGGACATATTGGTCGACGGCGGTACGATTGCCGGCATCGAAGCGGCGGGCGGCGTGATGAAGCTGCGCTGAGGGCGCGGGCACATGGCGGCTCCTCATGTCCTCGAAGTAGCCTATTCGTCCGGCGAACCTAAAGTATCAGGATCGCCGGGAGGTCAACCGCCGCCGCCGCCTCGTATAGCGTCGTGGAGACCGTTACTCTTTCGGAAGGTGAGTCATTCAGCTTCACCTCGGCCTAAAGGACACGATGAGCGCTCTCCTAAAGGATCTCGCCGACAAGACGCGGCGCGGTCTGCGCAGCCGCGTCGGGCAGGTAAGGTCGGCGGCGGCAATTCCTGTTTGACCGCGCTGACGTATATCAACTCATCCCGATGTTCTCGTATAAGAACGATCGGCATTTGAGTCCCGTCCGCATCGTGGAAACGAGCGGAATTCAGATCATGCAGAGTAGTCGCCCGGAGTTTCGAGCGTCAGCGGGCAGCCCACTAAGCTGCACCCCATTGCCTAGGGCAACAATCCAAGACACTACCGCAAAACAGATCGGGAGAGGCTGGATGATGTGGAAGAACGGGCGGACATTCGTTCTCGCCATGGCAATCATGCCGATCTGGCATGCGCAGGCCGACCCACTTCCGCCGTATCGCGATCCCGGCCAGCAGCTCGACCGACGCGTCGACGACCTCATCCAACGGCTGTCGCCTGCCGAGAAGATCGCGCTGTTGAGCACCTCCGCGCCGGCGATGCCGCGCCTCGGCATCCCGCCGTTCAATGGCTTCAACCAGAGCCTGCACGGCGTCGTCTGGACGCGGCCGACGACGATGTTCCCGGCGCCGATCGCGATGGCTGCGACGTGGGACCCGAAGCTCGTTCACGACGCCTCCGCTGCGATCGCCGACGAGGCACGCGCCATCGCGAATTTGTGGCCAACGGTTGTGGGCGACGACCGGCCGAGCCTGCTTGGCATGCGCGTAACGGTGACACCCGCTGGCGAGAAGTACGGCCACAACGGCCTGCTGTACCGCTCGCCCGTCATCAATCTCGCGCGCGACCCGCGCTGGGGGCGGATCTGGGAGGGGTTCGGCGAAGATCCGTGGCTGAGCGCACGCATGACGGTCGCGTACGTGCGGGGGATGCAGGGCGATGATCGGCGCTACTTGAAGATCGCGGGCACGCTGAAGCACTATCCGCTCAACGACGAGGAGCGGGACCGCTCGTCCAGCAACGTCGTCGTGAGCGAGCGGATGCTGCACGAATATTATCTCCGCCCGTTTGAAGCGGGCGTGGTGGAGGGCGGCGTCGCCTCCGTGATGTCGTCGTACAATGCGATCGACGGGACACCGGCAGCCGAGAGCGCGCGCTTCCTGACGGGCATCCTGCGCCGCGACTGGGGCTTTGGCGGCATCACCGTGCCCGACTCGGGCGCGGTCGAGAATATCGTTCGCAAGTTCGGCGCAGAACGCGACATGGACCACGCGGTCGCCCGTTCGATCTCGGCTGGCACCGACCTCGATACCGGGTCGTTCACCGCCTATGCGTCCGCCGCGCTCAAGGCGGGCCTGCTCGACGCGCGGCAGGTGGATGAGGCGGTGCGTCGCATCCTGCGCGTGCGGTTCCGGCTCGGCGAGTTCGATCCGCCCGGGATGGTGCCGTACACGAAGATCCCGGCCAGCGTGATCGACTCGCCAGCACACCGAAAGATCGCCTTGCAGGTGGCGCGCGAGTCGATCGTCCTGCTACGCAACGAGGGCGGCCTGCTGCCGCTTGACCGGGCCGGGCTTCGCGCGATCGCGGTGATCGGGCCGATGGCGGCGACGGCAATCAAGGGCGCGCAATATACTGGGCTGGCCTCCAGTTTTCCGACCAATCTGGACGGCATCCGCAAGGCGGTCGGGCCGGCGGTGCAGGTGTTGTACGCACGCGGCAGCGGTGTCGTCGAGAGCGACGATCCCGAGGCGAGCATGAAGGAGGCCGAGGTTGCAGCGCGTAAAGCGGATGTTGCGATCCTGTTCGTCGGCACCAACGACACGATCGAGCGCGAGACGCAGGACCGCACCGTCCTCACGCTCCCGCCCGTGCAGGGCGAGCTGATCAGGCGGGTGAAGGCCGCGAACCCGCGCACCGTATTGGTTCTCCAGAACGGCGGCCCGGTATCTCTGGCGCCCACGCAGATCGAGTATCTCACCGGTTATATCTTCCCCGGCGAGAAGTCTGCGGAAGCGCCGGCTATGCTGGACATGTTCTGGGCTGGCGAGGAAGGCGCCACCGCGGTTGCGAACGTGCTGTTCGGCGACACCAACCCGGCCGGGCGGCTGCCCTACACCGTCTATCGTTCGGACACCAATCTGGTGCCGATGAACGAACGCGACGTCTCCAAGGGCGCCACCTACCTCTATTTTCGCGGAACGCCCGAATATGCCTTCGGGCACGGGCTGAGCTATACCAGTTTCGGTTATTCCAAGTTGGCAATCTCCGGACATGAGGTGCCGCAGCGCCCGGTGCAGGTGAGCGCGGAAATCGCGAACACCGGTCAGCGTGACGGGGACGAAGTGGTGCAGGTCTATGTCCGCGACCTCGCGGCGAGCGTGAAGCGGCCGAACCTGCAACTCGTCGCCTTCCAGCGCGTGTCGCTGAAGGCAGGGGAAAAGCGCACCCTCACCTTCTCCGTCCTGCCTCGGGATCTGGCGTATTGGAACGACGGCACCAAATCCTGGGCGCTGGCGCCCGGCGCATACGACGTGATGATCGGCAGTTCATCGCAGGACATCAGGCTGAGAGGGCAGTTCCGCTCCTCCGTCGAGGGCAGATGGGCAAACGGGAGTGAAGCGGTGCCAATCCGGCGGCAGGACCTGTGATGATCGATAAGTTCCCGGTGCGGCGCGTCGGCCGGTTCGTCGGCACCGGGCTGCTGGCGCTGCTCGTCGCGTCGCTGGGCTACGGCGTAATGGGGACGTTACTGCCAGCGATCCCGTACCTGTCGGCGGGGCAACTGCTCACAGCGTTCTTCGGGCCGTGGATCGTCCTGCTCTCGCTTGCCGCTTCGGGCCTGGCTGCGCTGTTGTGGCGCCGCCGCCGCCGCAAGCGGCATCTGGCGATTGCAACCGTCGCCATGATGGCCGCGATCGGCGGCGTGGTGATCGTCGCCGCGCAGGTCGGCGCGATCCGTGCGAGCGGCGTCGGTGTCGATCTGGCGAGCAGCCTCCGCCTTGGATCCCCGACGAATGGCGGCCCGGCTCCGACGATCCGGGCGTACGGCCGGTACGAGGGTGATGCGCTACCGCTCGCCATCTACCGGCCCGCCGGGCCGCTCAGGCGACCGGCGCCGGTCCTGGTCTATGTGCATGGCGGCGGGTGGACGTCCGGGAGCTATCGGCAACGGGATGCCGATATGCAGTGGTTCGCGGATCGCGGCGTGCTTGGCGTATCGGTGGAATATACGCTGTCCACGGCGGACCGGCACCTTTGGGCCGTGACGCAGCCGCAGATCGGCTGTGCGCTTGGCTGGATCGGTGCGAATATCGGCCGCTTCGGCGGCGACCCGGCGCGCGTCGCGATGATCGGCGAGTCGGCGGGCGGGAACCTCGTTATCAACGTCGCCTATCTCGCGAACCGGCATGCGCTGCGGCCCGCCTGTCCCGGCACGCCGCCGCATGTGTCGGCGGTGGTGGCACTGTATCCGGTGATCGATGTCGCCGATTTCTACCGCAACGACGGGTTCGGTTTCCCCCTCTCCGCAAAGGGCATGGCTTCTGCCTACACGGGAGGGACGCCTGCCCAAGTTCCGCAGCGATACGCCGCGGTGTCGTCCGCCACGCCCATCAGCGCTGCGGCGCCCGCAACGGTGCTGATCGTCGGCGCGCGCGACAGGCTCGTCCCGACAGGACCGGCCTTTGCGTTCGTGCGCAAGGCGCGGGAAGCGGGAGCCGACGTGCAACTCGTCAGCGTCCCTTATGCGGGCCATGCCTTTGACTTCCTGAGCGGCAGCATCAACAACCAGCTTACGCGCAACATGACGATGCGGCTCCTGGAAGGACACGGTATGGCACCGTGAAGCGCGATCGACGGCATACCTGCACGGATCGCGCCATCGGAGGGACGGCTTTGACGCACGATGCGGACAAACTTGCGCTAAGACCGAACCGTTCAAGGAGATCGGTGACAGACGCGATAATCGCGGCGATGATCGGCGCTTCGGCCCCCGGGCATACCGCCGCGCCAGGGCCGGCGGTTCCGGCCCCGGTGCCGCCACGATCGAACACGATCGACCGGACGGCACCGTTCTACATCGATCTCGGCGGGATGGACCTGCGCGCGTCGCCGCCAATCCGCGATCCGCGCAACCCGCTCTACCCGCCGGCCACCGAGCTTCCCGACACGCAAGTCCCGCCGACGGATGCGATCGGCAACTTCATCATCGGGCCAACGCACCCCGCCGCGCCAGAGACGAAAGAACGTACCGGCATCGCTAAAGGACGGATCGAGACGTTCACGATGTCGTCGGCCGACAGCGTGATCTACAAGCCCGGCATCGCCCGCGCGGAGAATGGCTTCAATGCATCCGTGGCTGCCGCCGCGACGGCACCGGACGATTCCTCTAACCTGCTCGTCACGACGAGCCGCCCGGCCACCTGGACCCGTCCGGTCAGCGTCTATGTGCCGGCGGGATACGTACGCGGCACGGTCGCGCCATTCATGATCGTCGGCGACGGCGAATATCGCGGCGGCGGGCTGCTGGTGCCAACGCTCGACGCGCTCATCGCCGAGCGGAAGATTCCGCCGATCGTCGTGATCTTCGTCGGCTCCGGAGGGCAGGATGCGCAGGGCAGCCAGCGCGGACGCGAGTTCGACACCGTCTCCGGCACCTATGCGCAGTGGATCGAGAGCGAGGTTCTCCCTGCGGTCGAGCGCAACGTGCCGGTCAGGCTGACGCGTGACCCGGACGGCCGGGTGGCGATGGGCGGCAGCTCGGCGGGCGTGGCGGCGTTCACGATGGCGTGGTTCCGCCCCGACCTCTACCGCCGCGTACTCGCTTTTTCGCCCACCTTCGTGAATCAGCAATGGCCGCACGATCCCGTGCTCCCCGGCGGCGCATGGCAATATCACTCACCGTGGATGGGACCGGCTCTGCCCGTGCTCGCCGCGAAGGGGTTCGCGGCACCGACTGCGGCGAGTGTCGGTGCAGGGGCTCCGCTGATCCCAAATAGTCCACGCAAGCCGATCCGGATCTGGTTTGAAGTCGGCGACCAAGATCTCTTCTACCCCGTTCCGATGGCCGACGGCATGCACGACTGGGTACTCGCCAGCGAAAATATGGCCGCAGCCCTCGCGGCGAAGGGCTACCAGTACCAGTTCGTTCTGGCCCGGAACGCCAAGCACGTCGATCTTCCCACGATGGCGCAGACGTTGCCAAGCGCGTTGATCTGGGTGTGGAGCGGCTACCCGGCTCGCAGCAAATAGCCTCCCCGATGCTCCCGGCGAGGCCGCTGCGGCGTGGCTGTCCGCCGCACGAGCGGTGGCCAGTCACGGCAACCGCCCGAAGCGATTACGCCGGCAGCATCGTAACCCGGCCTCCCGCTTACGGCTCCAGGTGGACGACCGTGACCGAATGCGGCGGGAGGCGAAGCGTGAGCGAGCCGCCCTGCGCGACGGCGCGGAACGGTTTGGGGGCGACCGCGGCCGGGGCCTGAAAGGTGTTGACGGTGTTGAAGCTCGCCGCCGTCAGCACCTCGCCCTCCGCCCGGCTTGCCGCGACGCCGGGAATGCTGGCGGTCACGTCGGCGGGGTTGTTGGCGTCGAGGTTGACGAGCGACAGCCAGACCTTGCCGTCCTTTCCGCGTGCCGCCAGCGCATCGACCTTGGGCAGCGTGATCGCACCGACCTTATACTCGCCCGCATTGAAGGTGACGGGCAAGTAGGTCGCATCCTGAAACGGCACGTACATCCGGTAGACGTGGTAGGTCGGCGTCAGGACCATCTTCGGCCCCTCCGTCATGATCATCGCCTGCAGCACGTTCACCATCTGGGCGATGTTGGTCATGCGGACGCGATCGGCGTGACGCGAGAAGATGTTGAGGTTCATCGCCGCCGCGATCCCGTCGCGCAGCGAACTGTCCTGGATCAGGAACAGCGATTCCGTCCCCGCCCGGGGCTTCAGCCAGACGCCCCATTCGTCGACGACGAGCGCGACGTGTTTCTTGGGATCATATTTGTCCATGATCTCGGAATGTTTGGTGATCGTTCGGTCCATCCACTGCGTCTGCATCAGGACGGTGGCATAGCTCTTCTCGTCGAAGCCGGTCGCCGGCTCGTTGAACGGCAGCGAGCCCCAGGTATATTGGTGCAGCGAGATGCCGTCGATGTCCCAGTAGATCGGGCTGCGTGCCTTCCACGCCTTCATGATGATCTCGGTATAGGACGGATCGGCACTGTTCGGCCCGCCGGCGATGCGCTTCATGCCGTTGGGGTTGGCGGGCAGCGAGTCCATGGCCTTGCCCGTCATCAGATCCTTCGCGATCGCCGCGAAATCGACCTTCGGCGGCGCCTGATCCGGGTTCTGGTTGTGGACGAAATGCGCGAAGATCTTCATCTTCGTCACATATTCCTCGCCCGTATAGGGGCCGCCGCAGCCCCACATCTCATTGCCGAGGCCGAGATACTTGACCTTGTACGGCGCCTTGTGGCCGTTGGCGGCGCGCTCACCGGCAGCGGACGACGGCGCGACGCCGGTCATATAGTCCAGCCAGTCGGACGCCTCCTGCACCGTGCCGGACCCGACGTTGACCGAGATGTACGCCTCCGAGCCGATCTGCTGGGCGAAGTCCATGAACTCATCGGTGCCGAAGCTGTTCGGCTCGACCGCGTTGGCCCAGTTGGCGTTCACCGTCGTGCGGCGCTTGGCCGCCGGGCCGATGCCGTCGCGCCAATGATATTCGTCCGCGAAACAACCGCCGGGCCAGCGGACGACGGGCACCTTGATCGCCTTCAGCGCATCCACCACGTCGCTGCGGATGCCGCGCACGTTGGGGATCTTCGAGCCCTTGCCGACCCATACTCCGTCATAGATGCCGAGGCCGAGATGCTCGGCGAACTGACCGAAGATGTCGCGATTTATGACCGCGCCGGGCTTGTCGGCCTGGATGGTCAGCGTCCCCGGAGCGGTTGACGCGGCCGCCGGTGTGACGACCGGCGTTGCAGCCGTCTGCCCAAAAGAAGGAGTGGCAACCGCGAGCGCAATGGCCGCCGCGCCGCCCAGAAGGAAGCGCGCTTGTTGTGAAACGGTCCCGTACATCCTGAAATCCCCTCTCTCGTCGATCTATCGTCCAGTGCCATCGGCCCGGCATCAAGTGTGGATATCTTCAAATCGCCAGTGCGATCGTCTTCGCAATATCGAACCGGCCGCGCTGCCGGGCAGCCCGCCGCACGGCTGGCCGCCGCCGACCATATCGGAATCGGGCCGTCGAAATGTCACCGGCTCTGATCCTCGAACGGTTCGACGATCTCGCGGCGGGCGCGAAGGAAGGCATCGGCGACGAGCCGCAGCGGTGACGTATCCACGTCGCTGGCGCCGGCGCGGACCAGCGCACCGAACCGGGCGTAGAGTCCGGCATATTCGCGGTCCTCCCCCCGCTCAGTGCCGCCCGGCACCGTCAGCGTCGCCCCGCCTCCCGACAGTCGGCAGGTGCCGGCATCCGTCTCGACGATGATGTCCCAGCTTTGCGGGCCGGTCTGGCGCCAGTCGAGATCCATCTCGATCGGCGCCCCGGCAGTATCGCGGAAGTGCAGGTCGGCGGCGATCGGCGCCGCTCGGTTGGCCGGCATCGCCATCGTGGCCGATTGCAGGAAGAAGGGGCGCGGCAGGATGCGGGTCGCGATGGACAGCGCATTGATTCCCGGATCGAACACGCCCAGGCCACCCGGCTCCCAGATCCACGCCTGCCCTGGATGCCACACGCGCACATCCTCGCGCCAGACGACGCTTACCCGGTCGATCCGGCGATCGGCGAGCCACGCCCGCGCGGGTTCCACACCCGCAGCGAAGCGTGAATGCCAGCTCGCGAACAAAGTCACACCCGCATCCGCCGCATGGCGTTCGAGCGCCGCCACCTCGGCCAGCGTCGCCCCCGGCGGTTTTTCGAGGAACACATGGCGGCCCCGCGCCAGCGCCATCGCGGCGAAATCGTAGCGCACCTGCGGCGGCGTGCAGAGCGCCACCGCATCCACCGCCACACCGTCGTCGTCGAGCAACGCCTGCAACGATCGGTAGTGCGGCACGCCCGCCACGCGGGCATCGCTGCGGCTCACCGTCGCGGCAAGGGTGAAGCCCGGATCACCTGCGATCGCGGGCAGATGCTGATCGTGCGCGATCTTGCCCATGCCCGCGACGGCGATGCGGATCGGCGCGTCGCTCACAACGCCTGGACCGAAACGGCCGCAGCCTCGGCGCGCGCCAGCGGATTGCGCAGCGGCAGCGTGAAGGGTGCCGCCTCGATCTCGAACACGTCACCCGCCTGCGTGCTCACGCCGTCCGAGAAGGAGAGCGTCGCTGTGCCGAAGAAATGGACGTGGATGTCGCCCGGCCGGCGGAACAGCGCATATTTGAAATGATGCGCCTCCAGATTGGCGAAGCTGTGCGACATGTTCGACTCGCCCGAAAGAAATGGCTTTTCCCACAGCACCGCATCCCCCCGGCGGATTCGGCTCATCCCCTCGACATGATCGGGCAGCGCGCCGACCAGCAGTTCCGGCCCCAGCGCCGCCTGCCGCAGCTTGGAATGCGCCAGCCACAGATAATTGTGCCGTTCGGTCACATGATCGCTGAACTCGTTGGCGAGGCAGATGCCGAGCCGGAACGGCGTGCCGTCCGGCCCGATCAGATAGACGCCGGCCAGCTCCGGTTCCTCGCCGCCATCTTGGGCGAAGGCCGGCATGGTCAGCGGCGCGCCCGGCGCGACGAGCTGCGAGCCATCGCCCTTGTAGAACCATTCCGGCTGCTGCCCCGCCTGCCCGGCCACGGGCTTGCCGCCTTCGACCCCTTCGAGGAACATCCGCATCGAATCCGTCTTGGCTTCGGCGGCGGCAGCGGCGCGGTGCATCTTGTCACGCCCCTCGGCCGATCCGAGATGGGTCAGCCCGGTGCCGGACAACACCAGATGCGCCGGATCGGCATGGTCGATCGGGGCGATGATCGTCCCGGCGGCGAACTCGGCCGCCAGATCGACCGCATCCCCCGCGCCGCATGCCGCCACCGCCCCGACCAGATCGGTGCCCGCCGCGATCGCCCGCGATGCCAGGGCGACGACCGTCTCGACACCCGGCACGAACGCGGCCCGATCGTCGAAAGTGGCGATCACCGAACGCGCACCGCTTGGTTTGCGATGCTGCAACAGGCGCAGGCTCATCCTATCCTCCCTTTCGCCGCGCCCGCTCCGGGGCGGCGGCGCATAGCGTTCATCTCAGTTGCGCTTGCCGTCGATCAACACCGGCACATCGTTCGCCGTCCCATCGCGTAGTTCGGCGGGCAGCAGCGCGCTCGCCAGATTCTGGTAAGACACCGGCCGCAGGAAGCGATCGATCGCCAGGCTGCCGACGGATGTCGTGCGCGCATCGGACGTCGCCGGATAGGGCCCGCCATGGACCATCGCATGCGTCACCTCCACGCCCGTCGGCCAGCCATTGGCGAGGATGCGGCCGGCCTTGCGCTCAAGGATCGGGATCAGCGTCGCCGCGAGCGCTTCGTCCTCGGCGTCCATCTGCAGTGTCGCGGTCAACTGCCCCTCCACCTTTGCCAGCACATCGCGCAATTCATCCGCATCGCGGCAGCGCACCAGCAGCGAGGATGCGCCGAACACCTCATGCCCCAGCGCCTCGTCGCGCAGGAAGGCGGCCGCATCAGTCGCGAACAACGCGGCGCGGCCAGCGGCCACGCCCTCGCCCGCCTGCCCCTGCGCGAGAGTTTCAACATCCTCATGTGCTGCGAGCGCCTGGACGCCCTGCCCATAAGCCGCGTGGATGCCGCCCGTCAGCATCGTCGCGCCGACGCTCGCCTGCAGTGCCGCGACGGCGGCAGTGACGAAGACGTCCAGCCCCTCCCCCTCCATCGCCAACACCAGCCCGGGATTGGTGCAGAACTGTCCCGCTCCCATCGTCAGGGAACCGACGAACGCCGAACCCAGCGCCGCGCCGCGCGCGGCCAGCGCATGCGGCAACAGCACCACCGGGTTGATGCTCGACATTTCGGCATACACCGGGATCGGCACCGGCCGCGCCTGCGCCAGTTTGACGAGTGCGAGGCCGCCGCCGCGCGAGCCGGTGAAGCCGACGGCGGCGATACGGGGATCCTGCACCAGTGCCGCGCCGAGCGCATTGCCCGCGCCGACGAGATGCGAGAACACGCCTTCGGGCAAACCACTGGCGGAAACCGCGCGCCGGATCGCCTCCGCCACCAGCGCGCCTGCCGCGGGGTGCGCCGGATGCCCCTTCACCACCACCGGGCAACCCGCCGCCAGCGCCGATGCCGTGTCGCCGCCGGCCGTCGAGAAAGCGAGCGGGAAATTGGATGCGCCGAACACCGCGACCGGCCCCAGCGGCACCATCCGGAGCCGCAAATCGGGGCGTGGCGCGGGCTGACGATCCGGCAGTGCCGGATCGATGCGCAGGCCGAGCCACTCGCCCCGCCGCACCACATCGGCGAACAACCTGAGCTGGCCGACAGTACGGCCGCGCTCGCCCTCCAGACGCGCGCGCGGCAGGCCGCTCTCGCGCACGGCAGTCTCGATCAGCACGTCGCCGATCGTGACGATCTCGTCGCCGATCCGGTCGAGGAAGGCGGCGCGCGTCGCCCGATCGGTCGCGCGGTAGATATCGAACGCCGCCTCGGCGGCGGCGCAAGCGGCCGCGACATCATCGAAACCGTGAACCGCGAAAGCGTCGCTGACGATCGCGCCTGTCTGCGCGTCGATAGAATGCAGGGCAGGAGCCGTGGCTCGCACAAGCTTGCTCTGATCGGTCATCACCTTCTCCTTATACTCCGACTTAAATACGCGACCGCGATAAGGCAATCTCTCGTTCCACGATCGCCCCCGCGCTGTTAGCGGTACGCGCTGGAGATCAGCATGACCGACAAAGAACCCGAACCCGCCGGCGATCCGCCAGAAACTGCCAGCAATCCGCCGGAAGCTGCCGGGGTGGCACCCCGGGCGCCGCGCGGCACGGGCCGCCGGCTGCACGGCGCAATCGCGCACAAGCTCGGCACCGCTATCCTCTCGGGCGCGTTCGCGCCGGGCGATGTCCTGTCAAGCGAGGTCGCCTTTTCCGAAGCGCTCGACGTCTCTCGCGGCGCCTATCGGGAGGCGGTCCAGGTTCTTACGGCGAAGGGGCTCATCGAAAGCCGCCCAAAGGCGGGCACCCGCGTGCTGCCGCGCGATCGCTGGAACCTGCTCGATCCGGACGTGCTGGCCTGGGCCTTTGCCGGCGAGCCGGACGAAGCGTTCGTCCGTGAGCTGTTCGAGCTTCGCGGCGTCGTCGAACCCGCTGCCGCCCGCTTCGCAGCGGAGCGGCGCGACCGCAGTGATCTAAAGGCGATAAAGGATGCGCTTGCCGGCATGCGTCGCCATACGCTGGCAACAGAGGCGGGCCGCGCCGCCGATCGGGATTTCCACAACGCCATCCTGCGCGCCACCCGCAACGCCGCGATGATGGTGCTCAGCGCCAGCATCGGCGCGGCGGTGCATTGGACCACGCAATACAAGCAGCGGTCCCGCGCCCTCCCGCGCAATCCGATCCCGGATCATGCGAGAGTCTATGAGGCGATTCTGGCTGGCGATGCCGACGCAGCCGGCGCCGCCATGCGGATGCTGGTCGATCTCGCGCTGGACGATACCAGCATCGCCATGCGGACCGATCCGGTCTAGCGTACCACTTCGGGCGGCGGCAGCGCGGCCGTCGGCCGCGATCCCCAAGCCGCGTATAACAAGACATAAAGTTCGCACGCAGCGGTCAGCAGGAACGACCATTGCAGGCCGTAGGTATCGGCCAGCCAGCCCTGCACGATCACCAGCGCCCCGCCCGCGATCGCCATGACGAGCAGGCCGGACCCCTCCTCTGTCAGCGGCCCCAGTCCCCGGATGGCGAGCGTGAAGATCGTCGGGAACATGATCGAGTGGAACAGGCCGACCGAGATCAGCGCCCACATCGCGACATGGCCGCTCGTAAAGGTCGCCACCAGCATCACCGCGCACGCGCACAGGCTGACGAAGCCGAGCACCCGTTCCGCCGCGACTTTCTGCATCAGCACGCTGCCGACGAAGCGCCCCAGCATCATCCCGCCCCACAGCAGGAACAGATAATGAGACGCCTGCTCGTGCGTGAGGTTGCCGATCTCCGGCTGCGACACGAAGTTGATGAACAAGTTCGAGACGCCGATCTCGGCGATTAGGTAGATGAAGATCGCTGGCACGCCGAGCACGAGGTTGCGGTGGCTCCATAGCGACAGCCCCTTGCGCTCGGCCTTCGCCGAACGCCGCGTCGCGTTGCCGAGCGCCGGCAGCGGGAAGCGCGCGATCACGATCGCCAGCACGATCAGCGCCACGGCCACGATCAGATAGGGCAGTTGCACCGATTGCGCATCGGCTAGCCGTTCCGCCTGCGTCAGCGTCGCCGCCCCCGGCCCGCTGGTCCCCGAGGTGGAGCGCCCGAGGATCAGATAGCCGCCGAACAAGGGCGCTAGCGTCGTGCCGAGCGAGTTGAACGCCTGTACCAGATTCAGCCGCGACGAGGCGGTTTCAGGCGATCCGACGACGGCTACATAAGGATTGGCGGCAACCTGGAGCAGCGTGATGCCGCTCGCGATGATGAACAGCGCGGCGAGCGTGACACCATAGGAAGGGAGCCGCGCTGCCGGAATCATCAGCAGCGCGCCGGCGGCCATGATGCCGAGCCCCGCCACCATCGCCCGCTGATAGCCGATCCGCTCGATCAGCTTGGCCGACGGAATCGATGCGAAGAAATACGCGATGAACCAGGTGCTCTCGATCAGCGTCGTCTGCGTGTAGCTGAGCTCGAACACGCTGCGCAGGTGCGGCAGCAGCGTGTTGTTGATGACGGTGATGAAGCCCCACATGAAGAACAGGCTGGCCAGCAGCGTCAGCGCCGGCCGGTAGTTCGTGCCCAAAGGGGCAGCATCGCGCAGAACGGCTGCCGATCCGTTGACTGGTCCCGCCATACGTCCCTCCCCGATTCGCTTGCCAGAGCCGAGCCGATACGGCCGCAGGCGCGAACATCTTGCTCTTTGCTGGATTGTCGGACTAGATAAGGTAGCGAGGCGCGTCAACGGCGTTCGGGCAACGGGGGCGGGTGATGCAGAAGGCGTTCAACGCAGTGTGGGCGGCAGCGGCGATAATGGCGCTGGCGGTAGGCCCGGAGCATGCGTGGGCGGCGGATGCGCGGCGCGCGGCTGCCGGCAAACTGGCCGACGGCAGCAAGGTCGAGGCCGTCACCCTGTCCAATGCGCACGGCGTATCCGCGCGCATCCTTACCTACGGCGCAACGCTGCAGTCGCTGATCGGGCCGGACCGAACCGGCAGGCCGGCCGACGTTATCCTCGGGTATGACGATGCGGCATCCTACGAGGCACATCCCAATTATTTCGGCGCTACCATCGGCCGGTACGCCAACCGCATCGCCGGCGGAAAATTCGCGCTCGAGGGCAAGACGTACCAGCTGCCGCTGAACGACAAGGTCAATTCCCTGCATGGTGGCGGCAAGGGGTTCGACAAGCAGAACTGGACGATCGCATCGATCGCCAGCGGTGCGTCCGCGACCGTCGTGCTGAAGCATCGCAGCCCCGATGGCGATCTCGGCTACCCAGGGGCGCTCGACGTGACCGTCACCTACGCACTCGACGAAACAGGCGCGCTCACCATCACCTTTGCCGCAACGACGACGCAGCCGACCGTCATCAACATGACCAATCATGCGATCTTCAACCTGGCCGGCGAGGGTTCGCCCGAGGGTGTCACCTTCCACACGCTGACGATCCCGGCCGCAACCTATACCCCGGTCGACGCCGCGCTCATCCCGACGGGCGAACGCCGCCCCGTCGCGAACACCATCTTCGATTTCCGCCGTGCGCGGATATTGGCCAACGGCATCCGTGACGGGCGCGACGAGCAAATCCGCTTCGGCCGTGGCTACGATCATAATTTCGCCCTCGATAAAGGGACCACCGCCACGCCGCAGCTTGCGGCCCGGCTGGAGGATCCGAAATCCGGCCGCGTCCTCGAGGTTCTGAGCACCGAGCCGGGGCTGCAGGTATATACCGGCAATTTCCTCGACGGCACCTTCATCGGCAAGGGCGGCCACGTCTACCGGATGGGTGACGGCATCGCGCTGGAGCCGCAGAAATTCCCCGATGCGCCGAACCAGCCGGCGTTCGTCTCCGCCCGCGTGGATCCCGGCAAGCCGTATCGGCACGTCATGATCTACCGCCTCTCCACCGCCCGCTGACGGATTCCAGATGACCGCTTCGCCCGAAATCAAGTCCAGGCTCCGCTCGCGCGCCTGGTTCGACAATCCCGACAACATAGACATGACCGCGCTCTATCTGGAGCGCTATCTGAACTTCGGTATCAGCCTCGAAGAGCTTCAATCCGGTCGCCCGATCATCGGCATCGCGCAGACCGGCAGCGACCTCTCCCCCTGCAACCGCCACCATCTGGTGCTGGCGGAGCGCGTGCGAGAGGGCATTCGCGAAATGGGCGGCATTCCGCTCGAATTTCCCGTCCACCCGATTCAAGAAACCGGCAAGCGCCCCACCGCCGGCCTTGACCGCAATCTCGCTTATCTCGGTCTCGTCGAGATCCTCTACGGCTATCCGCTCGACGGCGTTGTCCTGACGATCGGCTGCGACAAGACCACGCCGGCCTGCCTGATGGCGGCGGCCACGGTGAACATCCCGGCGATCGCGCTGTCGGTCGGCCCGATGCTCAACGGCTGGCACAAGGGCGAGCGGACCGGCTCCGGTACGATCGTGTGGAAGGCGCGGCAGTTGATGGCGGCCGGCGAACTCGACCAGTCCGGCTTCATCAAGCTGGTCGCCTCGTCCGCGCCCTCCACCGGCTATTGCAACACGATGGGCACCGCCACGACGATGAACTCGCTGGCCGAGGCGCTGGGCATGTCGCTGCCCGGCTCGGCGGCGATCCCCGCGCCCTATCGCG